>JBDQGZ010000027.1:0-17448 GCA_040265115.1 Candidatus Nanopelagicales bacterium
GAGGCGGGACAGCGATTCATCGACTTCGTGCTCGGGGAGCAAGCGCAATCCATCTTGGCCGCTGACGGATTCGGACCAGCGTCATGACAACGGGTGTCCTGACGCGACGTAATCGCCGGCGAACCCACCGAACACCGTGGATCATCATCCCGCTCGCCATCGTGGCGATGCTGTTTCTCTTGATCCCCCTGTTCGGATTGCTCGCGGACACCGCGTGGACGCGACTTCCGGATCTCCTCACCCGCGAAGTCACCGTCACGGCCCTGCGGTTGTCATTGATCACTTCGCTTGCGGCCACGGCGATCGCGATCGTCTTCGGAGTTCCCCTCGCCTGGTTGCTCGCCCGGATCGACTTCCCGGGACGTCCAGTCGTCCGGGCTCTCGTACTACTTCCACTCGTGCTACCCCCCGTCGTGGGCGGCACCGCCTTGCTCACCGCGTTGGGTCGTCGCGGCATCATCGGGCAACCACTGGAGGAATTGACCGGATTATCACTGCCCTTCACCACCGCCGGTGTCGTCATCGCCGAGGCGTTCGTCGCCATGCCGTTCCTCGTCCTCACGGTGGAAGGTGCGCTGCGGGGGATGGATCGACGATTCGAAGATGCGGCGATGACCCTGGGGGCCTCGCGCATGAGGGTTCTCACTCGCGTGACACTTCCCCTGATCGCACCGGGCCTCATCGCCGGCGCGCTCCTCGCCTGGGCCCGAGCGCTCGGGGAATTCGGCGCGACGATCACCTTCGCCGGCAATTTCCCGGGACGAACGCAGACGATGCCACTTGCGATCTACACACTGCTCGACACGGATCGGGATGCGGCGATCGCCTTGAGTGTCGTGCTGTTGGCGACCTGTGTGTTCATCCTGCTCATCCTGCGCGATCAGTGGTTGCGCCCCGGGGGGCGACGATGAACTCCGATACGCAGGCTGTGGGCGATCTCTACATCGATATGCGAGTCAGCCGAGGCGACTTCGAACTGTCATCGACACTCACGGCGAGAGCCGGAAGGGTGACCGCCATCGTGGGGCCCAATGGATCCGGCAAGTCCACACTGCTGAGAGCGATCGCCGGACTCGAGTCGATCCAGGAGGGACTGATCCGACTCGGCGATCGGATCCTTGATGATGGCCGCAGGATCTTCGTGCCTGCAGAGAAGCGACCTGTGGGCATGGTGTTCCAGGATTATCTGCTCTTCCCCCACCTGAGCGTGCTGGACAACATCGCCTTCGGGGTGCAATCCCGAGGCGAGACCCGGCAGGTCGCTCGCCAGGCAGCGCGTGAGTGGTTGGCCGAGTTCGACCTGAGTGAGTTGGCATCACGGCGTCCGGCCCAGTTGTCCGGGGGACAGGCGCAACGTGTCGCCGTGCTCCGGGCGTTGGCCACGAAACCAGAGGCGCTGTTGCTCGACGAACCCCTCGCCGCACTCGACGCAGGGACGAAGACTCGGATGCGCGGCGAGTTGTCGCGCAAGTTGGCTGCTTTCCCTGGCGTTGCCCTGCTGGTGACACACGAGCCGCTCGAGGCTCTGGTTCTCGCTGATCACATCTGTGTCCTCGAAGGAGGTCGGGTGGCGCAGTCGGGGTCGGTCGAAGACGTGGCCGCGCGCCCCGCCTCGGACTACGTGGCCGCCCTGATGGGAGTCAACCTTCTCCGGGGATCGGCCCACGAGGGCCGGATGCGACTCGACTCGGGTGGTGAGTTGATCATCGCCTCGTCGACCGAGGGTCCTGTGTTCGCGACGATCAGACCGTCCGCCGTGACCGTGCACCAGCACCAACCGGAGGGGAGTGCGCGCAACTCCTGGATCGCGCGAGTCGAAGGGCTCGAGGAGATAGGCGACCGTGTCAGGGTGGTCTTCGCGGGGGAACCCGGTCTCCTGGTCGATGTGACTGCCACCTCCGTCGCGACACTCGGCCTTGTCCCGGGGGCGTCAGCCTGGCTCGCGGTGAAGGCGACCGAGATCGACGTCTATCCGGCTCCATAGGGGCTCAGGTCACACGCTCGTAACACAATCCCCACGAATGTCACGCTGCGTTAACACGTCGGCTATCAGCGCTGAAACATGCTCACGGCAGCGTGCTCCCACATACCGAAAACGTGAGGCGAAGGTGATCGCACGTAGGAATCGGTGAGCAGAACCCGACAGCTTGAATCCTAGGGAGTGTGGCGCGTATGGAGCTCGACACCGGAACGACCGCATGGTTGCTGACGTCAACCGCGCTGGTCTTCATCATGATTCCCGGCCTGGCGTTCTTTTACGGAGGAATGAACAGGTCGAAGTCCGTTCTTAACATGCTCATGATGGTCATCTCGTCGACCTTCATCGTGGGCATTCTGTGGATCCTCTACGGGTACTCGATGGCCTACGGCTCCACATCTGGAAACTTCGTGGGTAGTTTCACCGACTACTTCGGCACGGCTCAGTTGATCAGCGTCGGTGGGGACGGTTTCCCGCCCATGGTCGACGTTGCCTTCCAGGCGATGTTCGCCTGCCTCACGGTGGGCCTGATCGCCGGTGCGGCGGCTGATCGCATGAAGTTCGGCGCGTGGCTGATCTTCGGTGCGGTGTGGGCATCGCTGGTGTACTTCCCGGTCGCCCACTGGGTCTGGGGCGATGGCTGGATCGGCCAGTTGAACGTCGGCGGTGCCGAGGTCATCGACTTCGCTGGTGGAACGGCCGTTCACATCAATGCGGGTGCAGCAGCGCTTGCGCTGGCCATCATCCTGGGTCGCCGGCTCGGCTGGCCGCGGACACCGATGCGCCCGCACAACCTCACGATGGTGATGCTCGGTGCCGGCCTGCTGTGGTTCGGTTGGTTCGGCTTCAACGCGGGTTCGGCCTACGCGGCGGATGGCGTTGCTGCCCTCGCTGCGACGAACACCCTCGTGGCAACCTGTGCCGGAGGCATCGCCTGGCTGATCGTGGAGAAGATCCGTGATGGTCACGCCACCAGCCTCGGCGCCGCCTCCGGTGTCGTTGCCGGCCTCGTGGCCATCACACCGGCATGCGCCAATGTCACCCCGCTCGCGGCTGTGCTCATCGGCCTGATCGCCGGCGTGCTCTGCGCCCTCGCGGTCACGCTGAAGTACAAGCTCGGATACGACGATTCCTTCGACGTCGTCGGCGTGCACCTCGTCGGTGGTCTCGTGGGAACCCTGATGCTGGGCTTTGTGGCCTCCGACGTGTTCGGCGACGGTGCCAGCACGGGGCTGTTCTTCGGTGGCGGCCTCAACCTGCTCGCCGTTCAGGCCATTGCCGCATTCGGAGTCCTGTTCTACTCGCTCATCATCGCCGCGATCATCGCGCTCGTTCTCAAGGCGATCATCGGCATCCGAGTGGATGGGGAGCAGGAGACCGGCGGTATCGATCTCGCCGAGCATGCGGAGACCGCATACGAGCTCGGGGACTCCGGTGGCGGCGGTATCTTCGCTGGTGTCGGCAAAGGCGCACTCGAGGGAGAGGGGAAGTAGATGAAGCTCGTCACAGCCATCGTCAAGCCGTTCAAGCTCGAGGAGGTCAAGACGGCGCTCGAGGAGCGCGGAATCCATGGCATGACCGTCATGGAGGCCAGCGGCTTCGGCCGCCAGCGCGGTCACACCGAGGTGTATCGAGGTGCTGAGTACACGGTCGATCTCGTTCCGAAGGTGCGCATCGAACTCGTCGTGGACGATGCCGATGCCCCTGGAGTGGTCGAGGCGATCGTCGCCAGCGCCCACACCGGAAAGATCGGTGACGGCAAAGTTTGGGTGACCCCGGTGGAGAGCATCACCCGGGTTCGCACCGGTGAACAGGGCGTCGACGCTCTGTAGGCCGAAACGCGACCGGACACACGATAGGAACGACACGACGAATCGAGCCGGGGAGGAGGGATCGCATGAGCACCACGGATCCCCCCTCCCCGGTTCGTCGTGTCATGGACCCAGATCGGGCGACAGCGTCCTACCGCCAGGCGCGAGAAGCGATCGTCGATGACCCCTCCATGTCCGCGATCGAGCGTCGCACCCGATTGACCGACACCACTGATCGCTGGCTACAGGACCTGTTCGAGATGAGCGGCGCCGGTGACGTCGGGGGCGCGCTGGTGGCGATCGGCGGCTACGGCCGCTGCGAGCTCTCTCCTGGAAGCGACATCGACCTGCTGCTCCTTCTTCCCGAGTCAGTGGATGGAGAGGCAGCGCAGATCGCCGATCGGCTCTGGTACCCGGCATGGGACTCCGGTGTCCGGATCGACCACAGTGTGCGTACCCCGGCGCAGGCTCGCCGCCTTGCAACGGAGGATCTCCGGGTGGTCCTAGGAATCCTGGACGCTCGATGCGTCGCCGGGGACGAAGATGCCGTCACAGCACTTCGGTCCTCGGTCCTCGCTGACTGGCGTGCTCTCGCGCCGAAGCGTCTCGGGGAGTTGCACGACAGTGTGCGACACCGACGGGAACGCTATGGGGATCTTGCCCACGTGTTGGAACCGGACATCAAGGAGGCCTACGGGGGATTGCGCGATGCCACTGTGCTGCGTGCGGTTGCTGCGTCCTGGGTGACCGATGTCCCCCGCACTGGCCTAGCGGATGCACACGCACACATTGGTTCCGTTCGTGATGCTCTGCATGAGCACCAGCGCTTGCAGCGGCAGCGGCCACAGGACCGATTGACGCTTCAGGAGCAGCCGGCAGTCGCAGAGCGGCTGGGTTTCGCGGATGCCGATGAGTTGCTCCGCTCGGTGTCCTCGTCCGCTCGCACCGTGGCGTACGCCTCGGATGTGATGTGGCATCGAGTCGATCGCATCACGACGCGACCTCGACGATCCCTTCTGCGCCGTCGGGTACGACGTATCGGTCCCGAGCGAGTGCCCCTCTCCGAGGGAGTGGTCGTCCACGAAGGTGAGGTCACCTTGGCGGAGTCGGCCAGACCGGAGCGAGATCCCGCCCTCGTGCTTCGTGCTGCGGCTGCGGCAGCGCAGGCGGGGCTGCCCCTGTCGCCGTCTGCAGTTCAGCGCTTGGCGTCGCGTGGGGGACCGATCCCCGAGCCATGGCCGCGCAGTGCGCGGGATTCCCTAGTCTCACTCCTCGGCGCTGGGCGTGGGCTCGTGCCGGTCTGGGAGGCCCTGGATGCGGCGGGGATCCCGGAGCGATTGCTCCCGGAGTGGTCGGTGGTCCGTTCCGCACCCCAGCGCAATCCGCTGCACACCTACACCGTTGATCGACATCTGATCGAGACTGCCGCGAATGCGAGCGCGTACGTGCGCCGGGTGGCCCGGCCTGATCTGCTGCTCGTGGGTGCGTGGTTGCACGACATCGGTAAGGCTCGCCCAGGAGACCATACGGACATCGGAGTCGAACTCGTAGCCGATATCGCTCCGCGGCTGGGATTTGACGCGCACGACACCGAGGTCCTGGTGGACATGGTGCGTTACCACCTGCTTCTGCCCGACATGGCCACGCGACGCGACCTGGACGATCCCGCCACGATCGAGAAGGTGGCGGATGCGATCGGCAACGTCGACACCCTCGACCTGCTGCATGCGCTGACCGAAGCCGATGCGGCAGCCACCGGTCCCGCAGCTTGGAGCGAGTGGAAGAAGGGCCTCATCGACACGCTGGTTCGCCGGGTGCACGCCGTCCTGCTCGGCTCAGCGGTGCCAACGGAAGACCGAACCCCGGAGGGCGAATTGAGCCTCGTTGAGGTCGAACTGCTGGATCGTCCGGGGATCAATGTTGCGCTAGAGCCGGTGGACAGTGATGGCGAATGCACTCTCACGATCGTGGCGGATGATCGACTGGGACTCCTGGCCACGGTGGCTGGAGTGCTCGCTGTTCACCGACTCCAGGTGCGGAGCGCGGACTCGACCTCTCACGGTGATCGGGTTCTCAGTCGATGGCGAGTCACACCGCTCTACGGCGAACCTCCGCCACTGGAGCGGTTGCGAGATGATCTAGTCCGGGCTCTCTCCGGTGATCTCGATATATCCCGCAGGCTCGCGGAGAGACAGTCGGGCACTGAGGCACCAGCGGTCACCGCGTGGGTGGAAATCATCCCGGATGCCAGTGCGCGGTACGACGTGCTGGAGGTGCGTGCACACGACGAACCGGCGCTGCTCCACAGGATCGGTTCCGCACTGTCGGCGGCGGGCGCGTATGTCACCTCCGCGCGCGTGTCCACTCTTGGCTCGGAGGTGGTCGATGTCTTTTACCTCCGGCGTCCGGATGGGGGTCCGCTGGGTGCGGACCATCTGGCTGCGGTGCGGACCACGGTGCTCGCGACGTTGCACAGCGCCGGGGACTAGTCTGGGGTGATGTTCGCCTCGCTCTCCGATCGCCTTGCCTCGACGTTCAAAGGCCTCAGGGGCAAGGGGCGACTGTCCGAGGCGGACATCGAGCAGACCCTCCGTGAGATCCGTATCGCCCTGCTGGACGCCGACGTCGCCCTCCCGGTGGTGCGAGCCTTCACCGCCGCGGTGCGCGAGCGGGCGATGTCAGCCGAGGTGTCCGGGGCCCTTAATCCTGGTCAGCAGGTCGTCAAGATCGTTCACGAGCAGCTCATCGCAATCCTCGGTGGCGACACTCGCCGACTGCGGTTCGCGAAGACTCCGCCGACGGTGATCTTGCTCGCGGGTCTCCAGGGTGCCGGCAAGACAACGCTCGCGGGCAAGTTGGCGCATCACCTCAAGCAGACTGGACACACCCCCCTCCTCGTCGCGGCGGACCTGCAGCGTCCGAACGCGGTCGACCAGTTGCAGGTTGTTGGTGAACGGGCGGGTGTCGACGTCTATGCGCCTCAGCCTGGCAACGGCGTCGGGGACCCGGTCGAGGTTGCGCGTGATTCACTGCACCACGCGGAGCGCACGCTGCACGACATCGTGATCGTCGACACGGCGGGGCGACTGGCTATCGATGCGGAGCTGATGCAACAACTGCGCGGTGTTCGAGACGCCGTCAATCCCGATGAGGTCCTCCTCGTTGTGGACGCGATGATCGGCCAGGACGCGGTCCGTACGGCAGAGGAATTCGCCGCCGGTGTCGGTTTCGACGGGGTCGTTCTCACGAAGTTGGATGGTGATGCCCGCGGTGGTGCCGCGCTGTCCATCGTCACGGTGACCGACCGGCCGATCCTGTTCGCCTCCACCGGTGAGAAGCTCGAGGACTTCGAGACCTTCCATCCCGACCGCATGGCGTCGCGGATCCTCGATATGGGCGACATGCTCACCCTGATCGAGCAGGCCGAGCGTGTCTTCGACGCTGAGCAGGCCGAGAAGATGGCTCGCAAGGTCAGCTCGGGCGAAGACTTCACCCTCGAAGATTTCCTGTCCCAGATGCAGGCCGTGAAGAAGATGGGCTCGTTCGGCAAGTTGCTGGGCATGCTGCCCGGCATGGGGGAGGCCAAGGCCCAACTCGACAACCTCGATGAGCGAGAACTCGATCGGGTCGCGGCGATCATCCAGTCGATGACGCCCGCTGAGCGGGCCGACCCGAAGATCCTCAATGGCTCCCGGCGTGCTCGGATCGCCAAGGGCTCGGGCACCCAGGTCTCCGATGTGAACTCGCTCGTGGAGAGGTTCGCTGAAGCCCAGAAGATGATGCGGAGCATGCGCGGAGGCAAGGGCGGAATGCCGGGTATGCCGGGCATGCCGGGCATGCCGGGCATGCCGGGTGGGGGAGGCGGAAAGAAGTCGAAGGGCCGTTCGGGGCGCACTCAGCCGAAGGGAAAGAAGTCACGCAGTGGAAACCCCGCGAAGCGCGCGGAGCAGGAGCGGGCAGCCCTCGAGGCACCGGTCGCCGCGGAGGCGCCCCCGGCCGTGATGGATCCCGCCGACCTCGAACTGCCGGAGGACATCCGCAAGTTGCTCGGCTAGACCGCCCGGCCTGCGCCGCACCCTGCGGCATCTGGCACACTGGGCCGGTCATGCCGGTGGGCGGCCCCTCTCACCTCCCGACCGGCCGATGATCAGGCTCACCACGCACAGCACGCCCCACGTGCTCGCGGTGGTGCCAGCCAAACCAACCAATGAGGAGCACCACAGCACGTGGCCGTCAAGATCAAGCTCAAGCGCGTAGGCAAGATCCACGCACCCCAGTACCGCGTCATCATCGCTGATGCCCGCAAGCGCCGCGATGGCCGTGCCATCGAGGAGATCGGCATCTATCAGCCGCTGGAGAACCCCAGCCTGATCCGCATCGATTCCGATCGGGTGCAGCACTGGCTCGGCGTCGGCGCACAGCCAACCGAGGCCGTTCTCGCGCTGCTCAAGGTGACCGGGGACTGGCAGAAGTTCAAGGGACTCCCCGGGGCGGAGGGCACCCTCGAGGTGGCACCGGAGAAGCCGTCGCGCTCGGCCGCTTACGAGAAGGCTGCTGCCGAAGCTGCCGATGAGCCTAAGACCCCGGTCCTCACGCCGAAGGAGACACCGGAGGCGAAGGCAGATGCCCCAGCCGACGTGGTTGAGGAGGCCGTCGCGGAGGTCGTCGCTGAGGTTGCTGTCGAGGCCGCTGCCGAAGCTGCCGCTGAGGCGGAGGTCGTCGCCGAGGCAGAAGCCATCGCAGACGCTGCCGGTGATGCCGATGTCGCGGCTGAGGCGGCGGCCGAAGGTGACCAGCCGAAAGCCGAGGGCTAGGACGTGCTCGAGGAGGCCCTCGGCCATCTCGTGCGCGGCATCGTGGATAACCCCGACGATGTGAACGTCCGAGAGAAGTCCTCACGCAGGGGAACGGCGCTCGCTGTGCGTGTTCACCCCGACGACATGGGTCGAGTGATCGGTCGTTCCGGTCGCACTGCCGGCGCGCTGCGCACGGTGGTCACGGCTTTGAATAATGGCCGTGCCGTGCGGGTGGACTTCCTCGACGAGAACGAGCGCTGAGCGACACCGGTCCCATGCGAGTCGTGGTCGGCCGCATCGGCAAGGCCCATGGCATACGCGGTGAGGTCACCGTCGAGGTGCGCACCGATGAACCCGAAGAGCGCTTCTTTCCTGGTGCGTCCTTGCTGACCTCCACAGGGCCATCGCTCATCGTCGAGACAGCACGACCGCACGGTGGTGGCCTTCTCGTGGGTTTCGAGGGTGTCGTGGATCGCACTCAGGCGGAAGCATTGCGTGGCACGATCCTCGAGGTCGAGCGCCTTCCGGGAGAGGCTCCGGCCGGCGATGAGGAGTACTACGACTCCGACTTGATCGGGTGCCGAGTAATCGACAAATCGGGGATCGAACTCGGGGTAGTCGATGAGGTCGTTCACCTTCCGGGTCAGGATCTTCTCTCGATCGCCCCGGAGGAGGGCTCGTCCTGGTTGCTCCCGCTCGTCCACGAGTTCGTGCCGGATATCGATATGAGTGCGGGACGTGTCACGGTGACCC
The DNA here is from genome assembly GCA_040265115.1 of Candidatus Nanopelagicales bacterium. GTDB lineage: Bacteria > Actinomycetota > Actinomycetes > S36-B12 > S36-B12 > M55B157. The sequence goes on from JBDQGZ010000027.1 coordinate 9,339, forward strand.
CGCCTCCGGGCCTGATCGAGACCGACGGCCCAGGCGGATCAGGCTCGAGGGATTAAGGGGTCGAGATCTGTGCGCATCGACATTGTGTCCATTTTTCCGGACTACCTGTCCCCGCTGCAGTTGTCGCTGGTAGGTAAGGCGCGTGAAGACGGACTGGTGACGATCGACGTCCATGACCTTCGCAACGCCGCCACCGGACGGCATCGAAGTGTGGATGACGAACCCTATGGCGGCGGACCGGGCATGGTGATGTCCCCTGAGCCCTGGGGGGTCATGCTTGACCGCCTTCTGTCTCCGCAATCGTTGCTCGTCGTGCCCACACCTTCGGGGCAAAGGTTTGATCAGGCCACCGCACACTCCTGGTCCACCCGTGAACACCTCGTGGTTGCCTGCGGGCGCTACGAGGGCATTGATTCCCGCGTGATGCAGCACTACGCCCAGCAGGTCGAGGTGGCTGAAGTGGGGATCGGTGACTACGTCCTCGCGGGGGGCGAGGCGGCAGCGCTGGTGATCGTGGAGGCGGTGACCCGGCTCCTGCCCGGAGTCGTCGGCAATGCCGACAGTGTGGTGGACGACTCCTTCACGCTCGCCATCGACGACCTCGCCAGCGAGGCGGCCCTCGTGGAGGGCCCGGTCTACACACGGCCGCCGGTGTGGCGGGATCTTGAGGTGCCGGACGTCCTGCTGAGCGGGAACCACGCAGCGATCGCGGCCTGGCGGCTCAATCAAGCGAAGCGTCGAACCCAGCGGATGCGACCTGATCTGTACTCCGGTGGCGCTCCGGACTGAGCGGGTGTGGCACACTAATGCGGCTTCGTCGCTTTGCGGCGACCAGGAGAGTGTCCGCCACAGGGGACCCTCCTCCTGATCCGAAGCCCAGGGCCGGCCACCGCGTGGTCAGCCTCGCTCCAGCCCCACTCACATCGCGGGCGACCTGTGGCGCTTGCAGGAAGTAGACAGCCATGCAGACCCTCGACGATCTCGATTCCGCCTCGTTACGCGATGGCATCCCCGACTTCCGCCCCGGAGACACCGTCAAGGTGCACGTCCGCGTGGTCGAGGGCAATAAGACGCGTGTTCAGGTCTTCCAGGGCGTTGTGATTGCCCGCTCCGGCGACGGCGTCCGCGAGACCTTCGCTGTCCGCAAGATCTCCTACGGCGTGGGCGTGGAGCGCACCTTCCCGGTGCACACCCCCATCATCGAGAAGATCGAGGTTGTCAGCCGCGGTGATGTTCGCCGGGCCAAGCTGTACTACCTGCGTGGACTGCGCGGCAAGGCCGCCAAGATCCGCGAGAAGCGCGAGAACGCACCCGCCGAAGCGTGATGATCCACCTCGCGGGCTCGGTGCGGACCGGTGACCGCAACTGCCTGTGCGGGTCGTGACCGGCATCGCTGTGCACCTCGGTCTAGGGTCGGTCGCGTGAGCGAAAGCCCCGGCGAAGACACCGACCACCCGGAGCAGGCTCCGGTCACCGGCAGCGAGCCGGCGACACTTGATGAGCAAGCCCGGACACGGTGGTCGATCCCGGGCTGGCTGGAGTTCCCGCTCCTCATCGTCGGCGCATTCCTCGTCGCCTTCCTGGTCAAGACGTTCCTGGTCCAGGCGTTCTATATTCCGTCCGGGTCGATGGAGCCGACGCTGCAGGTGGGTGATCGCGTCCTGGTGAACAAGGTGGTCTACCGGCTACGCCCGATCGAGCGCGGCGACGTCATTGTCTTCGACGGCACCGGGTCGTTCATCTCCGGCGAACGTGTCGAGCCCGAGGTGAGCCCGATCGGGCAGGTCGTGCGTTTCCTCGGTGAAATCGTAGGAGTTGCGCCACCGAGCGATCGGGACTTCATCAAGCGCGTCATCGGCGTGGGCGGAGACAGGGTGGTGTGCTGTGACGCCGACGGAGCCATCACGGTCAACGGCGTACCCCTCGAAGAATCTGAGTATCTCTATCCGGGTAATCCGCCGAGCAAGCAGAACTTCGATGTCCTTGTCCCCGAGGGCCGATTATGGGTCATGGGCGACCATCGTTCGGCCTCGGCTGATTCCCGGGCGCATCTCGGTGATCCCGGTGGCGGAATGGTGCCCGTCGACCGGGTGATCGGGCGTGCCTTCGCGATCGTGTGGCCCCTCGACCGCGCTCAATTTCTGCCGATTCCCGATTCCTTCTCTGCGGTCCCGACGACGGCCTCGCCGGCAACTGGGGGTGTCCCCGAGGAGGTGCCATGGCTCGCCCGGTGAGCGGCACGGGGGACGAACTCGACGACACCCTGCACGGTCGCCTGCCCTGGGATGAGCCGACGGAGGCGGGCACGGCAGGTGCTGATGAGCGCGAGGACGCCCCTCGCGGTCGCCACGCTGCTCCCTCAAACTCTGGATGGTGGCGCGGTATGTCGCGGCCTCTCCGCTGGGTCATCGAGGCTGTCGCCATCCTCCTTGTTGCTGTTCTCGCGAGCCTGGCCATCCGGACGTACCTCGGTGCCCCGGCGACGATCACCGATGGGTCTATGGCGAACACCCTGCAGTCCGGTGAGCGAGTGGTCGTTTCGGCCCTTCCGACCCGACTCGGGGGAACGGCGAGGGGGGAGGTCGTCGCCTTCCGCGGCCCGGTGGGGTGGTCGCCGCTGAACGATGATGCCGCCGACTCGTCATCCTCGATGTCCTCTTCGACCTCATGGTGGCGCAATGGGCTGTCTCGTCTGGGCCTCGCCACCCCCTCGGATGAGGACCTCATGATTTTGCGGGCGGTCGCCACGGGTGGTCAGCGCATCGCCTGCTGCGACGCCGACGGCCGACTCGAACTCGACGGAGTGCCACTCATCGAGCCCTACTTGGCGCCCGGGGTGCCCACGGATCAGGTGTTCTTCGACGTCGTCGTCCCAGAAGGATATGTCTTCGTCCTCGGCGATGACCGTTCCGTCGCCCGCGACTCTCGCTATCACCTCGACCTCAGCAATGGCGCGGTGCCGCTCTCCGCGATCGAGGGACGCGTCGTGTTCATCGCCTGGCCCTTGGACCGGCTCGGTCCGGTGTCGATTCAGACCGGCTCCGCCGACTAATCGTCTCGACGGTAGAGGTGGGTCACCGTTCTGCGTCGCCTCGGCGTCGGGCAATGGTGCCCAGCTTGCGCAGTGAACGTGCCCTGCTGTCCTCGGGAGCGCCGAGCGTGGCAGGGATCGACGAAGTCGGCCGTGGTGCGATCGCGGGCCCGGTGACGATCGGGGTGGTCGTCGTCGATCGGACGACACCGACCGCACCTCGAGGTATCCGGGACAGCAAGGAGCTCAGCCGAGCCGCCCGGGAGCGACTGGAGCCGCTGGTTCGACGTTGGGCGATCAGCGTTGCTCTCGGAGAAGCGAGCGCTGCGGAGATCGATGAGGTCGGCATCATGGCGGCGATGCAGCGCGCGGCCGTGCGCGCCCTCAGCGCGCTCGACCGCATGCCGGGCGCGATCCTGCTCGACGGGAGCTACGACTTCCTGAGTCCGGCGCTCGGCGCGAGCGTTCCGGAATTCGGCGTTCTCACGCGTGTGGGCGGAGATCGAAGTTGCTCATCGGTGGCTGCGGCCAGCATTGTGGCGAAGGTGGCTCGCGACGACACCATGCGGAAGTTCAGTGGTCGCCATCCGGAATACGGGTGGGATCGCAACGTTGGCTATGGCTCCGAGGAGCATCGACGGGCGCTGCGCGAACTGGGGCCGACCCCATTGCACCGGCGCAGCTTCGGGGTAACCCCGATTCATCCCCAGGGCTGCTAGAGAACCGGCTGTCCCCACCCAGCCGCATCGGTCTGGGGCCGAGGAGACGCATCACCCACCCTCGTTGGCGGAGGTGAGGGTATGCGTGCAAAGGATGCACTCGGGCGGTTCGGTGAGGAACTGGCAGCGGACTATCTGCGCCGCAGTGGATTGGTCGTTCTCGAACGCAATTATCGCTGCCGGATCGGGGAGATCGACATCGTCGCGCGCGACGGTGACGTGCTGGTCATCTGCGAGGTGAAGACTCGCTCGACGGAGGGCTTCGGCAATCCGATCCAGGCGATCACGCCGATCAAGTTGCGTCGCCTGCATCGGTTAGCCTTCGAATGGATCCGAGAGCGGGGGGTTCATCCGGCTGCGATCCGCATCGACGCGATCGGAATCCTGCAACCGCGCAATGACGAACCGATCCTGGAACACCTCAGGGACGTGGCCTGATGGTCGCGCGCACCTGTGGTGCGGTGTTGATCGGAGTCGAAGCGCGCCTGGTCGATGTGGAGACCGATGTCAGCAGCGGCATTCCCGGAGTGACCCTGGTCGGCCTCGCCGAGCGCGCGGTGAATGAGGCCCGCGAGCGCGTGCGCGCTGCCGTGGTCAACTCCGAGGCGGAATGGCCGCGGACCCGGATCACCATCGCCCTGCTCCCGGCTTCGTGGCACAAGCGCGGCTCCAGTCTCGACCTCCCCATGGCGATCTCGATCTTGGCCGACACCGATCAGGTGCCCGTCGCTGCGGTCGCAGGGTGCCTGGTCATCGGCGAACTGGGGCTCGATGGTTCAGTTCGCCCGGTTCCCGGTGTGATCGCCGCGGCACTCGCGGCCCGCGAAGCCGGAATCGACAGGCTCATCGTGCCGGCAGCGAACGCTGGTGAGGCGGCACTGTTGCCCGGGGTAGAGGTTGTGGGGATCGCACACCTTCGACAGCTCATCGATGCCCTACGGGGGGATGCGCCGTGGCCGGACCCGCCGGGGCATAGTGAGTCCACACCACCGGCCACGAGCGCGCCCGATCTCGCCGATGTTCGGGGGCAGTACGAGGCTCGCAAGGCCTTGGAGATCGCGGCTGCCGGTGGGCATCACCTCTCGATGATCGGCACTCCCGGGGTAGGCAAGACTTTGCTCGCTGAACGGCTGCCCGGGTTGTTGCCCCGCCTCGGCGATGAAGCGGCACTCGAGGTCACCTCGATCTCATCGAGTGCTGGACGACAGATCGATTCCGGATTGATCCGAACGCCACCCTTCGAGGCTCCGCATCACAGTGCATCTCCGGTCTCCATCACCGGTGGTGGTGCGTCGGGAAAGGTGCGCATCGGAGCCATCACCCTCGCCCATCACGGTGTGTTGTTCCTCGATGAGGCACCCGAATTCGACTCTCGGGTGCTCGAGGCCCTGAGGCAGCCGCTGGAGCGCGGTCAGATCGAGGTGCATCGTGCGGACGTCAACGTCGTGCTTCCTGCAGGAATTCACCTGGTGATCGCCGCGAATCCCTGCCCGTGTGGCCACGGAATGGGGCGAGGTCGTGACTGCACCTGCTCGCCTGCACAGCGGCGTCGATACGCGTCTCGGCTCTCGGGCCCGGTGCTCGATCGCATCGATCTGCGACTGATTCTCGATCGGCCCAGCGTCGCCGACCTCAGAGCGGAGGCCGAGAAGTCTGCTCCGGTGGCCGAGCGCGTGCGGGTGGCACGTGAGCGAGCCGAGCACCGCTGGCGCGAGGAGCGCCGCATCGATGGTCAGGTGGTGAAACTGAACGGACAGATGCCGGGTCCGACTCTTCGCTGTCGCTTTCCACCGACAACGGAGGGGCAGCAGGTGCTCCACCGTGCTTTCGATTCCGGCGCCCTCACCCTGCGGGGTGCCGATCGTGTGCTCCGGGTGGCCTGGACGCTGGCAGATCTCGCGGGACGGGACCGGCCGGGCCGGGATGACATCGGCTACGCGATGTCGCTGCGCGGAGAAGCCTGGGGGTGGGCGGTGTGATCGATGAGGAGCGCGCATCGCGGATGCTGTTGCTCAGGGCCTGCGAACCGGGGGATACGCGAGTCGTCGATGAAGTGGCCGTACGCGGTGCCGTTGAGGTGGCCGAATCCATTCTGCGGGGATCGAGTCTGCTGCGGGGTGTGGCCACGATGCGCTCACGCCTGCCGGACGGAGTCCAGGACGTGCATGCGGCGGTCGAGGGAGATATCCAGGCAGCCGAGGTGTGCGGTGCACGCCTGGTCATACCCGGTGATGCGCAGTGGCCCACCCAGCTCGACGATCTCGGATCCCGGGCACCGCTGGGTTTGTGGGTGCGTGGAGAGGCCAATCTTCGTCTGCTGCTCGTGCGATCGGTCTCAATCGTCGGCGCACGATCGGCCACCTCGTACGGCGAAATGCTGGCCCGCTCCGTGGCCTCAGCCTTGGCGGATCGGGGCTGGCTGGTGGTGTCCGGTGGTGCCTTCGGCATCGACGCGGCCGCCCACCGAGGCGCGCTCGATGCGGGCGGTGCCTCGGCCTGTGTCCTCGCGGGCGGGGTCGACAACGCCTACCCGCGCTCGCATGAGCCACTCCTGAGCCGCATGGTGGGCTCGGGCGCTCTCATCAGCGAGGCCGCCCCGGGTGCGGCAGCGCTTCGCCAACGATTCCTGCTGCGGAATCGTCTTATCGCCGCACTCACCCGAGGCACCGTGGTCGTCGAGGCCGCCTCCCGTTCCGGCAGTCGCACCACAGCAGGTGAGGCATCCTCGCTCCTGCGTCCGGTCATGGCGTTCCCCGGTCCGGTGACCTCGGCGATGTCGGCGGGCTGCCACGACCTTCTGCGGGATCAAGAGGCGATCCTCGTCTCGAACGCCGATGACGTGGAGGCGATGCTCACCAGATTCGATGAGGACGGGAGCGATGTGGAGCGTGTCGGAGATTCACTCCCGGACGTATCAGGGATGCCGGAATCGACGCCGAGTCTGAGAGGGGCGATGGCGCTAGGTGACCAGACCCGAGAAGGGCGCGTACTCGCCGTCCTCAGTCCACGTCGTGCGACACCGCTGCAGCGTCTATCGGCACGCACCGGCATGCCGCCCACGGAGGTCCTCGTCGCCGTGGGTTTGCTGGAGTCGGCCGGCCTCGCGCACAGGAGCGGTGACGGCTGGCGCAGCACGTCGGGCTGAGCGGATGCTCGGCGTGCCCTGCCGTGAACTGATGATGCTACGCGTCACGATGGTGCGATGGAGGCATCGTCACTACCACCCCGAAGCGCTGACGCGCTCGAGCGATGGTGCCTGCATTTGGCCGGTCAACAGGGACGAAGCGCTCACACGGTGCGGGCCTATCGGGGGGATGTCGAGGATCTTCTCCGCTACGCGTCCACCCGCGGAGTGACCGATCCTGTGGAACTGGACCTCACCCTGCTCAGGGGCTGGCTGGCGACTCAGACGGCAGAGGGCGCGTCACGGTCGTCGCTGGCCCGGCGTTCTGCAGCTGCGCGTGGATTCACCCGATGGATGCACGAACGAGGCATGACCCCGGCCGACTTCGGCGCCCGGTTGGCGAGCCCGAGACTGCATCGCGGATTGCCCACGGTCTTGACCAGAACCGAAGCTGACGCTCTGCTCGTCGACACCGCTCATGCCGCTGAGGACGGGGATCCCATCGCCATGCGGGATCACGCCATCATCGAGGTGCTCTATGGCACGGGCATTCGCGTGGGGGAACTCGTGGCCTGCGACCTTGGGGATGTCGATCGAGAACGTCGAACGCTGAGAGTCATGGGAAAGGGTGCGAAGGAGCGCATCGTTCCGTTCGGTGTTCCGGCCGCATCGGCATTGACTCGATGGTGCGATGAGGCGCGCCCCCACCTGGTGGCACCGCACTCGGCATCGGCGCTGTTCCTCGGTGTCCGGGGTGGTCGAATCGATGCGAGGACAGTGCGCACGGTCGTCGACCAGGCGGCTCGACGTGCCATTCCCGGATCGAGGATCAGCCCGCACAGTCTCCGACATTCCGCGGCGACCCATGTGCTCGAGGGTGGTGCGGATCTGCGGGCTGTGCAGGAAATGCTTGGGCACGCATCGCTGGGCTCCACGCAGATCTACACGCACGTGTCGGTGGATCGCCTGCGCGCCGCGATCGATCAAGCTCATCCGCGTGCATGAGCGAAGCCGGCTGCGCTGGCTTCAAGACAACTGATGAACGCAGCAGGAGCATCGGGTCGACATAGCGATCGCGTACTCGCAGACCCCAGTGCAGATCCTCGGTGTGGCGAGAGTCTGGCTGGACCCAACCGATGAGGCCGCCGGCGCGGACCGTCTCGCCTGCTCGGACCCGGACGCGAAGCGGCTCATAGGTCGTGCGAACCCCGGGTGAGTGCTCGATGCTCACGACGC
>JBDQGZ010000028.1:0-17017 GCA_040265115.1 Candidatus Nanopelagicales bacterium
GATGTGCTCGATGCTGCACGCCGTCTGGTGCCCCTCGATCAGCGTCACCGTGACCGCACCAACGCGCAGGGTTTCCTCGCCGACACCGACTTCATGTCCGATCTCGCCGGTGAGATCGCTGCAGCGGCAGGGAAGACCGGCGACGTCGCCCAGGGTTTGCTCCAGGCTGCCGCCGAACTCGCCGAGGAGTGTGCGCTCACTCCCGCCGACCTGGGGATCGGCGAGGTGTTCGTGCCCGAGGACTCCCTGGTGCTGCCACGCGGTGCGCATGATGCCGATACGGTCCTGCGCTCTCGATGCGTCGCTGGATTGCACCGCTACACCGGTCGGCGCTTCGATGCGGCATGCGATCGCCTCGATACTGAACTGCGCACGATCTCCACTCTCCGATTCGCCAGTTATTTTCTCACCGTCGCGGAGGTTGTCGATCTCACCCGTGCGCGCGGCATCCGAGTCGCCGCACGCGGTTCGGGTGCGGGCAGCCTCGTCGTGCATCTGCTCGGCATCAGCGGAGTTGATCCGATTGAGCACGGTCTGCTCATGGAGCGCTTCTGTACCCCACTTCGCCGCGAACTGCCCGATATCGACATCGATGTCGAATCAGCGCGACGGCTCGAGGTCTACGACGCGATCTTCGAACGCTTCGGCGCCGAACGTGTCGCGACGGTATCGATGCCCGAGACCTATCGGGTGCGCCACGCGATCCGCGATGTCGGTGCGGCGCTGGGTTGGCCACCCGGTGAGATCGATGCGATCGCCAAAGCATTCCCTCGGGTGCGCGCCCGTCAGGTGCGTGCTGTTCTCGCCGAACTCCCCGAACTCCACCGATCCGGGATCGGCCGCCTTGCTGCGCGTGGCGAACTCGACATGGTGCTCGACCTCGTCGAAGGTCTCGATGGCCTGCCGCGACACCTCGCGATGCATCCCTGCGGAGTCATCATCTCCGATGCGAGCCTGCTCGATCGCACCCCGATCGAATCCAGCGGCGCGGACTACCCGATGTCCTCCTTCGACAAGGACGACGTAGAGCACCTCGGTCTGCTCAAACTCGACGTGCTCGGAGTGCGCATGCAATCCGCGCTTGCCTATGCCGTCGACGAGGTCGAACGTATCGAGGGTGAGCGCATCGAGCTCGACGCGCTACCGCTCGACGATGAGGGTGCCTTCGCTCTCGTGCAATCGACACGCACTCTCGGGTGCTTTCAGATCGAGTCGCCCGGTCAGCGCGAACTGATCGGCAAGTTCTCACCCGAGACCTTCGGTGACCTCATCGTCGATATCTCGCTGTTCCGACCCGGCCCGGTGCAGTCGGACATGATCACGCCGTTCCTCTCCGCCCGACAGGGCTGGTGCGACGCGCGCTATCTGCATGATGATCTGCGCCCGATCCTCGCCGAGACCCACGGTGTCGTGGTCTTCCACGAACAGGTCCTGCGCATCATCGCCACGATGACCGGCTGCTCCCTCGCCGAGGCCGATGAGACACGTCGTGCGATGAAGAGCCCCGAGGTGCGTGTCGAAATCGAGCAGTGGTTCCGTCCGACCGCCGAACGACACGGCTACGACCACGACACCGTCGCTGCCGTGTGGGAGGTCCTCGAAGCGTTCGCGTCCTTCGGTTTCTGTAAAGCCCATGCTGCGGCCTTCGCGCTGCCCACCTATCAATCGGCGTGGTTCAAGGCTCACCATCCGGCTGCCTTCCTCGCCGGTGTGCTCACCCACGATCCGGGGATGTACCCCAAGCGGCTGATTCTTGACGATGCGCGCAGTCTTGGCATCGCCGTCCTCGGTCTCGACATCAACATCAGCGACGAGGTCTACCGGGTGGAACGGGTCCCTCCTGATCCGGCACTGCCACCGGCGATGTTGGCCGCCCCCTCGCGTTCAGCACCTCCGGCACGCCTTCCTGACGCCCGGGGATACGCCATCCGGTTGTCCCTGCTCGAGGTCTCCGGTCTCGGCGAGGAGGAGGTCGCCCGCATCGTGACCCACCGGCCCTATCGTTCACTCGCCGACTTCCACCATCGGATCAGGCTGCCGCTCACCCTCACCGAACGTCTGATCCGCGCCGGGGCCTTCGACTCGCTGTATTCGACCCACCGTTCGACCCACCGGGATCCCTCCGGCCAACGAACTGACGCCGACCGACGAACTGACGGCGGCCGACAGGTCACGCGTCGGGACCTGTTGCTCCAGGCCGCCGATCTCGATCGAGCGAGCCGACCGCGGACGAGTCGAGGTGCGAGCGCCTCAGTCGAGCAACTTGCCCTCGGTTTCGACGAAACCTGCACCGCCGATATCCCCGTGCCGAGCGGATTGCCCGAGATGTCGTCGATCGAGCGCGTTCATGCCGAGATGGACATCCTTGGCCTCGATGTCACCGAGCACGTCATGGCGCGCTATGCCCCGCTGCTCGACGAACTTGGAGTCACCCACTCCCGCGATCTGCTCGCCTGCCGCTCCCGGGCGCGGATCCTCGTCGCCGGCAGCATGATCCTCACCCAGACTCCACCGGTGCGCAGTGGTCGCCGGGTCATCTTCGTCACGATGAACGACATCACCGGTCCGGTCGATGTGGCGTTCTTCGACGATGTTCAGGGCGACTATGCCGCGACGGTGTTCTCCGCTCGGGCGCTGCTCGTCTGCGGGATCACCCGGCGCACCGGTCCCCGGGGTATCTCCATCCGTGCACTGGGCTGCTGGGATCTCGACGACATGCAACGGTTGGTCGAGGAAGTCGGACTCGCCGCGGCGCGCGAACTCCTCGACACTGCAATGCCCGACACTGCAATGTCCGACACTGCAATGCCCGACACTGCAATGCCCGACACTGCAATGCCCGACAATGGGCGTGTGCGCGCATCCTCGGTCACCCCGGTGCGGCATCCCTATGCGCTACCCGGGGCTTCCCGATGAGTCGGCGTCAGATCGGCCGACCCGGTGCGGCGGGCAATCTCGGCGATGATGACACCGACTGCACGATCCTCCATGTCGATATGGATGCGTTCTATGCCTCCGTCGAACTCATCGATCGACCGGATCTGCGAGGTCGGCCTGTCATCGTCGGTGGAGGAGAGCGAGGGGTCGTGCTGTCGGCGACCTATGAGGCGCGCGCACTCGGAGTGCATTCGGCGATGCCCATGTCCCGAGCGAAGCGCATCGCTCCCGACGCCACCATCATCACCCCCCACCACACCCGCTATGCCGACATCAGTGCCCAGGTCATGGCGATCTTCGCGTCCATCACCCCGCTGGTGGAGCCGCTGAGTCTCGACGAGGCGTTCCTCGATGTCGGGGGAGCGCGGCGACGCCTCGGCACTCCGACGCGGATCGCGGAATTGATCCGGGCCCGGGTCGAGCAGGAGGCCAGCATCACCTGCAGTGTGGGGGTTGCGCCGACGAAGTTCATCGCGAAGCTGGCCTCGACCGCTATCAAGCCCGATGGGCTGCTCGTCGTGCCGAAGGCCGAGATCTTGCACTTCCTCCACCCGCTGCCCGTGGGTGCCCTGTGGGGAGTGGGGGACCGCACGGAGGAGCGGCTGGTCTCCCTCGGCCTACGCACGATCGGGGACATCGCCGACACTCCGGTCGAGACCCTCACCCGTGCCCTGGGACAGGCTGCGGGGGCGCGACTGCACGATCTCGCCTGGGGTCGCGATGACCGACGAGTCGTCCCGGATGCTCCCGAGAAGAGCATCGGAAATGAGGAGACGTTCGCCCGCGATATCGACGACCCGGAACTCATCGGTGCGGAATTGCTGAGGTTGGCCGAGAAGGTCGCTGCCCGGGCGCGTGCACGGGGGCTGGCCGGGCGCACCGTCGCGATCAAGATCCGCTTCGCTGACTTCACGACCGTCACTCGTTCGCGAACCTTGGTCAGTCCCACCGATATCGCCCATGAGATCTACCACACTGCTCGTGAGCTCTATGCGGCTCTGGGGCTGCAGCGGGTGCGCATCCGACTGGTCGGGGTGCGTCTGGAGGGGCTCGCCGAGGCACTAGCCCGCGTCGATCAGCTCAGCCTGCTCCCCGGGGATGACCCCGAGCCAGGGGAGTGGCGGGCTGCCGAACAGGCCGCAGATGCCCTCCGAGCCCGGTTCGGATCGGGGGTGGTACGCCCGGCACGCCTGGTCCCTCCCCCCGAAGGATCACCGGATGGTCACGATCCGGACGCGGGTATCTCGCGTCGGCGATGATCGGCAGGTAGGCTGGGGCCGCACTACAGAACTCCCCCGGCGAATGGACCAGGGGCGGGAAGGAGGTCGGCGATGCCGCTATCCGAGCATGAGCAGCGTCTGCTGGAGCAGATGGAGCAAGCGCTCTATGCCGAGGACCCGAAGTTTGCGACCTCGCTTCGCAGCGCCTCCAGCGGTCGTGCCAGTCGTGGTCGCGCCGCCCTGGGCGTCATCGTCTTCCTCGGTGGTGTCGCGATCCTGCTCGGTGGCGCGATCATCCCGCTGATTCCCCTCGGGGTTGCCGGCTTCGCTGTCATGGTGCTCGGTGCCCTGCTCGCCTACCTTGGCTTGCGACCCGGGTCTCGTGGCGGCAGCGGGGAGAGCGGCGACGAGGGTGGTGCTCCGGAAGGGCCCGGTCAGGTCGGTCGGGCCAGCAAGCCCAAGCCGAGCAGCGGTTTCATGGACCGGCTGGAAAATCGTTGGCAGCGCCGGCGCGAACAAGGTCCCGGTCAGAACTCGTAGCCGTCTTCGGTGCGCGATTCGAACTGATTCGCCACCACGCACGCACTCTGTCAGTCAGCGTCATCTGTCGCTGTATGGCCCGCTCCACCTGCGCCAGTTGTCCTCGCACCTGATCCGGGCTCGGGAGTCGGTCACAGTTGAGCCCACCGGCGTATCTTTCCTGTTCGACCCACCACAGCAACCGAAGAAGTGCCTGGCGATCGTCGTCGGTGAGGTCGAGACGTTCCCGCAGCCAGCCCACGAAGGAGCGCGGTGTCATCTCCCGGTCAGGGCGCCAGCCGAGGGACGCGCACGTGTCCACAAGCTCTTCCCAGGCACCCTCGATGATGGCAGTCCCGCTGGTGCGTCGACGTCGACGAAGGGTTCGAGCGAGGACCGGAAACACGATGATCCCGGCCACTGCTGTCACGATGAGAAGGATGGAGAGCAGGCCGGCGAGTTCCGTTGCGTCGGTGCCTTGTCCGTCAGCACTGATGCCGGGATCCACATCGACCGGTGGAGGTGCGGGTGGGTCCGCCGGTGCCAACTCGCTACGGTCGGGAACCTGGGAATACGACGGTGCCACGACCCCGGCATCCCCATCACTGCGGGGAGTGGGCTCGAACCACACCCAACCGATGCCGTCGAACCACAGTTCCGGCCACGCGTGGGCATTGCGTCCCTGCACTGACCACACGCCGTCCTCGCCCTGCGCGCCTGAGGTGAACCCCACGTTCACTCGTGCTGGGATGCCCAGGCTGCGGGCCATGAGTGCCATCGTGGCGGCGTACTGCTCGCAGTAGCCGATGCGCTCGAGCAGGAAGGCCGCGACCGGGTCATCGCCTGCACCCGCATCGAGGGACGTACTGTAGGTGAATCCGCCGTCGACGGTGAACCACTTCTCCAGTGCAACAGCCTGTCGGTACGGTGAGTTCTCACCGGCGGTGACCTCGCGCGCGAGCTCGCTGACCAGGGGGGTCAGATCGTTGGGCAGCGAGGTGAGCGCCTGCAGTTCGGCGGAGACGGGTTCCACGGATTGTCGAAGCTGGGCCCGCGTCGGCTGAACGTCGTAGGCCGTGGCCACATAGGACAGGCCCTCCGCACTTGTTCCCTCGCCCAGCACCGTACGCGTCGCGGGCTCCCATTCCCACGCATTCGATAGTGGTTCAGGCAGGCCGCGCACGCTGGTCGCCGCATAGGGAAGTGGGAGTTGTGGATTGATCAACTCGCCCACCTCGATGCTGTAGGTGTTGACCTGGACCTCGACATCCTCGTTGCGAGATGGGGGCGGCAGGGGTTGGGTCAGCGGAATGCGCAGCCCAGCATCCTCCGGCCCCCACGTCACACCGTCGAACTCCGTCAGGGTCACCATGCGCAGGTAGCCCGGCTGCTCGGCATCAGTGGTGTAGCGCAGGATCTCCCGGCTCGACTCATTGACCAGGCTGCGACGTAAGGACACGAAGGGGTCGAGGTTCACCGGTCCGTCACCGTTCGCGATCCCACCCGCGACAGCTGCCCCGCGTCCTGTTCCCCACACCGGCTCCCCGAGTCCGGGAATCACGGCCGGAACAACAAGGGCAATGGCGACGGCGCCCGCGGCGACGAGACCGACTCGAGGGTCAACCCGGCCGAGCCCCCGGCGCCGCGGATGGGCTCGCGGGCCGGCGGTGCGCCCGCGACTCTGCCCCGGGTTGAGCCGACTGGCGAGCGGTCCCCAGTCCAGGACCGATCGGCGAGCATCGACGGCAAGAAGGATCAGCCAACCGCTCACGCTGACCGGCAACAGCCACCAGGGGAGTCCCTCAGGCAAAACCGCAATGGGCAGGGACGCCAGCACGATCAAGGGCGCACCCGCCACAGCAGGCAACCGCAGGGAGACGGCAACGGCATCGACCGCGATCGCGACGATGCCGACACCACCTGCAGCCAGCAGGACCAGGCCGGGCTCATCGGGTACGGGTGCGACGAGCGTCTCAGCCGAGGCCAGCCCCTCCTGAGCGAGGATCCGTAAGGCATCGATCGCGGCTGGACCAGGGAAGACGAACCAGGCGGCTGCAGACAAAGCGAACATCCACGTGAGCACGGTGAGCCACGCGAGCGTCGTCGCGATGGGCTGACCGATGACCGGCAGACCCACTGCCCGCATCCCATAGCCTGTGATGGCGACGGCGACCACGGCAACGAGGGTCGAGACCAAGAACGCGGGACTGTCGAACAACGGCAGCAGGCTCAAGGACGCGGTCATCGTGGCGAGGCCGGCGGCAGCAGTGGTGATGGGCTGGCCACGACGCCAGCCGCTCACTCGTGGATTCGACAATCCGCGGGTGGTCGCGTAGGTCATCAGCGGACCACCGCCTCAGTGGTGACATCGTGCAGCGCCTGTGTCCAGGCCTCGGTGATGCCGGTTGATGGACTCTCGCGGTGGGACAGGGGTCGATGCAGTGCCACACAACGCCAATGACCTGCGAGTGCCTCACGCATGACCTGGTCGATGTCCGCGTCGGGCTCTCCCCACTGTGCGGGATCGAGGAGGAAGGCGATACCCAGATCGCCGCTGCGACGAGGGGCCTGGGTTCCCAATCTCGACCCCATCTCAGGACTGGCAGAGAGCACCGCGATGACGAGATCCCCCTGCCAGGGGTGTGCCGTGGGCTCGACCGGCTGGGGGCGAGGTTGTGCGAGCGCGAGGGTGTCCAGCAGCAGGGACTCCCCCTCCCGACCAGAGCAACGCGGAACTACCGTGGCGCCGTCAAGGCCCACCACGCGGAGGTCGAAGCCGGCTCGCAAAAGATGAACACCGATGCTTGCGACGGCGCTCAGGGCGACTTCAATACTGGCGTCGATCCCCTCCCCGACGTGCTGTTCGAGACGGTCGTCGATCACGACGGTGGCCTGTCGCGTCCAGGGCAGTTCCTCGCGCCGCACCATCATCTGCCCGGTGCGCGCGCTGGCCCGCCAGTGGATGCGCCGAAGGTCGTCGCCGATCCGGTACTCGCGGGGAACCACATCGTCATCCCCGCGCGCCGCGAGGGCGGCCAGGGCGGCGTCTCCATGACCGACATGTTCGGCATGTGGGCTACCCGCCGATAGAGGCACGACCCTCGGAGTGACGAGGATGGTGTCCGTGCTCCGGAAGGACCGTCGGAGGCGGACCAATCCGAGTGGGTCGACCCCGATCACCGACAGCGGTCCGATTCGAAAACGACCCCGCCGGTGTGGCGTGACTGTTGCGGTGATCCGCCGCAGATCACCGGGACGCAGGGGAGGGGCGATGCGGTGCGGGGCTGGGCCGAGGTCGTTGGGGAGGTGTTCGAGGAGCAGCATCGTCGAGGTTCGACGTTGACCGAGGTTCTCGATTGTCAGGGACAGTTCACATGAGTCGCCGACAGCGACGTGATGCTCCGAGACGGTTCTGGTGCAGCCCAGAGTGAATCCGGTGCGCGACACCAGGATCCAGGACAGAACGGGAAGGGCCATGACCAGGAGTGCGACGCTGAGCAGATCCTGCTGGCCCGACAGCACGGCTCCGGCGGCCAGCCCGAGTCCGACAGCAAGCAAACCCTTCCCGCGTAGCGTGAGGGATCCTGCGATGGTGCGCAGGATGTGCAGAGGGGATCGACGGGTCACGGACCCGCGGGGACAGCGACTGAATCGAGGATCGACCCGATCACCTGCCCCACGTCGATGCGTGAGACCTGAGCATCGGTGGTGAGAATGAGGCGATGTCCCAGGACGGGTGCGGCCAGTCGCTGGACATCGTCGGGGAGCACATAACTGCGCTGCGCGAGTGCTGCGTTCGCGCGGGAGGCGCGAAGCAGGTGCAAGGCAGCTCGGGGTGAGGCACCGAGGCGGATGCGTGGATCGGATCGGGTGGCCTGGACCAGGTCGACGATGTACCGGCGAAGTGCGGGTGAGACGTGCACCTCGCGGACGGCTTCGACCATCGCTTTCACGTCGCTCGCGTCAGCAACCGCATCGATGCCCGCCAGGGGGTCCATGCCACCGTGGGACTCAAGCATCTGCATCTCGGCATCGGCATCGGGATAGCCCATAGTGATGCGTGCCATGAATCGATCACGCTGAGCCTCGGGAAGGGGATAGGTGCCCTCCATTTCGGCAGGATTCTGCGTGGCGATCACCATGAACGGCTGTGCGAGGAGATAGGTGGTGCCGTCGACGCTCACCTGGCCCTCCTCCATGCACTCCAGCAGGGCGGACTGGGTCTTCGGTGACGCCCGATTGATCTCATCGCCGATCACAACGTGGGCGAAGACCGCTCCGGGCTTGAACTCGAAATCCCGGGTCTCGGCGTTGAACACGCTCACCCCGACAACGTCGCTGGGCAGCAGGTCAGGGGTGAACTGAATCCGTCGGACCGAGCAGCCGAGGCTGCGGGCGAGGGACTTGGCCAGCATCGTCTTGCCGACACCGGGCACATCCTCGATCAGCAGGTGACCACCGGCGAGCAGGACGACCAGGGCCGTGCGCACCGCCTCCGGCTTGCCGGAGATGACCTCACAGACCGCCTGGCCGATGCGGGTCACGGCGTGCAGGGTCTGGGCACTCGAGCCCCCCGCGTCGGCAGAGAATTCGGCCTCGGTCCCGGCCGTCGCGAAGGAGGTCACCCTTGATTCTCACCCGTCACCAGCCGCGACGCCACCCCGGGGGAGATCAGATTCGACTCATGCGACAGGATTCGGGCTCATGACAACAGTGCATCCGGCCGAGCTCGGCCGATTCTTCGAGGACTACCAGGTAGGGGATGTCTACCAGCACCCCTTCGGCCGCACGATCTCCGAGGCGGACTCCACCTGGTTCACCCAGTTGACCTGCAACACCAACCAGAACCACTTCAACGCTCATCTGGCGAAGTCGAACCCGATCACAGGTGGGCGCGTCATCGTAAACTCCGGCTTCACGGTGGCCCTCGTCCTCGGACTCTCCGTGATCGACATGAGCCAGAATGCGGTCGCCAATCTTGGCTGGACCGACATCAAGCTCACTCACCCGGTCTACATCGGCGACACCCTCTACGCCGAGAGCCTGTGCACTGACAAGCGCGAAAGCTCGTCACGGCCCACCATGGGCATCATCACGATGAAGACGCGCGGCTTGAACCAGGATGGGGACGAGATCGTGTCCTGGACTCGCTCGGTGATGATTCCCAAGCGTGAGGCGGGAATCGGTCAGAACTACTTCCCCGAGGCGAAGACAGGGCCGATCCAGGCCTGAGACTTCAGCGGATCGACCCGACGGGTAGCCGCGTTTCGACCGCGGCCCCGCCGACCGATTCCACGAGGTAGGCCCCCGGTCCCGTCTGCGGGTCGGCGTCGGGACGATCGGTGACGACCTCCACCGCGTTCTCTCCCTCGTACCACAGCCCAATGCGGTCATCGGTGGCATAGGAGGTCGGCAAGCGGCCCTCTGCCACGCAGGAGTGCAGCAGGGGGCGGCGCTGTTCCTCGCTGTCGTAGTGAACCCCGTTGCCGAAGGGCACGAGCGACATCCCATCGGTCACCACCTCCAGGGTGGGTCCGAAGGAGTCGGTAGGGCCACCGACATGCCAGCAGATGGATCCGGCGCTGACTCCGGCGAGAATGGTGCCGCGTTCCCACGCGGCTCGCATCGCGAGGTCGACGCCGTGCAGCCGCCAGAGGGCGAGCAGATTCGCGACGCTGCCACCACCGACCCAGACGAGGTCGCTCCGCGCAAGGATCTCCTCCGGATCCCGGTTGGGCATGGTGAACAGCGCGAGATGATCCACATCGCACCCCAGGTCTCCCAGGGCAGCGTAGGACCGGGCCAGGTAGGACGTGTCATCCCCGCTGGCGGTCATCACGAGGCAGACACGTGGCCGATCCGCACCTGTGCGTTGAAGGGCGTCGATCAGCATCGGCCCGGGCTTCATCACCCCCCAGCGGTCCGTCGCCAGAAATCCAGCGCTGGTAGCCAGGATGCGTCGGGTCGTCACCGTGTTCCTCCTCGAAGGTCATGCATGATCGCGTTGGCTGCGCGGCGTCCGCTGACGAGGGCGCCCTGGATACTGGCCGTGTCCCGATGGTCGCCGGCCACATAGACCCCGTCATCGACGCGAACCTTCCCGCGCATGTTGAGCGGCACGGTCATCGCGGGCAGCGCATAGTCGATGGGGTAGGCGGCGATGAGATCCCAACCCGAGGTGTTGACGCGGAACAGATGCGCCAGATGGGAGCGGATCACGCCATCGTCTGCCGAGGAGGGGTGGACGCCGAGGGCTGACGCAGAGACCAGGGTCTGTCCCGAAGGTGCGTAACTGGGAGCCGCATTCGACATGACGACGGCATTGACCAGCGGCCCGGTAGCGAATCCGTCCAAGACCAGCACTCCGGCTCCCGAGGACAACTGCGACCCGGGCACATCGGCCCTGTAGTACCATGTCGTCACCGAACGACCCTGCGGCACAACAACATTTGGTGCTAGTTGGGTGACGGTCCGCGGGTCTGTGGCGATGAGTACGGACCGAGCGGATATCGATCCACGCGACGAACGAACACCACCGGAAGACACCTCGGTCACGGCTGTGCGGGTGTGGACTACTCCGGGAAGTCCGTCGGCGAGTTGGCGCGGCAGTGCTCCCATGCCCGCGGATGGAACCGAGGGTGTTCCTGTGACGAAGGAGCGGATGACGAAGTCGGCGAATCGCCGAGATGTGCTCAGTTCCGATTCCAAGAAGACACCGCTGAGGAACGGCCGGAGGAATCGCTCGAGCATCGCATCGTCGATCCCGGCTTCGCGAAGTGCTTGCTGCGTCGACATGTCAGGCTCGGCGCGCAACGCGGTGGGGGATCGTAGGGCCCGAGACAGAGCGTATCGAGCGAATCTGACTTCGCTGATGATGCTGCCGAGGGGTGCGGTGAGGGTGTCGAGAGCCCACGTCGGCTGCCGCCGCGGATCAGCGACACGGACTCGGCGATCTCCGAGGACGACCTCGGCTCCGGCAACGAATGGGCGCAGGTCGAGCGCTGCGTGGTCGAAGACGCGCTCGCCCTCGGGATAAGCGGGGTTGTAGAGCTGGAAGCCACGGTCGAGGAGGAATCCGTCGACGACATCCGTGCGGACTCGACCACCGACGTCGTCGGAGGCATCGAGGACGCAGGTCTCGATGCCGGCGGCGGTGAGGATGCGGGCCGCGGCAAGTCCGGCGAGTCCTGCTCCGACGACGACGACATCGCTGCGCGCGGGAAGCGGGAGGCGATCGGCGTCGGTCACGGAACCGACGCTATCGCGGTCCAGGCGAAGGGCACTCCCGGAAACCCTCGTCGGCCCGTGATGACCCCTGCCTGTGGATGGACTCTGCAGCAGAGGGTCGGTTCAGGCCAGGATCACCCCATGAGCAGACGTGTGACGACCGACTCCGGCTCGCATGATCCCCGCTTGACCGCGTGGGATCCGGGAGGTGAGTCTCCTTGGGCCCGCCGCCGACCCCAGCCCGACCCTGGCGATTCGCACCACCTCGACGATTCGCGTCATCTCGTCGATCCGGTGGCACAGTTGCGGCGGCAACGACATCACCAGAGGGAGCGGCCGCGTGCCAGGCGCCGGACATCCCCTATCGCTGTGCCGCGCCCCACCAGATCGACCCTGCTTGTCGCGGCTGCGTCATCAGCAGTGACCTGGATCATCGCTGCCGTGGTGTTCGGTGGGGGTTAGAGCGTGGCCCTGATCGCGTCGTCGATGCTCGGATCGGCCCAGGCGAACCCATGGCCCTCGAGCACCTCGGGAAGAACGCGCTGACTGCCGAGAACATCGGAGGAGAACTCCCCGAGGGCGATCTTCAAGGCGAAGGCAGGGACCGGGAGGATCGTCGGTCGACCGAGCACACGACCCATCGCGGCGGTGACATCGGCGTTGGTGACCGGTGTGGGAGCTGTGAGATTCACCGGGCCGGAGTAGGACTCGTCTTCCAGGAGAGTGATCAGCGCGGTCACCTCATCGCGCAGCGAGATGAACGACCAATATTGAGATCCGGACCCGATCTTCCCGCCCAGTCCGAGTCGGAAGATCGGCAGCAGCCTCTTCCAGGCACCGCCTTCATCGCTGACGACAAGGCCGGTCCGGGCGAAGGCCACGCGAATGCCAGCGTCCCGGGCGGGCTGCGCAGCAGCCTCCCATTGCGCCACGACATCGGCGAGGAATCCACTGCCCTGTGGCGATGCCTCGGTCAACACGTGATCGCCGGTGTCGCCGTAGTAGCCGATCGCCGAGCCGCTCACCAGCACCCTCGGCTTTGGCTCGAGGTGAGCCATCGCGCGAGCGATCGTGTCGGTCCCATTGACTCGAGACAGCAGGATCATGCGCTTGTATGCCGGGGTCCAGCGCTTGTCGCCGACACCAGCGCCCGCGAGGTGCACCACACCGTCCACTCCGTTGAGCGCAGGGAGATCGACCTCGCCGCTTTCGGGGTCCCAGCGAACTTCATCCGGGGCGCTCGTGGCCCTGCGCACGAGGCGAAGGACGTCATGCCCTCGTTCCCGTAGGGCGGGAACAAGGGCGGAACCGATGAGGCCCGATGCTCCGGTGACGGCGACGCGCATCAGGCCCCCAGGTCGGTGAAAGCGGCTTCCTCGAGTCGGACCTTCATGGCGGAGAGGAATCGGGCGGCATCGGCTCCATCGACGATGCGATGGTCGTAGGTCAGGGCGAGGTAGACCATCGACCGAACCGCGATGACGTCGCCGCCGGTCTCGTCAGCGACCACGACCGGGCGCTTGACGACCGAGCCCGTGCCCAGGATCGCCACCTGCGGCTGGTTGATGATGGGGGTGTCGAACAGGGCGCCCCTGCTGCCGGTGTTGGTGATGGTGAACGTGCCTCCGGAGAGCTCGTCGGGGGCGACCTTGTTCGTGCGGGTCCGATCCGCGAGGTCGGCGATTCGCCTGGCCATCCCGGCCACGTTGAGGTCTCCGGCCCCACGAACGACGGGAACCAGCAGGCCCCGGTCGGTGTCGACGGCGACACCGAGGTTCACGTCACCGTGGTAGGTGACTGTTCCGGCGGCCATATCGAGTGAGGCGTTGACCTGCGGGTAGGCCGCGAGTGCCTCGACCGCGGCGATAGCGAAAAAGGGCAGGAAGGACAGTTTCACGCCCTCACGGCGCTCGAAGTCCGCCTTGACCTTGTCGCGCAGGGTCGCGATCCGGGTGACATCCACCTCGACCACCGTCGTGAGCTGGGCCGAGACCCGGAGCGACTCGGTCATCCGCTCGGCGATGACCCGGCGCAGACGACTCATGGGAGCGGTGGTGCCACGAAGTCCCGCGACCTCCGGGGAGGGGGCGGGGACGGCGGCAGCCGCGGAGGCGGGCGCAGCAGGAGCCGCAGTTGCCGGCGCAGGTGCCTTGGTGGCTTCCGCGGCAGCAAGAACATCGGCCTTGCGGATCCGTCCGCCGACACCGGTGCCGGTGATCGTTGTGAGGTCGACACCGTGCTGCGACGCCAACTTCCTCACCAGGGGAGTCACGTAGGGTTCGGCTGAGGCTGCTGATGTCGGAGCTGCGGGGGTCTGAGCCGGGGGAGTCGGCTCCGGTGCGGGTGCAGCGGTCGGCGCTTCCACAGGGGGCACCACGGCCGCGGGAGCCGGGACAGGTGCGGCGGGTGCCGGCGCTACAGCCCCGGCGACACCGATGAGTCCGAGGCGTCCGCCGACCTCGATGGTGGCGTCCTCGGGTGCGTCGATGGAGAGTAGGACACCGCTGGCGGGTGCGGGGATCTCGGTGTCGACCTTGTCGGTGGAGACCTCGAGAAGGGGCTCGTCGGCGTTGACGGTGTCGCCGACGTTCTTCAACCACCGGGTGACGGTGCCCTCGGTGACGCTCTCCCCTAGTTGGGGCATCGTGACCGGAACCGGCATGGAGATCTCCTTCGTCGTGACCCGCCCGGGGGATCGGACGGGACGTTCGGGTGTTCGTCAGGCGTGTGCGTGCAGGGGCTTGCCAGCGAGTGCGAGGTGGGCCTCGCCCATCGCCTCGTTCTGGGTCGGGTGAGCATGGATCAGGGTGGCCACATCCTCGGGGTAGGCCTCCCAGTTCACGATGGCCTGGGCCTCGCCGATCTGCTCGCCGATACGTGAGCCGATCATGTGGACCCCGATGACCGGACCATCCTTGAGTTGCACGAGCTTGATGAATCCGGTGGTGGCCAGAATCTGGCTCTTCCCGTTTCCACCGAGGTTGTACTCATAGACCGTGACGTTGTCGTCGCCATGCTTGTCGCGAGCCTGTGCCTCGGTGAGACCCACCGAGCCGATTTCCGGCTCGGAGTAGGTGACCTTGGGGATCGTGACGTCATCGATGGGGCGCGGGTTCAGGCCGGCAATATGCTCGGCGACGAAGATGCCGTGGGCAAAGCCTCGGTGGGCCAACTGAAGGCCCGGTGTGATGTCGCCTACGGCGAAGACGCCCGGCACGTTCGTCTGGAGGTAGTTGTCGACGAGGACGAACCCTCGATCCATCGCGACACCCGCTTGTTCATAGCCCAGGCCCTCGGTGCGTGGGCCACGGCCGACCGCCACGAGGAGGACATCCGCCTCCATCGTGGTCCCGTCCTCGAGAGTGACGTGGACGCCACGGTCATCTTGCATAGCCGAGGCGAAACGCACACCGGTGGAAAAGGCGATGCCACGCTTGCGATAGGCCCGCTCGAATGCCTTCGAGATGGCCTCATCCTCAGCAGGCACGAGCCGAGGCAGAGCCTCGACGATACGCACATCGGTGCCGAAGGAGCGCCACACACTGGCGAACTCCACGCCGATGACGCCTCCGCCGAGCACGATCACGGAGTTGGGCACATAGTCGAGGTTCAGCGCCTGGTCGGAGGTCATGATCCGACCCCCTATGTCGAGGCCGGGGAGGCTGCGCGCGTAGGAGCCAGTGGCGAGCACGACATGACGGCCTGTGTAGGTGGTGCCGTCGACCTCCACCGTGGTGGGGGAGGTGAGCCGGCCGTACCCCTCGACGTAGGTGACATCGCGACTCTTCACCAGGCCCTGCAGGCCTTTGTAGAGGCGACCCACGACGCCGTCGCGGTAGGAGTTCACCGCGGGCATGTCGATTCCCTCGAGGCTCGCCTTGACGCCGAAGTGGCCGCTGTCGCGCGCAGCATCAGCGACCTCGGCCGCGTGGAGCAGCGCCTTGGTGGGAATGCAACCACGATGCAGGCAGGTGCCGCCCAGCTTGTCGGCCTCGATGAGGATGACCGATAGGCCGAGTTGAGAGGCGCGCAGAGCACAGGCGTAGCCGCCACTGCCCCCGCCCAGGATGACGATGTCGGCGCTGGTGGAATCGGCGCTGGTCATGGGCTCCTCGTCACTGAAGGATTCGGGTGTCGATGGGACACATCCTTCCACGCGGGGTGCGCGACCGCGCTAGGGGAGGCGCCCCTGTGCCGCGTCGATCGCCAACTGGATAAAGGTGCGAACGGCCGACCCGGTCCCACCCTTGGGTGTGTATCCGTGCGGACCACCGTCATTGAAGGCGGGACCGGCGATATCCAGGTGGGCCCATCGCGTTCCCTGGGGGATGAAGTCGCGGAGGAACGCGGCAGCGGAGAGCATGCCGCCCTTGCCATCACCGATGTTCTTGATGTCGGCGATGTGGGAGTCGAGGGTTCCGCGGGACTCCTCAGGGATGGGCACATGCCACATCGTTTCCCCGGCGCGCTGGGAGGACTCCCAGACCGCGACCCGCACGTGGTCGTCATTCGCCATGATCCCGGCGGTGCGATCCCCCAGGGCGACGACGGCAGCACCGGTCAACGTCGCGGCATCGACGATGAGATCGGGCGAGTCCTCCGTAGCGCGTACCAGGGCGTCGGCCAGGATGAGTCGGCCCTCGGCGTCGGTGTTGAGAACCTCGACCGTGCGCCCGCCGTAGATCGTGATCACGTCGCCAGGGCGCTGCGCCTTTCCGCTGGGCATGTTCTCCGCGGTGGGGATCCAGCCGACGACCTCGACGGGCAGTTCCATGCGTGCGATCGCCGTGACCGCGGCGATGACTGCGGCAGCACCGCTCATGTCGCATTTCATCGTCTCCATCGCCTTCGGAGGCTTCAGGGAGAGTCCACCCGAATCGAAGGTGATGCCCTTGCCGACGAAGGCAAGGGAGGCCACGGGTTCGGCAGGGGTGTAGCGCATGGAGACTAGGCGCGGTGGGTTCGCCGATCCCTGTCCCACAGCGGTGATGCCCCCGAATCCACCCTCGATGAGATCCTCCTCGTCGAGGACCTCGATGGAGATGTCGAGATCAGCGGCGGCGTCGATGGCTGCCTGGGCAATCCCCGCGCGGGATCTGGTGAACACCCCACCC
>JBDQGZ010000029.1:0-16216 GCA_040265115.1 Candidatus Nanopelagicales bacterium
AGTTCGTACATGGTGAGGCTCAGCCGGTAGGCGCCCGTGTCGGGATCCTGTTCGAGGAGCCGTTCGGCAGCGAGTGTGTTGACGAGTCGGTGTGCGGTGCTCTTACCGATTCCGAGTCGCCGGGACAACTCAGTGACGCCGAGTTCGCGGTTTCCCGAGAACTCCTTCAAGACACGTGCCGCATTGCGGACACTCGACAAGGTCGAACTCTCGCGTGGCTTCGGGGTGCTCACGAAGTCCCACCTCGAATTGCTTGGAGTGCCTCGCGACGCACGGCATCGAGATCGTCCGCCGGTGCGCTGATGCCCTCACCACCAAGGAGTTCCCGTGCGAGGAGTAGGTGCGCCCGGGGGAGTTGATTGACGTAGGCCGCATGCATTTCTGCAATCAGGGGACCACTTGTGGGGCGGAGGCCGGCCAGGGTCGAATAGTCACGATCAGCGGCCGCATGGGAGTGCGCCAGGCCGGTCCCGGCATGGAGAGCATGGTGCGGGGTCAGACCGCTGCCCGGCGGCACGGTGAGGTGATAGACCACGGTGCGGATTCCGAGCGTATGGCGCACCTGGTCGGAGGCGGGGCTCTCGGTCTCATCGATCAGTCCGAGGCCGGGAGCGACGACGGGGTCGAAGAAGCGCAGGGTCCAGTCGATGTCATCGATGCGATCGGCTATCCCGATCTCCGGTCCAACCGGTGCTGGCAGGGCATCGGTGGTTCCGATCACGTGAAGATAGCGGGTCCCCACAGCAGCAACTGTCAACGATTGTGCCTGCAGCAGAGGCAATCTTGCCCGATCACCAGGTGGCAGGGGGGCTCCTGCGTCCAGATAGGCGCGGTGCAGCGCACGCACGTAGTCGGCCATCGCCGAGCGCATCTGCTCGGGGCCGTCCAAGGTCCGGGGGCCTTCCGCCATGCGGGGACGGTAGCAGTGGATGTTCCGCCATGGGGGACGGTGTGCTTCCATGCGGGACACTTTCAATCTAACGTCCGGGACCCATCGGAGCATTGCTGCGAGATTGGAAGGGATGGCAGCCCATGGGACTTCAGCGCCTCGCCCACGTCGATATCACCGTGACCGACCTCGACCTGGCCACGGCCTATTACACGGAGGTCATCGGTCTGCTGGAGACCGAGCGCGATGAGGACTCGGTGTACCTGAAGTGCTGGGATGAGCCCAATCACCATTCCCTGCGATTGACCTACGGCCCCCGGGTCGGATTCGATCAGATGTCTTTCAAGGTCGAGCGTGAAGACGACCTGGCTGAGTTCGAGAGGAAGGTCTCGCAGTACGGCTTCCCGGTCGAGCGGGTGAGCAAGGGAGAGAGCATCGGTCAGGGGGAGTCGATCAGGTTCGAGACTCCATCAGGGCAGACGATGGAACTCGTCCACGATCTGGAGATGATCGGCCGCGCGACGGCCTCAATCAATCCGAATCCCTTCGTCGAAGGCCTGCGAGGCATCGCGCCGCCGCGCCTTGACCACGTGCTCGTCACCGCGGAGGAAGTCGGCGACTCAGCGAAGTTCTACGAGGATGTCTTTGGATTCCGCACGACCGAGCAGTTGCTCGATGGTCAGGGGCATCAGTCTGCGGTGTGGATGGAGGTCTCGCATAGTCCTCATGACCTCGCCATCGTGACGGGCCAGAATGGTGGGCTTCATCATTTCGCCTGGTGGCTCGACGACTGGGATCATGTCCGTCGATCAGCGGATGTGCTGGCGTATAACGGGATCCAGATCGATGTAGGTCCCACGCGCCACGGCATCACTCGAGGAAACACCATCTACTTCTTCGATCCGCTGGGGACACGCAATGAGGTCTTTACCGGGGGTTACCGACCCGATCCCGATTTCCCGACGATCACCTGGACCGAGGATCAGATCGGCCGCGCGGTTTTCTATTACGAGGGCGAACTCAATCAGCGCTTCATGTCGGTGCACACGTAGGAGCGGGAGCTGATCATGGGAATCCTCAGACTGTCCCACGTCGAGATCCGGGTGCCGGATCTCGAACTCGCGACTGCCTACTACACCGAGGTTGTCGGGATGTACGAAACTGCACGGGAGTCCGAGCGGGTCTTCTTGAAGTGCTGGGACGAACATCAGCACCATTCGGTGATCCTCACCTACGAGCCCACGTACGGGCTGAACCACTTCGGCTGGAAGGTGCAGTTCCTCGAGGACCTGGACTACTACGCCCGGCGCCTGAAGGACGCGGGGGTCGAGGTTGAGTGGTTCGCCAAGGGTGAGATCGGTCCGGGGCATGGTGAGGCTATCCGTTTCCTCATGCCCAGCGGGCATGTCATGGAGCTGGTCCACGGCATGGAACAGGTGGGCAATCTCCTGCCGCTGACTAACCCCCCGCCCAAGCCGCTCAACCTCGTCGGAGTCGCGCCCCCGCGCCTCGACCACATCTTCTTGACCTGTGAGGACGTCGGTGAGAACACCCGCTTCCTGCAGGAGGTGCTGGAGTTCCACCTCACCGAGCAGGTCCTCGGTGATGACGGGTTCCAGGTGGCCACCTGGTTGGAGCACTCGCACAGCTCTCACGACATAGCACTGGTGACCGGACAGGACCGAGGACTGCACCATTTCGCCTACTGGGTCGATGATTGGAATGCCATCCGCGACGCCGCGGATGTGCTGGCGTATCACGGTGTCAACATCGAGACAAACCCCACTCGGCACGGAGCTACACGCGGGCACTGCCTGTATTTCTTCGACCCCGCAGGCAACCGGAACGAGGTGTTCACCGGCGGGTACGTCGTCGATCCGGAGGAACCACCGGTGACCTGGACCGAGGCGGAGATGGGGCGCGCCATCTTCTATTACGACGGGGTCGTCAACCAGCGATTCCTCACGGTGCACAGCTGATCACATCAGTGGCCTGACAGTAGGAAGGAGTCGGTTGAGATGACTGACGCACAGATCCACCCCGGTGAGGTGGAGCAGCGCGTGTCGCTGCCACGCACTGAGCGAACGGATCCACCGGCCTACCTACAGCGATATTTCGACCGGGAATCCCGTGGCGGAATGCGTCATCACGGGCCTGAGGAACCGGGAACGACGACCGATGAAACCCCGCTCTATCTGCGTCGATTTCGGGATCGGCGCAGTGGCGCCAACGACCTCGAGGCCCCAGTCCCGGAATGGGAGGGCCAGGACCTCGGGGTGACCCGAGCCTATTCCCAGATCACCAAGACGAAGGAGATCGTGCCCGGGTCGGCCGAAGAAGCCGGCCCACGGGTGATGACCCAGGTGCACATCATTCGCCACGGAGAGACCCAGGGATATTCCACCGAGAGTGGCCTTACCCCGCTGGGTAGTTGGCAGGTGCACCGCCGAGGCTTCGACATCTCGAAGTCGATCAAGGACGGTGAGCGCGTCCACATCGTGTGCGCCGACACCAACCGGGCACGGCAGACCTCCGAGGGCATCAAGAAGGGTCTGCTCGACGGTCTCACGATGTGGAATAGGTCCGCTGAGATCACCGGTGTCACCGCGATGCCGGAGTTCCGCAACTTCCAGGTGTGGACCCCCGAGGGCCTGCGTGATGTCACGGGTGCCTTCCGGTTGTACAAGCGCGAGATGGAGAAGTACGAGCGCTTCGCCATGGGGGATCGACCCACCTGGCTGGTGGAGATCGATCGGTTCTGGCGGACGCAACAGGGGGGCGCGGATCCGATCACCATGTGGACGCAGATCCCCATGCTGAACTTCGAGCCGCCATCAGCGACAGTGCGTCGTTTTTGGGCTGGTATCCAGCGCGTCCAGGAAGAGCATCCGGGGGATCGCATCATCGTCGGTACCCATTCGGGTCCGATCCGCGTCTTTGCAATCAGCGCCTTCGGTTACGACCCCGGTGAGCCCTACAACACCGAAGAGGTCATCGTCCGACTCGTCGAAGGCAATTCGGCGTTCATCGCTTACCGCAATCGAGTGCAGGAGGTGCAGGTCCCCGATCTTGACGACCTGCCCGACTGGTGGGAGGGCCTCAGTGGCCGCGCGCTACCGATGAGCCTGAGAGAGGAGACCCTATGACGTCGCCGATCAATCCCGTGATGTGGTTCGAGGGCTACTGGGACGGGATGAAGGCCGAGGTCGGAGGGAAGGGCGCGAGTCTCGGTGAGATGACCGGGGCAGGGCTGCCGGTCCCACCCGGGTTCGTGCTGACCGCCGGCGCTTACCGCGCCTGCCATGACGCGCACGACCTCGATGCGATCTTGGCCTGCCATCTGGGTGGACTCGATGTCGAGGACACACAGATGTTGGCGAGTCGCTGTGAGGCGATCCGCAAGGAGATCGTCGCGATGCCCCTGCTTCCGGAAATCGAGGATGCGCTGTGTCGCGCCTATGCCGAGTTGTGCAAGGCATCTGCGTCACCCGATATCCCCGTCGCGGTGCGTTCGTCGGCGACCTCGTAGGATTCCCCGGACGCGTCCTTCGCCGGTGAGCACGACACGTACCTGTGGGTGCGTGGCGCGGAGGATGTCGTGGATGCGGTCCGTCGCTGCTGGGCGAGCCTGTTCACCGATCGTGCGACGGCGTACCGCGTCGACATGGGCTACGACCATCGCAGCGTCGAGATGAGCGTCGTCATCCAGAAGATGGTGCGCCCGATCGCTGCTGGGGTTGCGTTCACCCTTAACCCCAGCGATGGCGATCGGTCTCAGATCTGCATCGACTCCGCGTGGGGATTTGGTGAAGGTGTGGTGTCCGGCGAGATCACTCCGGACAACTTCCTCATCGACAAGGTTCTCTTCGAAATCAGTAAGCGCAATATCTCCAATAAGGCACACGAGTTCGTATTGAACGGGCAAGATCGAGTCGAGAAGATCGAGACCGATCCGGAGCGTGCGATGGCGCCTAGCCTCACCGATGACCAGATCAAGGCCATCGCGCGCCTGGCAAAGACCGCTGAGAAGCACTACGGCTGCCCGCAGGATATTGAGTGGGCACTCGACGCGGACACACCCGACGGTGACGCTGTCGTCCTGCTCCAATCACGTCCCGAAACGGTGTGGAGCAAGAAGGCCCAATCATCGTCCGGATCATCGGCGCCGTCGGGGGACTTCATGAGCAGCATCGTCTCCACCCTGATGAACCCACTGCACGCGCGCAAGGACTAGCACCACCCCGCCCTCGGGACCCACCATCAAGAGAGGAACACCCGCATGGCCGATCGTTTCCCCAGCCCCTTCGACATCCCGACGCCTGAAGGGGCCGAAGGTTGGCAGGATATGTATCTGTACTCCTCGACCTTCTCTGAAGCGAGACGTGACTTCGAGGACTCGATGTTCTGGTTCCAGGACGGCGTGCACTGGCCCAACGTGCTGACCCCCTGGGATGCGACGTTCTATGAGTTTGCGATCTCTTCCCTATCCCAGTACAACACTCGCCACCTGCAGGTGCCCCCAGCGAACGGGATCGCGTATCGCATCCTGAATGGCTACGGATACCTGTCCCCGGTCCCCGCGGATCCGGCCACCATCGAGGAGCGGGTTGCGAACTTCACCGACCGCGCCGGTCACTACTTCATGAATTGGAACGACCTCTACGACAACTGGATGGTCAAGATCCGCGAACTCGTGGGCGAACTGGAGGCCCTTGAGTTCGAACCTTTGCCGGATGTCGAAGATGCCGATGCGGTCGTGAAGTCGGGTTCCGGTCTGGGTTCCGGATACGTCCTCCAGGACAACTACCTGCGGCTGGTCAGCCTGGGGTTGAAGTTGTGGAACTACCACTTCGAGTTCCTCAACCTCGGCTACGCCGCCTATCTCGACTTCTTCATGTTCTGCAAGACCGTCTTCCCGAGCATTCCCGATCAGGCCATCGCGAAGATGGTGGCGGGCGTCGACGTTGACCTGTTCCGGCCCGATGACGAGTTGAAGCGCCTGGCCCGCAAGGCCGTCGATTCCGGTGTCGCCGATGCGTTCTCGGCCGGCGATGTGGAATCGACCTGCCAGATCCTCAAGGGCACCGGTGAGGGACAGGCCTGGATCGCCTCATTCGAGGAGTCCGCCGAGCCGTGGTTCAACTTCTCCACCGGGTCGGGTTTCTATCATCACGACAAGATCTGGATCGAAAACGTCGAGGTTCCCTTCGAGTTCATTCGCAACTACATCGACAAGGTTCGCTCTGGGGAGGATCTCAACCGCCCGATCGAAGCGATTCGTGCTGAGCGTGATCGGGTGGTCTCGGAATACACCGAACTGCTGTCAAGCGCAGAGGATCGGGAGCAGTTCGAAGGAAAGCTCGGACTGGCGCGGACAGTCTTCCCCTATGTGGAGAACCACAACTTCTATGTCGAGCACTGGAGCCACTCGGTGATCTGGCGAAAGATGCGTCAGCTGGGGGCCACCTTCGTGAAGGAAGGCTTCTGGTCTGAGGCCGACGACATCTTCTACCTCAAGCGCACCGAGGTCGAAGAGGCCCTGTGGGATTACTACAACTCCTGGGCGACTCCGGAGCCGCCGGCGGGCCCGGCGTACTGGCCGCCCAAGATCGCCGAGCGCAAGCGGATTTGCGAGGCCCTCGCGAAGTGGAAGCCCACTCCGGCGCTGGGCGAACCGCCGGAGGTCATCACTGAGCCGTTCACCGTCATGCTGTGGGGCATCACCTCCGACAGCGTCAGTGCCTGGTTGGGTGGAGGCGACGCCGTCGAGGGTGAATTGCGCGGGATGGCCGCTTCACCCGGTCTCGTCGAAGGCCCGGCCCGGGTCATCTTCAGCCCGGATCAGATCAACGAGCTGCAGGAGGGCGAGCTCCTAGTTGCCCCTCTCTCCGCACCGAGTTGGGCACCGATCTTGGGGAAGATCCAGGCGACGGTGACCGATACCGGCGGCATGATGAGCCACGCTGCCATCGTCTGCCGCGAATACGGCCTCCCAGCCGTCACCGGCACCGGCTTCGCGACGGACAAGATCCAGACCGGTCAGCGCATTCGCGTCGACGGGTCGCAGGGGATCGTCACGGTCCTGGACTGACCATCCGACCCCGGGGACGAAAGTCCCGAATTCGTCGGGGGTTCCTGCGGGCGGGACGCAAGACTTGTTGCCCGCAGGAACCTCCTTCATCCTCTAAAATAAGGGCTTCTCGCCTCGAGTACGGCATTCGGAAAGGACACCGCAGATGCTGACCGTCGAACAGAACGAGGAACTCACCCGCGTCGGACCGGGGACTCCTATGGGGGAACTGCTCCGTCGGTATTGGTATCCCATCGCTTTCGAAGAGGACTTCGACGCTGTGCCGACGAAGACGGTCCGGCTGCTCGGCGAGAACTGGACGCTGTTCAAGACACCGAAGGGGGGTCGCTACGGAATCGTCGCTGAAGCGTGCCCGCACCGACGCGCCTCGTTGACCTACGGAGTCGTGCACGAGGACGGCATTCGCTGCGGCTACCACGGCTGGAAGTGGAACTTCGAGGGCAATTGCCTGGAGCAGCCGGCGGAAGCTGACAACCAGAATTTCCGGGATCGGGTA
Organism: Candidatus Nanopelagicales bacterium; assembly: GCA_040265115.1. GTDB lineage: Bacteria > Actinomycetota > Actinomycetes > S36-B12 > S36-B12 > M55B157. The sequence goes on from JBDQGZ010000029.1 coordinate 7,477, forward strand.
AAGCAGAAGGCGGGTAAGGCCCAGCCGATGGGCGGCATGATCTGGGTGTACGTCGGTCCTGATCCCGCTCCCGAGTTACCGCGATTCGACGTGTTCGTCATGGACGGTGTCAAGGACTGCGGCTACACCACCTTGCCGTGCAACTGGCTGCAGATCATGGAGAACTCCGTGGATCCCCACCACGTGGAGTGGCTACACGGCCAGTACTTCCAGTTTCTCGGCGAGACCGAGGGATTCGATGCCCCGAAAGCGTTCCAGAAGAAGCACATGAAAACCGGCTTCGATGAAATGGAGTGGGGCATTTTGAAGCGGCGCGTCCTCGAAGGCGGCACGGAGGAGGGTGACGACTGGAAGATCGGCCATCCCCTCGTGTTCCCCTACTTCATGCGCGTCGGTGGCGCGGGGATCGATCAGATGCAGATTCGCGTGCCGATCGATGACACGACCACCTGGAAGTTGTTCTACTCCAACCACGCTCCCGAGGGCGCCGACCTGCCAACGCAGGATCGCCCGGTGTTCTACGAGTACTTGTGGAGGGACGAGGAAGGCCGCTTCATCACCGACTACATCGAGGGCCAGGACGTCATGGCGTGGGTCTCCCAGGGCCCGATCACCGATCGTTCCCAGGAACACCTCGGCCGGTCTGACGCCGGGGTGGCGATGCTGCGCAAGATGTTCAAGGAGAACATGAAGAAGGTCGCTAACGGTGAGGATCCGATCTGTACCGTGCGCGAACCGCACGACCGGATCGACCTGCCCTGTGAGAAGGACAAGTTCGGAGCCGAGCGGGAGTTTGCCGAGGCGTGGATCACGGGCGGCTCGATGCGCTACAGCCCGATCAAGCAGGAGTTGTTAGATCTGCACTCGAACGCCTGGGCGAGTAAGGAAAAGGCTGGCGCCGGTGCCTGACAAGTCCGTCTCGACCCATTCGGTCCATCATCGTGTGTCCGAGATGCCCCCCAACCCGCACCGATTGCCGCCAGAGGGATCGTGGTTCATGCCCGATGCCGAGGCGCATCTGCTCGACCGACCGCGGTACTGCCCCATGTGCGCGGCTGATCTCGATGAGCACGGCGGCATCGCCACCGAATATTGGATGGGGGACTCGCGGGTCTTCATGACCTGGTGCGGCGACTGCGGCTGGTTCGGTGAGGTCGTGCGCTTCGACATGGTCACCATCCAGGAGGAAGAGCACTGAGCCAGTCGCACCCCGCCGGGTTGGTCTTCGACTTTGGCGGGCCGGTGTTGCTCACGCCCTTCGAACTCCGGGCGATCGGTGAGCGCAACCTGGGCCTGCCTGCCGGGAGCTTCGCCTGGACTGGCCCGTTCGATCCTGATGCCGACCCGGAGTGGCAGGCCTTCCAGGCCGGAGACATGAACGAGCGCGAATACTGGGCGATCCAGGCCCAGCGCTTCGCCGAGATGACCGGGCGATCTGCGGACATGCAATCGATGATGGAACCGCTGTATGCCGGCACAGAACAGGAGTTGGTCCGACCGGGGGCCGCGTCACTTATCCGAGATGCGAAAGCGACCGGGATCAAGGTCGGCATCCACACCAATGACCTCACCAGTTTCCATGATCAGGAGTGGATCGACCGGATGACGATCCTGCGGGAGTTCGAGGTAATGGTGGAAGGGCGAACCGACGGTGTTTACAAGCCCGATCGGGAAGCCTTCGAGTTGATGGTGCAGCGTATGGGAATGACGGCGGGGGACATCGTCTTCATCGACGATCAGCCCGTGAACATCGAGGGGGCCCGGTCGGTCGGGATGATCTGCGTCCACATCGATCCGACCGATCCCCAACCCGCCTTCGCCGAAGCGCGCGCACTTCTGGGGCTGTGACGCGCCTCAGGCGATGATCCGCATCGGTCGTCCCCGCCCATCCCGGGGTGCCTCGGCGGGCCACTGCTGCGCCCTGCCTTCCGCGTAGCGAACGGCGCTCCAGGCGCAGGCCAGGGCGTCCAGGGCGTCATCTCCCCTGGGGAGATCGGTGTCTGCGAGATCGGGCAGCCAGTGTCGAAGCCTGCTGATGCGCTCGATGCGTCCGGCGGCTGTCTTCTTGGATGCTGCGATGACCCCGTCGCCCATGAGGGCGAAGGCGACTTCGGGGTGACATTCCACGAGTCGAGGATCATCGGCGAGTTCATCAGCCTCAGCGATCTTGCCCAGGATGTTCCAGCCCTGTTTGCTCAGAGCCTTGCCGCATTCCTCCCGCGAGGCCGCGCATGCCGCGGGGTAGTCGCCGGCATGCGGGAGCGTGGCTCGAACAGGGGCAGGGAAAACGCGTGAGCCGCAGGGTCGGAGCACTTTCCGAGCCTCAACGTCGCAGGCGCGGGTGCCCTCCGCACCGGGAAGCCCGATGGGCATGTCGACTGCGATGACGCGAAGTTGCGGATCGGTAGTGAGTTCCTCGAGGCGATCGACCATCTGGAAGCCGATGAGCGTCTGCCGCGAATCAGAGGATCGGACCCGTGCACCAATCCAGCCCCCGGGGCAGCCATCCACGCCCAGGACGATGTTGCTCCGCGCGGCACCCACGTCGTTCAGGATGGCATGTCGAGAGAGGGGTGGCAGACTCAGCGACCGTGCCAGAAGGTCATGTCGTCCATCGCCACGCGAAACGTTTGAGCCGGGCCTTCGGAAAGGCCCCGGTCGAGGTGAGTTCGCCGCAGGGCCGCTTCACCACGGGAGCGAACCTGCTTGATGGCACGACACTGGTGCGTGGCGATGCCTATGGCAAGCATCTGCTGCTCACCTTCGACGATGACCGATATCTCCACGTCCATCTCGGGTTGTACGGGAAGTGGACGATTGGCAAGGCACCAGAGCCTGAGCCGCGGGGACAGATCCGGGTTCGAATGGTCAATGACGAGCACTATGCCGATCTGCGCGGACCCCCGGCCTGCGAGGTGCTCGATCCTGACCAGCGTGACGCGCTCATCGCCCGAATCGGACCGGATCCGATCCGTCGGGACGCCGATCCGGAGCGCGCCTGGGCTCGGTTGCAGCGCAGCCGGGCACCGATCGCGGGATTGCTCATGGATCAGAAGGTGTTCGCTGGCGTGGGCAATATCTACCGCGCTGAAGCGCTGTATCGCGCGGGGATCGACCCTTATCGGGCTGGCCATGACGTATCCCGCGCGGAATTCGATGCGATGTGGGGGGATCTGGTCGTCCTTATGCGTGACGGGGTGAAGCGTGGGCGGATCGATACCGTGCGCGATGAGCACTCACCCCGAGCGACCGGTCGTGCCAAGCGTCGGGACCGACACGGCGGTGAGGTGTATGTCTATCGTCGGGCCGGCCAGGACTGCCATGTGTGTGGTGACGAGGTGGCGTGGACCGACCTTGCGGGCCGCAATCTCTACTGGTGCCCTACCTGCCAGGCTCACTGAGCTGGGGATGGCGGATCCCGGGGTGATCGGAAGGGAGCGTGCGCTTCATCACCCACCAGGAACCGGCAACGGTGAGCGCGACGAGGCCGTAGAACAGGAACGGCGTCGCGCCGAGCCAGGCCAGTTGGCCCGCGGCGATGAGGGGCACCTGGATGGCAGCTCGGATGAGGCTGAGGATGACCCACAGCCAGGTGGCCCGGGAGTAGCCGCGCACCAGGTCTGGATCCTGGCGCCAGCGCATGCCGGTGCCGAGCAGTGGGCCGACGATGATCCCGATGAGCGGGCGGCGCACGAAAATCGAGACGGCGAAGGCGAGGGCACTGAGGATGTTCGCCAGCACTCGAACCTGGAAGAAGCCCAGGGGATCATCGCTGTAGGCGGCCCAGAGGGCGGCGATCGCGACGCCGAGCAGGCTCGAGACAACTCGAATGGGTCGTTCACCGCGACGCACCTTCAGCAGGGCCAGCAGCATGGCGACACCGAGGGCGACTCCGACGGCGACGGCGAGGTTGTTGCCGGAGGCGAAGTAGGCCAGGACGAACAGCACGGTCGGGCCCATGGATTCGACGAAGCCCCAGGGCCCGCCCATCAGGACGCTCAGTGGGTGCCGGTCATCGACGGGCGAGGTGTCGCGGTCGGCCACTGGCTCAGCCTATCCGGGCGATTCAAGGTCGCTTCACCCGCACGAGCGGCCTAGACTCGTCGGGTGACGCTATCTCCCCTCGCTGCGGTCGTCGCGGCTGCAGCCCTGGTGGCCTCGGCCATCGTCGTTGCTCCACCAGCCCAGGCAGCCCCGTCCGGTGCCGTGGTGGACACCACTCCGGCGATGAAGGTGCTGAATCCTGCCAAGGGGGAGCGGCAAACGGTCTTCGAGCAGGACTTCACAGCGGGAGGTGCCGGTGAGGTGCGGTACGTCGGATCGGAACTGGTCCTGAACAACCCCTCGACCCGGATCTTCATCGGTGTCACCGTGGCCTGCTCAGGTCCATCGAAGTTCACTGATTCGATGGAGGCTGGCCGGAATGTGTGGCCCGGGGATGGCACCATCGTGATCCCGGTCGGCATGGTGATCACGACGAAGGCGGGCGGAGAGCACACCTGCCAGACCGAGGTTTTCATGTGCGACCCGGGCAACTGCGGTTCCGCTCAGGCGGTGGGCACCATCCCGGTAGTGAGCAAGAAGACCGGCCAGAAGTCGTATTCGTTGCTCGCGATCAGCAGTGCGCTGCCCGATTGGGCTGATGACGCGCTCGTCCCCGGACCGAAGGATGTGCTCGCGGCGTCGGGCACGACGTTCCGATCGAATGAAGCCTTCGATGTCAGCGAGGCGACCGGGCCGATCCAGGTGGGCGCGATTTTGTCGATCACCAACTGCATAGAACCGGCGTACCCCAATGTATGCGGGCAGGCGTCCTCGACGGCGATCCAGGGTAAGGCGGCATTGGGCCTGCGGCTCATCGCAAAGCAAATCCCGACGAAGCGCGGTGTGAAGTGCACGGTGAAGAAGGCGACGAAGAAGGGTGGCGCTCGGGGCTACACGATCACCTGGCAGCAGCACCACGCGGCGTTTGCGGTGGAGATCCCCTCGTTCACCTTGTCCACGAAGGCTGGGTGCGGAACGACGGTCCAGGTGACCGTTCAGGTGAAGGCCAAGAGTGGCAATGCGATCGCGATCGAGGGTGGGACCAAGAAGATCCCCACCTCTATCGCCTACGTCATCCCCGCCCAGGGGTAAGCGCCCGGCGAAAGGCCTCGAGTCGGTGGGCCCATATTCTCTGGGAGAGCTCGGCGTCTGGGGCGAAGCGTTCGCTGGCGTGGTAGGCCCCGGGGTTGAGGTGAAACTCCACTGGAACACCTGAAGCGCTCAGCCGTGCCACAAACGCGATGTCCTCATCGCGGAACAGATCGACGTCACCAACGTCGATGTAAGCCGGCGGAAGTCCGCTGAGATCCTCCGCGAGGGGCGGGCTCGCGTACGCATCGGGCTCGTTCCCACCGAGGAACCATTCCCAGGCCTCGATATTCCCCGCGCGGTCCCAAATCCCCACGTCGGTGACCTCGCGGCTGGAGGCGGTGGTGTTCGACGGGTCGAGCATCGGGTACGCGGGCATGATGAAGCAGATCGAGGGGCCGCCACGATCGCGCGCCATCATCGCGGCAGCGATGCACAGGTTGCCGCCTGCGCTTCCGCCGTAGATGGCGAGCCGATCGGGGTCGTAGCCAAGGTCCGCGCTGTTTGCGGCCATCCAGGTCAGCGCGGTGTAGCAGTCAGTGACCTGTGCGGGGTGGGGATGTTCGGGGGCTTTGCGGTAGTTCGTGGAGACCACGACGGCCTGCAGCTCTTCGCACAGCATTGAGGCGATCTCGTCATCCCCCTCGATGGTGCCCATGATCATGCCGCCGCCGTGGATGTAGAGGATCCCGGGGAGCACTCCGGTGGTCCCGGCGGGACGATAGACGCGGACCGCGACATCAGGATCGCCCGATGCCATTCGGTCCTCCGTGACGACACCCTCATTGGGCGGGAGATCAGCTGTCATGGCGGCGAGCCGGCCTGCGACGGCCTCGCGGCGGGCCACGATGTCGGGGATAGCGTTGAACCCGCCAGGGAACATGGTGAGTAGTTCATCGAGGGGCTCACGGGATTGCGGATCGATTCGGTCGCGCGAATTCATGACGGCATAGTGGCGGAGTACGGCTAGCGCTGCCGCTGAAAGACAAAACTTCCCCACTCTACGAGGGTTTTCGCGCGTAGGGAGTCGCGGAGTTCGGCGCTCAGCCGGTCAGAAGACTCCGCACGCCGCTGATCGCCAAGCCGACAGCCAGGATGGCGAGCATGATGGCGACACCGGCGAGGATCAGGCGGTAGCCGCGCGTGCTGAGGCGATGACGACCCGCTGCGATGGCCACGACGAGAAGTGCCTTGCTGCCGATGATGGCGACATAGAACGCGACCAGGAAGGCGATGACGAGACCCCAGCCCTGGTCGGCGAATCCGATGAGCAAGGGAGCGCCCGCGCTGATCCAGAACAGCCAGGGTGCTGGGTTGAGGATGTTGACTGTCGCGGCTTGCAGCAGAGGATGACGGGTGAGCCGGGTCAGTCGGTTCCCTGACTCCGGCGTCGGTTCAGCGCGCAGGGCCGCGATATCGGCATGCCGTGCCTCGCGAGCGTTCTCCCAGGCGAACCAGGCGATCACTGCGGCTCCGACCAGGGAAAGGCCGGCCACGATCGTTGAAGACAGCTGACTGATGACGGTCACGGTGAGAACGATGAACAGCGTGTCGGTGACGAGGGGTGCGCTGACGACCAGCAGTCCCGCTCGCAGCCCCCGACGCATCGTGGTGGAGATCGCCAGCGCGAGGAGTGGCCCAGGGGAGACTCCTGAGCCCAGTCCGAGAACGAGGCCGGCTAGCAGTGCTTCCACGGCGGTGATCTTGTCAGGTTCAGGGCGAAGAGGTGATGGTGTCTGGACTGCGCCACACTAAGGGCATGGCCGACACCGATTCGATCTACACACTGTCCTTCACCGGCAACGATGGTCAGGAGGTGTCGTTGGCGGATTTCGAGGGAAAGCCTGTGCTTGTGGTCAACACCGCGAGCAAGTGCGGATTCACTCCTCAGTATGAGGGCTTGCAGAAGTTGTATGACGACTATGCCGATCAGGGTCTTGTCGTGCTGGGTTTCCCGTGTGATCAGTTCGCCCATCAGGAGCCCGGGGATGATGAACAGATCGCGGAATTCTGCAGCCTGAACTACGGGGTGAGCTTCCCGCTGTCGACGAAGATCGACGTGAACGGCAAGGAGACGCATCCAGTTTTCGATTTCGTCAAGAAGAACTCCAAGGGCAATCTAGGCTCGATGGTGAAGTGGAACTTCACGAAATTCCTCGTAGCCCCGGATGGAAAGACGGTGAAGCGCTACTCGCCCCAGACGAAACCGGAGGCCCTGCGCGAGGACATTGAATCCCTCCTCCCAGAATCCGGCGAGTGACCCACCCCATGCTGCAGCGTGACTGCGGCCCATTGCACGTGGGCGCGATCGGCTTGGGTTGCATGCCGATGTCATGGGGGTATTCCGTTGGCGAGGCTGACTCGGATGAGATCCGGGCAACCCTGCAACGCGCGGTGCAACTGGGAGTCTCACTGCTCGACACCGCTGACGTGTACGGGCCGTATACGAACGAGGAGATCATCGGCCGATGTGTCATCGAAGTTGGCCTGCGCGACGATGTCCAGATCGCAACCAAGGTCGGGTTGACGAACATCGATGTGACGACCTACGGACGCGACGGAAGCCCCGAACACGTCCGAGCAGCCTGTGATGCATCCCGTGCACGGTTAGGCGTCGACACCATCGACCTCTATCAGCTGCATCGCATCGACCCAGACATCCCGGTGGAAGAGACGTGGGGTGCAATGGCCGAACTCGTGAGTGAAGGCAAGGTGCGCCATTTGGGTATGAGCGAGGTGAGCGTCGAGGAAATTGAACGGGCGCATCGCATTCATCCAGTGGCAACCGTGCAGTGCGAAGTGTCGATCTGGACACGCGACAACATCGACAATGGTGTCGTGTCTCACTGCGCAGACAGGGGAATCGGCATCCTTGCCTACGCGCCGCTCGGTCGCGGTTTTCTCACCGGGGAACTGACATCACAACAGATCGGTGACGGCGATTTCCGCAGCGCCAACCCGCGATTCACCGCTGAGGCGATGAAAGCGAATCAGCGGATTGTCGACGGTGTCGCTCGCGTGGCGGAGCGCGTCGGTGCGACATCAGCCCAAGTGTCGCTCGCCTGGGTTCTCAGTCTTGGCGATCATGTGGTGCCGATTCCAGGAACCAAACGGCGACGCTGGTTGGAGCAGAACGCTGCAGCGGCGGGAGTGGTGTTGTCCGCTGATGACCTCGACGAACTGAACGCCCTACCACCGTCCGTCGCTCCGCGCTACTGATCGAGGCCGTCTGGAGTGGATGAGTCAAACTCCGCAACTCTGCAGGGGCACACAAGTACTGATGGTTGAGGCGTTGGGTGAGTCAAGGAAGAGGCGGGGAGAGTGGTCCTGATCAGTCGAAGCTCGGCAGCCAGGTCTGCAATGTCTCGCGCATTGGCACGTAAGCATCGAGCTGACACATCACGGCGATGCCACCCAGCAGAACCCGATGAATCAACACATACTCCGCGGGTAGGTTCAACTTGAATGCCAGCGAAGCCTTGGGATCAGTGAGATCGGCATAGCGCGTGAACTGTCCCCGCAGCCAATCCCGCGTGAAGTGGAACACCTCCTGGCGCGTCGGATCGACGAGAGGTTCGAAGTACTCCACGACGTGCTCAGGCTCCAC
>JBDQGZ010000030.1:0-16029 GCA_040265115.1 Candidatus Nanopelagicales bacterium
GGTGGACCTCGGCGACCGAGCGCAGTTGGAATTGCGCCCGATCAGCGGCGGCTTGCTCGTGCAGGGCGTCGATGCTCTGGATGCGCCGGGCGATGACCCGAGTTCGTGGACTCTCGCCTGCGGCAGTGCAGCGGATGAGGCAACCTTGGCTGATCTCGCCTTCGCCTGGCGCGCAGTGCGTTCGGTGAAGTCAAACGCGATTCTGCTCGCGCGCGAAGGCGCGGCCGTCGGAGTCGGCATGGGGCAGGTCAATCGGGTCGATTCTGCTCGCCTGGCGGTCGCTCGCGCAGGGGAGGAGCGAGTTCGTGGCAGCGTCGCCGCATCTGATGCGTTCTTCCCGTTCCCCGACGGCCTCGAGGTGCTCCTGGAGGCCGGAGTTTGCGCGGTCGTCCAGCCTGGCGGATCGGTACGCGATGCCGAGGTCATCGCAGCAGCCGAGGCCGCCGGGGCGACCATGTATCTCACCGGGACGCGACATTTCTTCCACTGACGCCATAACGGCTCTCACAACTGGTCACCAGTCAAGGTGCTCATGTGTGAGTGCTGTGCGTGCGGTTCTGTCGTCCGAAGCGTTGAAAGTGAATCGATGACAGGCGGCTCTGCAGGTCCTCGGCGTGGCATCCTCGTCATCGCTGCTTCAACGACATTCTTAGCCTCCGTGGGCGTCAATCTGCAGATCCGCGCTAACGCTCAGTTAGCCATTGATGGTGTGCATCCAATGCGTGTAGCGCTGGTGAACATGGGTGTTCAACTCGCCATCATCCTCCTTCTCGTGATCTTCTTCCCTCGAATCCGAGCAGCAGTAGTCCGTTTGAGTAAGGCGATCAGGGCACGTCAGGTTCGGCTCTGGTGGTTCGTAGGCGGTTTCGTGGGTGCCTCGGTGATCACGTTGATGGGAATCGTGAGCCCCCTCGTCGGGGTTGCTGTTTTCTCCATCGCCCTGGTCGCCGGCCAGACAACTAGTTCTCTTGCGGTCGATCGATGGGGCCTTGGTCCGGGCGGTCGTCGGGCTTTGACTCGATCCCGGATTTTTGCGGCAATCGTCGCCATTGTCGCCGTGGTCGTCTCGGTGAGCGATCGGTTCATTGTCGAGGCCGGAGGGGAACTGGCCTGGGGCGCTGCTGGACTGGCACTACTCGGTGGACTGACCATCTCGTTCCAGGCAGCTGCAAATGGGCGACTTGCCGTCGTAAGTGGTCAGCCGGCCGTCGGCGCCGGGGTGAATTTCGGGGTGGGTGTTGCCGCTCTGAGCCTGGTCTCCCTCCTCATTCCTGCCACTCTGGGTGCTGATCGTGCGGAAGGGTTCGGAACCTGGTGGCTGTACCTTGGAGCCATCTTCGGTCTCTTGATTGTCTTAAATACTGCTTGGGCGGTTCGCTACCTCGGGATCCTGCTGTTGACCGTCATCGGAGTCTCTGGCCAGATGGCGGGCGCCCTCGCCATGGATCTGGTGCTTCCCACCTCGGGAGTCTCGGTCACGCCGGCCTTGATCGCTGGAATCCTCCTCGCAGTGGTTGCGGTTCTCATCGGGTCGTCTGCTCAATGGCGCCAAAGATCGAAGGGCCTACCTCTTGCGTCGTGAAGTCATCCTTGGCTCGGGTGCGGCGTTCGCGGTGGGGGCGCTCACTGCCGGACAGAGCCGACTCAACGGCGAACTGGCGCTGGAGACAGGAAATGGACTCCAGTCAGCATCCATCAGCATGTTTCTGTCCTTTCTCATTGCAAGTGTGATCGTGGTGGTTATTCCGAGCCTGAGGAGAGCGCTCGCCGGTGTCTTTGGCTCTGTTCGGTTGAAACGTCTCGAGTGGTGGAAATTGATGGGCGGGGTCTTTGCGGCTCTCTTCTTGGCATCGCAGTCCCTGTTCGTGCCCATATTGGGCGTCGCGGTGTTCACGATCGCTCTTGTAGCAGGTCAATTGACCAACAGTGTGGTGGTCGATCGACTCGGCTGGGGTCCCGCCGGAGTCCAGGTGATCACGGGCGCGAGGGTCATGTCAGCCGTTCTCGCTGCCGTGGCGGTCGGAATCTCGGTATCGGACCGGTGGAATGCCTCCGCAGGTCTCGCCGTGGTTCCTCTGATCATTGCGGTGGTGGCTGGCGGCGGCATGGCGATTCAGCAAGCGATGAACGGGTTCGTGGCACAGGAGTCCAGAGAGCCGATGGCGGCATCCTGGGTGAATTTCACTGTAGGGCTCTCTGTTCTTCTTGGAGTTACAGCGGGGTTGTGGGTCTTCAGTGATGTCGATCCCGGACCTGTCCCATGGGATCGCCCCTATCTGTTGCTCGGAGGCATCGTGGGCGTTCTATTCATTGCAACTGCGGCGTGGGTCGTTCAGGTCGTCGGCATCCTGTCATTCGCTCTCCTCACGATCTTGGGACAACTCGTGGGTGCGGCTCTTCTGGACCTTCTCGTGCCTGCCGATGAGACTGGACTGCACCTCCAAGTGATCGTCGGTGTTGTGGTCGCTGCTGTGGCCGTTGCAGTGGGCAGTTTGCCGAAGATGCACCGAGCCGAGTCTCGGAATCGGACTCTTCCTGAGTAGGTTGGGCGTCATGGCAGCGATCATCCTCGACGGCAAGGCGACGGCTGCGACGGTGAAGGCCGATCTGGCTCAACGGGTTTCCGCTCTGATGGCGTCGGGTGTGACCCCTGGGTTGGCGACAGTCCTCGTGGGTGATGACCCGGGCAGCCACTCCTACGTGGCCGGCAAGCACCGCGACTGCGCCGAGGTCGGCATCGCCTCGATCCGAGTCGACATGCCCGCAGACTCGACGCAGCAGCAGGTCGAACAGGCGGTGCAGGATCTCAATGCCGACCCCGCCGTGACCGGCTACATCGTGCAACTTCCCCTCCCTAAGGGACTGGATGCGAATCGTGTCCTCGAACTCATGGATCCCGCAAAGGACGCTGACGGACTTCATCCGACGAATCTCGGCCGGCTTGTGCTCGGTGTCGCTGGCCCCCTGCCGTGCACTCCGCACGGCATCGTGACGCTCCTGCGCGCCTTCGATGTTCCGCTGAATGGGGCTGAGGTCTGCGTGGTGGGTCGTGGGGTGACCGTAGGGCGCCCACTGGGTCTGCTGCTCACCCGACGCTCCGAGAACGCGACGGTGACTCTATGTCACACGGGCACTCACGACATCGCCGAGCACTGTCGCCGCGCGGACATCATCGTCGCAGCGGCAGGTGTTCCCGGACTGATCGGCCCGGACTGGGTGCGCCCGGGGGCGGCGGTTCTTGACGTGGGTATCACGCGGACCGAGGCGGGGCTCGTGGGTGATGTCGACCCGGCCGTCGCAGAGGTCGCGGGTCACCTCGCTCCCATGCCCGGTGGCGTGGGGCCGATGACTCGGGCAATGCTGCTGGCCAATGTCGTCGCGGAAGCCGAACGCGAGGCCTTCGGGCCCGTAGGCTGAGTTCCCATGAGCGCCGGAGCGTCCGAAGGGCAGCGCGGACTGGCCCCGGTCACCCCGCTTCGCCCCCGCCGCCGGCGATTCTTCGCGCAGTGGCCTATCGCGATCGTGCTCCTCGTCATGCTGGCTGCCATCGCGTTCGTGGCCCTCGATGAGTTTCGGATTGGATCGATCCTGCTCTCGGTCGGGGTCCTCCTCGCCTTCGCCCTCCGGGCGGTGTTGCCCACCTCAAGGGTGGGCCTGCTCGCTGTGCGCAGCCGCACGGTCGATCTCATCGTTCTCGGGGGGCTGGGGGCCGGGTTGTTGATCTTCGCCCTGTGGGTGCCCCCGCCGGCCTAGCGCGAGAGGCACTGGATAGCCTCAGCACAGCGGATTTGTCTCGACGTCGAGATACCTCGCAGAGCCTCTGCGGGCGCCGCAGCATGAGCCGCCATCGCGAGAACGCGCACGAGGGAGAAGGACGCACATGGCACCCACACCCGTCAACGTCGCCGTGACCGGGGCAGCCGGCCAGATCGGCTACGCCCTGCTCTTCCGCATTGCCTCGGGGCAATTGCTCGGACCGGACACCCCGGTTCGGCTGAGGCTGCTGGAGATCACTCCGGCGCTCGGCGCGGCAGAGGGCACAGCGATGGAACTCGACGACTGCGCCTTCCCGCTCCTGTCGGGGATCGATATCACCGATGACCCCCGCGCGGCCTTCGACGGGGTCAACGTCGCGCTGCTCGTGGGTGCCCGCCCACGTGGACCGGGCATGGAGCGCCGGGACCTCCTCGAGGCCAACGGCGGCATTTTCAAGCCCCAGGGTGAGGCCTTGAACGCGGGTGCCGCTGACGACGTGCGCATCCTTGTCGTGGGCAACCCGGCCAACACCAACGCCCTCATCGCCTCGGCCCATGCTCCCGACATCCCCGCGGAGCGATTCACCGCCATGATGCGCCTTGATCACAATCGCGCCCTCACTCAGGCGGCCCAAAAGGCCGGGGTGCCGGTGACCGAGGTCACCAACATGACCGTGTGGGGCAACCACTCCGCATCCCAGTACCCCGACCTGACCCACGCCAAGATCGGTGGGCGCCCAGCAACCGAGGTCATCGACGATCCGGCCTGGATCGCCGACACCTTCATTCCGACAGTGGCGAAGCGTGGAGCGGCGATCATCGATGCTCGCGGTGCCTCGTCAGCTGCTTCCGCGGCCAACGCGGCGATCGACCATGTTCACGACTGGGTGCTGGGTACACCCGCTGGTGATTGGGTGTCGGCGGGAATCATCTCCGATGGCTCCTATGGCATTCCCGAGGGCATCATCGCCGGAGTGCCGTGCACCAGCGAGGGTGGCGAGTGGAAGCGGGTGGAGGGCCTGGAGATCGACGCTGACTCCCGCGCTCGCATCGACTATTCGATCAACGAACTCATCGAGGAGCGCGACGCTGTCGCCTCACTCGGCCTGCTCTAGGAACGACATCACCACCGCATACCGACACAGCGAACGCTCAACGAATAGCGAATGAGGAAGGCAACTACCGTGGCAAAGATCAAGGTCGACAATCCCGTCGTCGAACTCGATGGCGATGAGATGACCCGCATCATCTGGCAGTTCATCAAGGACCAGCTGATCCTGCCCTACCTCGATATCGACCTGAAGTACTACGACCTCGGCATCGAGTATCGCGACGAGACCGATGATCAGGTCACGATTGATGCCGCCCATGCGATCCAGGAGTACGGCGTCGGCGTGAAGTGCGCCACCATCACCCCGGATGAGGCTCGAGTCGAGGAGTTCGGGCTCAAGAAGATGTGGCGCTCGCCCAACGGCACCATCCGCAACATCCTCGGTGGTGTGATCTTCCGCGAGCCGATCATCATCAACAACATTCCGCGACTCGTTCCGACGTGGACCAAGCCGATCATCGTGGGTCGTCACGCTTTTGGTGATCAGTACCGCGCCACGGACTTCAAGATCGAACAGGCCGGCACCCTCACCATGACGTTCACCCCCGCCGACGGCTCGGAGCCGATGGAGTTCAACGTCTTCGACTTCCCCGCCGGTGGCGTCGCGATGGGCATGTACAACCTTGACGAGTCGATCCGCGACTTCGCGAGGGCGTCATTCCGCTATGGCCTCGCTCGCAACTATCCGGTCTATATGTCCACGAAGAACACGATCCTCAAGGCCTACGACGGCCGATTCAAGGACATCTTCGCAGAGGTCTTCGACGCTGAGTTCAAGGCGGACTTCGATGCTGCGGGAATCACCTACGAGCATCGCCTCATCGACGACATGGTCGCCGCTGCCCTGAAGTGGGAGGGGGGCTACGTCTGGGCCTGCAAGAACTACGACGGCGACGTGCAGTCCGACACCGTGGCGCAGGGATTCGGCTCGCTCGGCCTCATGACGAGTGTCCTCATGACCCCTGATGGCAAGACCGTCGAGGCGGAAGCCGCGCACGGCACGGTGACGCGCCACTACCGGCAGCACCAGCAGGGTAAGCCAACCTCGACGAATCCAATCGCGTCGATCTTCGCCTGGACGCGCGGGTTGGAGCACCGCGGCAAGCTCGACAGCACCCCCGAGGTGTCTGGCTTCGCCCAAACACTAGAGCGGGTGTGCATCGAGACGGTGGAATCCGGTCAGATGACCAAGGACCTCGCCCTGCTCATCGGCCCTGACCAGGGGCACCTGACCACCCAGGAGTTCCTCGCCGCGATCGACGAGAACCTCCAGCGCGCGATGGCATAGCCAGAACTACCCGAAGTTCACGGTAGGGAGTCCCATGCGGGTCACGACGGCGAACGTCAACGGAATCCGCGCTGCCAAGAGGCGCGGAGGTCTGGACTGGTTGGCCACCGATGGGGCCGATGTCATCTGCCTGCAGGAGGTCCGGGCGACTCCGGCGCAGGTGGCGGAGGAACTCGCGGACAGTGATCTCACCGCCTGGCATCTCGCTTATGCAGAATCCGAGGACAAGGGTCGCAATGGCGTTGCCGTCCTCACCCGCGCGGAACCCGCGGAGGTTCGCATCGGGGTAGGCGAACCGAGTTTCGCGGAGTCGGGCCGTTGGATCGAAGTCGATGTCAACAGCCCGCACGGACCATTGACCGTGGTGAGCGCCTACATCCATTCCGGTGAGGTCGGCACTCCCCGCCAGGACGACAAGTACCGGTTTCTCGATGCTGTCGACGCGCGACTGGCCTCACTTCGCCGCCGCGCGACACGTCGCAAGGGACATGTCCTGGTCGCCGGCGATTTCAATATCGCCCACGCAGAGGTCGACATCAAGAACTGGAAGGGAAACCTGAAGAACGCGGGTTTCCTACCTGAGGAACGTGCCTATCTCGACAAGTGGTTTGGCCCTGCGGGTTCGGCGAAGGGGCCCTGGGCAGATCTCGGACGACGGCTGGGTGGCCCGGGACCTGGCCCCTACACCTGGTGGTCGTGGCGCGGCAAGGGATTCGACACCGATGGCGGCTGGCGCATCGACTATGTGGCGACCACTCCCGGCTTGGCCGACCGTGCGCGTGAGGCTGTGGTGGGCAAGGCGCCGACCTATGCCGAACGATGGAGCGACCACGCCCCGTTGAGCATCACCTTCGAGGACTAGGCTTCAACCACAGGGTCGAGACGGTACCCAGACCGTCTCGACCTATCCTGCGAGGAGGAAACCCATGACCGTCGATGCCCTGCCGACCGGCGTCCCCACCGGCTTATTCATTGGAGGCACCTGGCTCACCAGCGCCGCACATCTCGACGTCATCAATCCTGCGTCGTTGACATCGCTGGCCCAGGTGGGCGATGCGAGCATCGAGGACGGCCTCGACGCCGTCGCTGCCGCTCATGACGCGTTCCCCTCCTGGGCCGCCACCTCGCCGCGGCAGCGCTCGGAGATCCTGCGTCGGGCTTTCGAGATCATGACCGCTGAGGTCGAGGACTGCGCGCGTTTGATCGTGCTGGAGAACGGCAAGGCCTGGCGGGATGCGTTGGGCGAAGCGACCTATGCGGCTGAGTTCTTCCGGTGGTTCGCCGAAGAAGCGGTGCGTGTCGAAGGTGGATTCCGCTCGTCGCCCTCCGGCGATAAGACGATCATCACGACCTATCAGCCGATGGGTGTGGCCTACATGATCACGCCCTGGAACTTCCCCGCCGCTATGGCGACGAGGAAACTTGCACCGGCGCTCGCGGCGGGCTGCACCGCCGTCCTCAAGCCTGCAGCGGAGACGCCGCTGACCGCGCTGTGGGTCGCCGGTGTCCTGCAGCGGGCGGGGGTGCCCGATGGCGTCGTGAACGTGGTCACCACCTCGACATCCGGGCCGGTGTCCTCGGCGATCCTCGCAGACGAACGGGTCGCGACCCTTTCGTTCACCGGCAGCACCTACGTCGGCAAGGTGCTGCTTGAGCAGACGGCTAAGCGCGTTCTTCCCTCATCGATGGAGCTTGGTGGCAACGCACCGTTCCTCGTCCTTGAAGGTGCCAATGTGGCGGCGGCGGTCGAGGGCGCGATGATCGCCAAGATGCGCAACGGCGGAGCGGCCTGCACTGCCGCGAATCGCTTCTATGTCCACTCTTCCCTCATCGACGAGTTCACCACCGGGTTCAGCGCCGCGCTGCGCAGCTTGCGCATCGGCCCGGGCATTGACCGCGAGAATGACCTCGGCGCGATGGTGAGCGTGGGGGAGCGCGACAAGATTCTTGCCCTGCTCGACGAGGCGCGCAGCGAGGGAGCCGCCCCGGAGGCGGTATCGGATACCCCGGAGTCCGGTGCCTTCATCGCCCCCCATGTCGTCCGCGGAGTCCAACATGGCTCGTCGCTCACTCGTCAAGAAGTCTTCGGTCCGGTCGTGCCGATCGTCGAGATCGGCAGCGATGACGAGGCCATCGCGATGGCCAATGACACCGAATACGGCCTGATCTCCTATGTCTACGCCGGAGATAAGGGGCGCGGCATCTCGGTCGCGAAGCGGATGGAATCGGGCATGGTCGCCATTGACCGGGGTCTCGCCTCCGACCCGGCGGCACCCTTCGGCGGCATGAAGCAGTCGGGCCTCGGCCGCGAGGGCGGATTCGCCGGAATCCACGAGTTCCTCGAAACCCAGTACCTCGCTGTCGATCTCTAACGTTCCTGAGAGGGCCGTATCCTCGTGGCTGTGTCCAATCTGCTGGTGAACCTGGGCCTCGTCCTGCTATTCGTCCTCATCGGCGGATTCTTCGCAGCAGCCGAGATTGCCCTGGTCTCCCTCCGCGAGGGCCAGATTGAGAGACTGTCGGAGTCCGGTCGTCGGGGTCGCATCCTGGCCAGCCTCGCCCGGGAACCCAATCGTTTCCTGGCTGCCGTCCAGGTGGGAGTCACGCTCGCGGGATTCGTCTCCGCGGGATTCGGTGCCTCTCAGATCGCCCCCTCGCTCGCCCCGGTGTTCGTCGACTGGGGTCTTTCGGAGGGGGTCGCTGGAGTCGTTGCGTTCATCCTCATCACGGTGTTCATCGCCTATGTGTCCCTCGTGGTCGGCGAACTCGTGCCGAAGCGGTTGGCACTGCAGCGGGTGGAGTCGACGGCTCTCGCCGTTGCGGCACCGGTGGAACTCCTGGCCAAGCTCGCCCGCCCCTTCATCTGGCTGCTGTCGGTCTCGACGAATGGCCTAGTGAGACTGCTCGGCGGAAACCCTCAGACCGGGCGCGAACACATCAGCGGTGAGGAATTGCGCGACATGGTGGCGGCTCATGAGGATCTCTCGGTGGAGGAACGCGCCCTCATCGATGACGTCTTCGATGCCGGTGATCGCGAATTGCGAGAGGTTCTGCTCCCTCGGACCGAGGTGGAGTTCCTTGACGCCTCCATGTCGATTGGGGAGGCGGCCCGGATCGTCTCCGAAGCTCCGCACTCGAGGTATCCGGTGATTCGCGATTCTGCGGATGACGTCATCGGCTTCGTGCACGTCCGAGATCTGCTCACCCTTGATGACACGCAGCGGGATCGGCGACTGGGAGCGATCGCGCGGAAGGTTCCCTTCTTCCCCGGCTCGAAGGCGGTCATCCCCGCACTCACTGAGATGCGTCGGCGCGGTCAGCATCTCGCCATCGTCGTGGATGAGTATGGCGGGACCGCCGGCATCGTGACGCTGGAGGATCTGGTGGAAGAACTTGTCGGTGACATCCGTGATGAGTACGACGAGCCGACCACCGCTGTCGCCTCCGAGGTCGACGGATTGCTCAACCTGGAGGACTTCGCGGACCGAACAGGGGTGGAGTTGCCCGAGGGGCCTTACGAGACCGTTGCGGGTTTCGTCGTCGCCCGACTGGGCGTGCTGCCGGCAGTGGGAACATCGGTCGATACCGAGGGGTGCCGACTTACGGTCTCGGCTATGGACGGCCGGCGCATCGCCCGAATCCGAGTGACCCCTCTCACCCCGCCGGAGCCCGCGTCGACCGCTGCCGACGCACTGCCAGAATGAGCCCATGACCCCCACCGGTGATGATCGTCCCCGTGTGTTGTCCGGCATCCAGCCGACGGCAGATTCCTTCCAGGTCGGCAACTACCTCGGGGCGATCCGACGCTGGGTCGAGCTCCAAAACACGCACAACGCGTTCTACTGTGTCGTCGACCAGCATGCGATCACCGTCGACTACGACCCGGCGCTGTTGCGCCAGCGCACACTTCTGTCCTTCGCCCAACTGATCGCCTCCGGGCTCGATCCCGATCGCGCTACGGTCTTCGTCCAAAGCCAGGTTCCCGAACATTCCCAACTGACCTGGGTGCTGCAGTGCATCACCGGGTTTGGTGAAGCTGGTCGCATGACGCAGTTCAAGGACAAGGCATCAAAGGAGGGCACTGATCGGGCCACGGTGGGCCTGTTTACTTATCCGGTTCTCCAGGCTGCCGACATCCTCATCTACCAGCCGCATGGGGTGCCGGTCGGCGAAGATCAACGTCAGCATCTCGAACTCACTCGAGACCTTGCCCAACGGTTCAACTCACGCTTCGGGGAGACCTTCGTCGTCCCTGAAGCACTCATCGTCGCGGATACCGCCAAGATCCTCGATCTCGCCGACCCGAACGCCAAGATGAGCAAATCCTCACCCGGCGGCTGCGTGTTCCTGCTCGATGACGAACGCACCATCACCAAGAAGATTAAGACCGCCGTCACCGATTCCGGCCGTGACATCGTCTTCGATCGCGTGGACAAGCCGGGAGTGTCCAATCTGCTGTCCCTGATCGCGGCCTTCACCGGAGTGTCACCGGAGCAGGCAGCGGCTGATCTCCAGGGACGGGGATATGGCGACCTGAAGGCGGCGGCAACCGACGCGGTGCTGTCCTTCACAGGTCCGTTCGCCGCACGCGTGAAGGAACTCATGGATGATCCGGCAGAGCTCACTCGTCTGATGACGAGGGGTGCGCATCGAGCCCGAGAGGCTGCAGCACCCACCCTGGCGACGGTCTACGACCGGGTCGGATTCGTCTCCATCGACGAAGGCTGACCCTCGGCCAGGTTCCCAGTAGCCGGATCAGGGTCGTCCGCGTCATCTCGATTTCGGTCGGCGTAGTTGCGGCGCGGACGCGGTGGCGGCGGTCGCAGGCTGCGCAGCCCCATGACGACGAGCAGGACACCCACGATCATCGCGGCGAGCAACCCCCAGGCCCAGCCGTTTGAGGAAACAGCAGCAGCCGTGTCCAGTGCTGAGACCTCGGAGGTGGCCGGCTCCTCGGCGGGAATGACGTCTCCACCGGCTGTGTCGCCCGTGGCGTCCGCGGTGGCGGGTTCGACCAGGGGTGTCGCTGCTTCATCGGTGGATCGGACCGGATCGACCAGGGTGCCGATCGGGGTCACCGCGTCGACATTTTCAAAGCCCCAGTCCAGCAGTGGTGCGGCTGCGTCATAGGTCGGTCCGGAGAAGTTCATCAGGGTGACCACGAGAGCAGTTTCGCCGCGGCGAGCGGCGCCGATGAAGGTCTTTCCGGCCTCGGTGGTCCAGCCGGTCTTCAGGCCGATCGCTCCCGCATAGGGTGCGCGGCCATCGGTGGGGTTGAGCAGCGGGTTCTGGTTGGCGATGGTGAAGGTGGGTCGTTCTCCACCGGGCTCCGCCGGCATGTAGCCGGGATAGTCCGGCACGCTGATCGTCGTGGCGTAGGAGAGGAACTCCGGATTGCGCAGCCCCTCACGGGCGATGAGAGCGAGGTCGTAGGCGCTGGAGACCTGCCCCTGCGCTGGGAGTCCGGATGTGTTCTTCGCGACCGTGTCGTAGGCGCGCAGCCGCTGCAGCTCCTCGCTCATCTGCGCGATGGTGATGTCCATGCCGCCGTTAGCGTTCGCCAAAGCGATCGCTGCGTCGTTGCCGCTTTGGAGGAAGAGCCCGAGGAACAGTTCGGCGATGGTGTACTTGCCACCCTCGACTAGACCCACTCTGCTGCCTTCCACGGCGATGTCGTCATAGGTGGCGGTGTAGACCTCATCGGCATCGAGCCGGGGGATGAGGGTGAGTGCAGTGAGGGTCTTGAAGGTGCTCGCGGGTGGCCGCTGAACATGGGGACCACGGGCGGCCAGGATCTCACCGCTATCGAGGTCGGCGATCAGCCAGGTGGTTGCTCCGACCTCGGGGAGAGGGGTGGCAATGGGGCCGGGATCAACGATGATGCCGCTGCCGGTGAGTGCCGGTCCGCCGACGGGCTCAGCGGCTGAGGCGGGGGAGGCCAGGGCGAGTCCCGCAGCAAGGGCGAGGGCGGTCAGTCCCGCACCGAGGCGTGAAGGGCGCATGGTGGGTCCAGGGTAACCCGGGTGCGCCAGGGAAGGCGCGGCATACACGCCGCCCAGGTCGGCCGTGAGGAGGGTAGGCCTGGGTCAGACGCGGCGGAAGATCAAGGCGCGCTTGACCTCCTGGATGGCCTTCGTGACCTCGATACCGCGGGGGCAGGCCTCGGTGCAGTTGAAGGTCGTGCGACAGCGCCACACGCCCTCCTTGTCGTTGAGGATCTCCAGGCGCTTCTCGGCCGCCGCATCGCGGGAGTCGAAGATGAACCGGTGGGCGGCCACAATGGCGGCCGGCCCGAAGTACTGTCCGTCGGTCCAGAACACCGGGCAGGAGGTGGTGCACGCGGCGCACAGGATGCACTTCGTGGTGTCGTCGAACCTGGCCCGATCCTCGGCGCTTTGCAGACGCTCCTTCGTCGGCTCGTGGCCCTCGGGCACGAGGAACGGCATCACCTCTCGATAGGCCGCGAAAAAGGGCTCCATGTCGACGACGAGGTCCTTCTCCAGGGGAAGCCCCTTGATCGCCTCGATGGTGATGGGAGAAGAGGCATCGAGATCCTTGATGAGGGTCTTGCAGGCAAGCCGGTTTCGACCGTTGATGCGCATGGCATCCGAGCCGCAGATCCCGTGTCCGCATGAGCGTCGGTAGGTGAGTGTGCCGTCCTGTTCACCCTTGATCTGAGTGAGGGCGTCGAGCACTCGATCCGTGGGATACGCCTGGACGACGTATTCCTCCCAGTGCGGCTCCTCGTCGATCTCGGGGATGAAGCGGCGGATCTTGAACGTCACATCACGTGCTTCGATCGACTCTGGTGCCGGGGCATCGGCGACATCGGCGGTCATCAGTACTTGCGCTCCATCGGCTCGTAACGGGTCACGACGACCGGCTTGTAGTCGAGGCGGACACCGGTCTCTCCGGAGGCGTCCTCAGTCCGGTAGGCCATGGTGTGCCGCATGAAGTTCACGTCGTCGCGTGACGGGTAGTCCTCGCGGGCGTGGCCGCCACGGGACTCCTTGCGCTCCAGTGCGCTCACGACGGTGACCTCGGCAAGGTCAAGCAGGAAGCCGAGTTCGATGGCCTCGAGTAGATCGGTGTTGTAACGGGCGCCCTTGTCCTGGATGGAGATGTGACGGTAGCGGCGCTTCAATTCGGCGAGGTCGGTCAGGGCCTGCTTGAGGGTGGCCTCGGTGCGATAGACCTGAGCGTTGAGGTCCATCGTCTCCTGCAGTTCCTTGCGGATCCGCGCGATGCGCTCCCCACCGTTGGCCGAGCGGATGCCCTCGACCAGTGCCATGGTGCGGCCCTGGGGATCACTGGGCAGGTCGACGAAGTCGTGACTGTCGGCGTACTCGGCTGCCGCGATTCCCGCCCGCCGACCGAAGACGTTGATGTCGAGCAGCGAGTTCGTGCCCAGACGATTCGCGCCGTGCACCGACACGCACGCGCATTCACCCGCCGCATAGAGGCCGGGAACGACGTGCTCGTTGTCCCTCAGGACCTCGGCGTCGATATTGGTGGGGATACCGCCCATCGCGTAGTGGGCGGTGGGGAAGACCGGGACGAGTTCCTTCACCGGATCGACACCGAGATAGGTGCGGGCGAACTCGGTGATATCCGGCAGCTTCGCCTCGATCTGCTCGGCTGGCAGGTGGGTGAGATCGAGATAAACGTAGTCCTTGTTCGGCCCCGCCCCGCGACCCTCGCGCACCTCGGCGACCATCGCGCGGGCGACCATGTCGCGCGGAGCCAGATCCTTGATCGTCGGCGCGACGCGCTCCATGAAGCGTTCGCCACTGGCGTTGCGCAGGATGCCTCCCTCGCCGCGCGCACCCTCGGTGAGAAGCACGCCAAGCCCAGCCAGGCCGGTCGGATGGAACTGGTAGAACTCCATGTCCTCCAGCGGAAGATCGCGTCGGTAGACCACACCCATCCCGTCACCGGTGAGGGAGTGGGCATTCGACGTGGTCTTCCAGACCTTGCCGTAGCCGCCGGTGGCGAAGACGATCGACTTGGCGTGGAAGATGTGGATCTCTCCCGTTGCCAGTTCGTAGGCAACGACGCCGCTGGCGTGCGGTTGGCCGTCAACCTCGGTGAGGAGCAGGTCGAGCACATAGAACTCGTTATAGAACTCCACGCCCTCCTTCACGCAGTTTTGGTACAGCGTCTGCAAGATCATGTGGCCGGTGCGGTCGGCGGCGTAGCAGGCGCGGCGCACGGCGGCCTCGCCGTGGTTACGGGTGTGCCCACCGAAGCGGCGCTGATCGATGCGACCTTCTTCGGTCCGATTGAACGGCAGGCCCATCTTCTCCAGGTCGAGCACGGCATCAATGGCCTCGCGGCACATCACCTCGGCGGCATCCTGATCGACGAGGTAGTCGCCACCCTTGATGGTGTCGAAGGTGTGCCACTCCCAGTTGTCCTCTTCGACGTTGGCGAGCGCGGCGCACATGCCGCCCTGTGCCGCACCGGTGTGGGAGCGCGTGGGGTAGAGCTTGGTGAGCACGGCCGTACGAGCCCTCTTGGTGGACTCGATGGCTGCGCGCATTCCGGCGCCCCCGGCACCGACGATGACGACGTCGTAACGATGGGTCTGCATGGCCTTGGTTCGTCCTCTCAGCCGATATTCGGATCGAAGGTGAAGATCACGAGGGTCCCGAGGATGATGATGAAGGCGCTGGACACATAGAGCAGCATCTTCATCCAGAAGCGCGTCTGGTCCCGCTCCGCGTAGTCATTGATGATGGTGCGCAATCCGTTGGTGCCGTGCAGCATGGCCAGCCACAGCATGAGCAGATCCCAAATCTGCCAGAACGGGCTCGCCCAACGTCCTGCGACGAAGGCGAAGTTGATGCGCTGCACGCCACCGTCGAGGACGTTCATGATGAACAGGTGGCCCAGCACGAGGAACACGAGCACGATGCCGGAGACGCGCATGAACAACCACGCGTACAACTCGTAGTTGGAGCGCTGACCGCCGCGCCGTGAGCGCGGGGATTCCAGTGAAGGACCACTACGGGGGCTGGTAATGCTCATGGTGTGCTCCCGAAGAGTGCTTCGACGGTGTGGATCATCATGAAGTAGGTGCCGGGGATCATCACGGCGAGCCAGACGCCGACGAGCACCCACAGCATTTGACGCTGGTAGCGGGGCCCCTTCGCCCAGAAGTCGACGGCGATGACGCGTAGGCCGTTGAGTGCGTGATAGAGGACCGCGCCCACCAGGCCGACCTCGAGCAGATTCACGATCGGGGTCTTGTAGGTGGCGATGACGATGTCGTAGGCCTCGGGCGAGACACGCACCAATGCTGTGTCGAGCACGTGCACGTAGAGGAAGAAGAAGACCGCGATGCCGGTGATGCGCTGGGCGACCCAGGACCACATGCCCTCACGGCCTCGGTAGAGGGTGCCCACGGGGGCGGTGGCCACGGTGACCTCCCTGGTCGGCTCCGGCTTTCGAGTGTCGTCGGGAAACGATGGTGTGGGCATAGCGTATCCGCGATCGTGGGACTCGGCCTGTCTGGGTTGGCGATGTGGCCTGCGTCACGTCGGTCGACCTGCTGGAGTCGGACACACGACTCCGCACTCGGGACTGATGTGATCTCCGAGGCTGCTGTGACGCACGGGGAGGCTCCGGGCTACGAATCGGTTACGGCCTTGAGGCTGGGCCCCCCCCACTCCTCTGGGGCGAGTAGGGTCACCCTGTTCTCGCAAGCCCGGGACTGCGGTCGATCTCGACCGCGACCAGCCCGGATCAGGCTCGACCCACCCACGGTCGAGCACCATCGCTCACAGGAGGTTCCACGTGCGTAGATCCATCGGTGCCCTCGCGGGTATCGGCGTGGCGGCCCTCGTCCTCGCTGCCTGCGGCAGCGCTCCCGA
>JBDQGZ010000031.1:0-15956 GCA_040265115.1 Candidatus Nanopelagicales bacterium
CTTCAGGTCATGGATCAACTGGGCCAAATCCTCGATCGAGTAGATGTCGTGGTGGGGCGGCGGAGAGATCAGGCCCACCCCGGGTGTCGAGTGGCGGGTCTTCGCGATCCAGGGATACACCTTGTGTCCCGGGAGTTGGCCGCCTTCGCCCGGCTTTGCCCCCTGGGCCATCTTGATCTGGATGTCGTCGCTATTCACGAGGTACTCGCTGGTGACTCCGAAGCGTCCTGAGGCCACCTGCTTGATCGCCGAACGCTTGCTGTCACCGTTGGGCATCACCTCGAATCGAATCGCGTCCTCGCCGCCTTCACCGGTGTTCGACTTTCCACCGAGCCGGTTCATTGCGATCGCCAGAGTCTCGTGCGCCTCTGCAGAGATCGACCCGTAGGACATCGCTCCCGTCGCGAAACGCTTGACAATCTCGCTAACCGGCTCGACCTCCTCGATCGGAATTGGCTCACGTTCACCCTCGCGCAGTGAGAACAAGCCACGCAGGGTCATCAAATGCTCGGACTGGTCGTCCACTGCATCGGTGTACTCGCGGAAGATGTCGTACTGCTTGCTGCGAGTCGCGTGCTGCAGGCGAAACACCGTCTCCGGATCGAACAGGTGCGGTTCACCCTCTCGGCGCCACTGGTATTCCCCACCCACCTCAAGACGTCGGTGTGCCGGTGAGATACCCGACGCGGGGTAGGCACTGCGGTGTCGCGCCGCCACCTCATCGGCGATGACATCGAGACCGATACCCCCCAGGCGCGAGGTGGTGCCGGTGAAGTAGCGCTCAACGAGTTCGTGGGAAAGTCCGACCGCCTCGAAGATCTGAGCCCCGCAGTAGGAACCCACCGTGGACACGCCCATTTTTGACATCACCTTGAGCACGCCCTTGCCCAGTGCTTTCACCAGGTTGCGCACCGCCTTCTCGGGGGTCACGTCGGTGATGACGCCCCTCGCGGCAAGGTCCTCGATGGCCTCCATGGCCAGGTAGGGGTTGATCGCCGCTGCGCCGAAGCCAATCAACAGCGCGACGTGGTGCACCTCTCGAACATCACCTGCTTCGATGATCAAGCCAACCTGGGTGCGGGTCTTGCGGCGCACGAGATGGTGGTGGACGGCCGAACACAGGAGCAATGACGGGATAGGAGCTAGGTCAGCGTTGCTGTCCCGATCGGACAGCACGATAAAGCGGATGCCGTCGTCGATGAGGCGGTCGACCTCATCGAAGATTTCCTCGATGCGATCACGAAGAGCGTCCCCGCCCCCATCGACGTCATACAGACCCGACACCTTCGCTGCTGCGAACCCCGGCAGGTCACCGTCGGCATTGATGTGCAGGATTTTGGCGAGTTCGTCGTTGTCGATCACCGGGAAGGGCAGCACGACCTGCCGACAGTGAGCAGGAGTGGAACTGAGCAGATTTCCCTCCGGTCCGATGGTGTTGGACAACGAGGTGACGATCTCTTCACGAATAGCGTCGAGGGGTGGGTTGGTCACCTGGGCGAACAACTGCTGGAAATAGTCGAAGATCAGCCTCGGGCGAGAGGAAAGGGCAGCCACGGGTGTATCCGTACCCATCGAGCCGATGGCCTCCGCTCCGGTGCGAGCCATCGGCGTGAGCAGGATCCGCAGTTCCTCCTCGGTGTAGCCGAACGTCTGCTGACGACGCAGCACCGATTCGTGGGTGTGCACGATGTGCTCTCGTTCGGGGAGGTCGTCGAGGTGGATCAACCCGGCGTGCAGGTACTCCTCGTAGGGTTCCTCGGCCGCGAGCTCCGCCTTGATCTCATCATCCTCGATGATCCGATGCGTTCCGGTGTCGACGAGGAACATGCGGCCGGGTTGGAGTCGACCCTTCCGCACGATCGTCGACGGATCGAGGTCGAGGACGCCCGCTTCGGATGCGAGCACCACGAGTCCGTCATCGGTAACCCAGAAGCGACCGGGCCGCAGACCGTTGCGGTCGAGAACAGCCCCGATAAGAGTGCCATCGGTGAAGCAGACGTCCGCGGGACCGTCCCAGGCCTCCATGAACGTGGCATGGAACTGATAGAAGGCTCGGCGCGCCGGATCCATCTCCTCGTGGTTCTCCCACGCCTCGGGGATCATCATGAGCACCGCATGGGGCAGGCTGCGGCCGCCAAGATGAAGCAATTCGAGGCACTCGTCGAAGGAGGCCGAGTCGCTCGCTCCCGGTGTGCAGATGGGGAAGATCCGATCGAGGTCCCCGGGAATGAGGTCACTGTCGAGCATTGCCTCTCGCGCCCTCATCCAGTTGCGATTCCCCTTGACGGTGTTGATCTCGCCGTTGTGCGCGATCAGTCGATAGGGGTGGGCCAAGGGCCACGAGGGGAAGGTGTTGGTGGAGAACCTCGAGTGCACCAGGCCCAGGGCCGAGGCGAAGTCGGATTCGGTCAGATCAGGGAAGAAGTCCGCGAGCTGGTTGGTGGTCAGCATGCCCTTGTAGACCGTGGTGCGGGCCGACAGGGAAGGGAAATAGGCGTCGGTCGCATGCTCCACCCGCTTGCGAATCACGAAGGCCACCCGGTCGAGATCGATTCCGGCGAGGCCCTCATCAGGAGCAGCGATGAACACCTGGGAGAACAGCGGCATCACTCCACGCGCCGTGGATCCCAGAGATGAATCATTGATCGGTACGTCTCGCCAGCCCAGGGTCACCAGACCCTCGTCGGCCACGATGTCCTCGATCAGCGCGCGAGCCGCAACAGCCTCTGCTTCCCCCGGGGGCAGGAACGCCATGCCCATGGCGTAGTGCCCGGCAGCCGGAAGGTCGAAGGAGAGAACCCGACGAAGGAACGCATCAGGCATCTGAAGGAGGATTCCCGCCCCATCACCGGAGTCCGGTTCCGCGCCGGAGGCGCCCCGATGGTCGAGGTTACGCAGCGCGGTCAGGGCGGCCTCCACGATCCCGTGGGAGGCAACCCCGCTGAGGGTGGCGACGAACGCCACGCCACACGCATCGCGCTCAGCATCGGGGTCATAGAGGCCCTGCGCCTGGGGGATGTCAGAGAAGCGCGCAGACAGGGGGGCGACCATGGGAACCTCGCTCATCGCTCGTCGCGGTTCACGAGGATCCGTGAACCGTTAAGGACGGGACGTCGTTGGCCCGCTGGGGTCCCCAAGATTAGCAGAGGGATCCTCCCCCGCCTCCTCGTCGTCAGCGGGCTCCATGTCCTCACGCCCAGGTCGCGTGCGGGCCGAGATGATGAGGTAGGCCAAGGCTCCCAGACCCACCAGGAGGGAGGTCCAGATGTTCAGCCTGAGGCCGAGAATCGTGTTGGCGGTGTCGATCCGCAGAGCCTCGATCCAGATCCGACCAGCCGCGTAAAGCAGGACGTAGAGCGCAAACACCCGGCCGTGGCCCATCCGGAAGCGTCGATCAGCCCAGACCAGTACGCCGGCGACCGCGAGCATCCACACCGACTCGTACAGGAAGGTGGGATGGAAAGTCTCGAAAGCCTCATAGCCTGCCGGTCGGTTCGCCGGATCGATGATGAGCCCCCAGGGCAGGTCAGTGGGGGCGCCGAAGAGCTCCTGGTTGAAGTAGTTGCCCCACCGGCCGATGGCCTGGGCGAGAGCGATACCGGGGGCGATCGCATCAGCGACCGGTGGCAGGGCCACTCCGGCGCGCCTCGCACCGATCCACGCTCCCACCCCGCCGAGGGCAACGGCTCCCCAGATCCCGAGCCCGCCGTCCCAGATACGCAGAGCAGCAATCCAGCCCCGACCATCCTCGCCGAAGTAGATCTGCCAGTCGCTGATGACGTGGTAGAGACGTCCCCCGATGATCCCGAAAGGCACCGCCCAGATCGCAATGTCGCCAATCGTCCCGGGCCGCCCGCCTCGAGCCACATAACGCCTCGAGCCCACCCATATCGCGACGACGATTCCGGCGACGATGAGCAGCGCGTAGGCGCGCAGCGGAATAGGACCGAGACTCCATTCCGACTGTGCCGGGCTCGGGATGAAGGCCCACAGGCCACCCAGATCGGGCATCGTGATCATCAGCGAACTCGCCAGCGTCCGTCAGATCAGTTGGCCGAAGCCTCGTCGACCAGTCGCTGCAACTCAGTCTGATCTGCCAATTGCCCTCCGTTGAGCGGCAGCCCATTGAGATAGCCGGTCGGGGTGCCCGGGACGTTGTCCTCGTAGAAGATCGCGGTGGAGTTCACCGCCCACCCGAGGTAGGTGCCGTCCTCGACGCACTGGGTGAAGGTCTCGAAATCAGGGCCCCCAATGCCCGACTGCAGCCCGAAGTCGATCAGCTGGCCGGTGGTAAACCCTGCCCCCTCAGTCGGCTGATTGGCATAGACGATGTTGGCGTACTCGGCTGTCCGGCCAGCATCGATCGCGCAGCCCCAGGCTGACACTGCCTCCGCCGAGGACGTGTTGCCCAGGTTGCGATCGAGGAAGGTCGTTGGTCGCCAGAACAGTTGCACCTGCCCCGTGTTGGCGAGGTCTTTGATTCCCTGCCCGTTGATCTCCTCCAGCGCCGCACACGCGGGGCACTGGAAGTCCTCCCAGATCGCCAGGGTGGGCGCGGTCTCCGCGGCAGTTCCGTAGGGAACCGCGTAGGCGAATTCGGCATCAGGACCGAGCACACCGGTCGGCAGGGCGGCCGCCGGATTCACATCAGGAAGATCTCGGCCTCCGCCGCCTGAGTCGTCCCCGGACAGCCGGGGCACGATGATGGCGAGACCAATGATGAGGACGACCACCACGACTACCGCGATAGCACCGATGATGCGGATCGTCCGCTCGCGACGCTTCTCCGAAGCTTGCTGCGCCGCTCGCGCGGCCGCCGCCTTCTCCCGCGTGGACTTCTCCTCGCTCTTCTTCACCATCGTTCTTCCCATCTCCCTCGTACAGTCGGCCCCCGCAGGGATCTTCTCTCCTGCGAGTCAGCCCCACACACCGTAGAGCCTTATCTCACCTGCTGCGACGTCGCACCCCGTCGGCGAGTTCCCTGGCGAGGGCGGTGACACCTTCGATCGCCTCCTCAGGAGACGTTGCTGCCTGGATGACCTTGATGAAGGCGGAACCGACGATCACGCCATCGGCATAGCCGGCGATCTGGCCGGCCTGCTCTCCTGTGGATACCCCGAGCCCGACGCAGACCGGCAGATCGGTTGTCGCGCGAACCCGGGCCACGAGGCTCTCAGCGTCCCCCGCGATGGAATCCCGAGCACCGGTGACCCCCATGACGGATGCGGCGTAGACGAAGCCCGAGCACGACTCCACCACCGTCGCGATGCGCTCGGGGGTGGAGGACGGAGCGACCAGGAAGATCCGGTCCAGCCCCTGTTCGTCGGTGATAAGACGCCAGGCACTGGCTTCCTCCGGGGTCAGATCCGGCGTGATCACCCCGCATCCCCCGGCAGCAGCGAGTCCGTCGGCGAACCTGGCGAGGTCATATCGCTCGATGGGGTTCCAGTAGGACATGACCAGCGTGGCCGCGCCCGTCTCGGCAACCGCGTCCACGACCGCTAGCACATCGTCGGTCGTCGTGCCGTCTGCTAGCGCGGCCTCGGCGGCAGCCGCGATCACCGGGCCGTCCATGAGCGGATCGGAGTAGGGAAGTCCCACCTCGACGATGTCGACGCCGGCCGCCACCATCGCCTGCATCAGTCGGATGGATGTCGCCCGATCGGGGAAGCCCGCAGGCAGATACCCGATCAGTGCCGCTCGATCCTCTGCGCGCGTCCGATCGAAGACCTCCGCCAGCGACGTCCGCAAGGCACGGCTCATTGTTGAAGTGGGGCTCGATGTCGACGTCGGGAGTGACGCCGCTGCCGTCATCGTGTGTCCTCATCCGTCATGCCGAAGTACTCCGCCGCTGTCGCCACATCCTTGTCTCCGCGTCCGGACAGGTTGATCAAGATGTTCGCGCCGGGACCGAGCTCGCGACCGAGTCGCATCGCGCCAGCGAGCGCATGCGCCGTCTCGATCGCCGGGATAATCCCCTCCGTTCGTGAGAGTAGTGCGAAGGCAGCCATCGCTTCATCGTCGGTCACCGGCTCGTACTGTGCTCGACCCGTATCGTGCAGCCACGCGTGCTCCGGGCCCACTCCGGGATAGTCGAGTCCAGCACTGATCGAATGCGAGGGGACCGTTTGCCCCCACTCGTCCTGCATGACATACGTTCGCGCCCCGTGCAGCAC
This sequence comes from Candidatus Nanopelagicales bacterium, assembly GCA_040265115.1. GTDB lineage: Bacteria > Actinomycetota > Actinomycetes > S36-B12 > S36-B12 > M55B157. The sequence goes on from JBDQGZ010000031.1 coordinate 6,177, forward strand.
ACCCGGCGCTCCCATCGCGAAGCGAGCGGCGTGCCGACCCGAGTCGATGCCCTCGCCTCCCGCCTCATAGCCACGCAACTGGACACCATCGTCGTCGAGAAATGCGGAGAAGATCCCCATCGCATTCGATCCCCCGCCGACGCAGGCGACCACAGCGTCCGGCAGGGAGCCTGTGGCGTCGAGCATCTGCATCCGCGCCTCAGCCCCGATGACCGAGTGGAAATAACGCACCATCTCGGGAAAGGGTGCGGGACCCGTGACCGTACCGAGCAGGTAGTGGGTGCGATCCACAGTGCTCACCCAGTCGCGCATCGCTTCATTGATCGCGTCCTTCAGTGTGCGACTTCCCGCTGTGACGGGGACAACCTCAGCCCCCAGGAGTCTCATCCGAGCGACGTTGAGCGCTTGGCGTCGGGTGTCCTCCTCGCCCATGTAGACCGTGCATTCAAGATCGAGCAGGGCTGCCGCGGTCGCTGTCGCAACACCGTGTTGACCTGCGCCGGTTTCAGCGATGACCCGCGACTTGCCCATGCGTTGGGTCAGCAGTGCCTGGCCCAGGACGTTGTTGATCTTGTGTGACCCGGTGTGGTTGAGATCCTCGCGCTTCAGCCAGATACGCGCCCCGCCACAGTGCTCAGCGAATCGCGGCGCTTCGGTCAGCAGACTCGGACGTCCCGTGTACGTGCGCTGCAAGTGATCGAGATGTTCGCAGAAGACAGGGTCGATGACGGCGGTCCGAAAGGCGGTATCGAGTTCGTCAAGAGCATGGGTCAACGCTTCGGGCACGAAGCGGCCGCCGTACGGACCGTAGTGACCCGTCGAGACGCCTGGTGCCTCCGTGATGTCCGTCATGGCTCCTCCGATGACGCTGTGGGAAGCGAACGGCCATCTCGGCGCAGCGCGGGGTGCGAACCCGCCGTCACAAGTTCCTGCACGGCTGACCGAGGATCACCACCCGTAACCAGGCTCTCGCCGACAAGAACGGCATCAGCTCCCTGCTCGGCATAACTGATCAGATCCCGCGGACCGGTGATCCCAGATTCGGCGATGCGCACGCAGGTATCGGGGATTCGTGGTGCCACTGCGGCGAATGTGGTGGAGTCGACCTCCAGGGTGCGCAAATTGCGCGCGTTGACTCCGATCACACTGGCACCCGCGTCAACTGCTCGCTCCACCTCGTGCGCGTCATGCACCTCCACCAGCGGAGTCATACCGAGCGATCGAGTGCGCTCCACCAAACTCACCAGAGCGGTCTGCTCGAGCGCAGCAACGATCAGAAGGACGAGGTCTGCACCGCAGGCGCGTGCCTCCCAGATTTGATAGCTCGAGACGATGAAGTCCTTACGCAGAATCGGGATGTCCACCGCGCAACGGACGGCTCGAAGGTCGTCGAGCGAACCCGAGAACCGTCGCTGCTCGGTCAACACACTGATGCAGCGCGCACCACCTTGCTCATAGGCCTTCGCAAGTTCCGCGGGGTTGTCGATCGATGCCAACGCCCCCTTGCTCGGACTCGCGCGCTTGATCTCAGCAATGACACCAACCCCGGGGGTTCGCAGGACAGCCTCAGCATCTCGGGCATGGGGTACACGGTCGGCGCGCTGCTTCACATCGTCCAGCGGGCGCTGCCTCATGCGGTCCTCGAGGTCCGCCCGGACCCCCGCCACGATGTCGTCCAGCACCGAACCCACGACGCCAGGGTAAACCGGGGTTATCCCACCCCAGATCCCAGGTAGGGAACGAGGTTGCGGGCAACCGAGAAGATCAGCATGACCGCCACCACGACCAGCGGTACCACGCGTTCCAGCCGGGCTCGCCGGGGTGAGTACTGGGAGGGGTCGCTGATGACCCCTCGCCAGGCTCGGCGCACCCACAGCGCAATGAGCAACACGACCACAGGAAGCGCAACCACGACGAGGAGATTCTGATCGAGTGCCGTGGGTAGATCGCCATTGGTGAGAGCATGCGTGGCACGCAATCCACCGCACCCGGGACAGTCGATCCCCAGGTACGTCTGGGTCGGGCACCCGGGGTAATGCCCGGGAATGTTCGGATCGACACCGCGGACGTAGGCCGTCGCTGCAAGCAGACCGAGGATGGTGAGAACGGGTGTGAGCATGCGCCGCCACCGCGGACGCGGATCGATCAGCCATGGCCCCCCAGGGGCACGCTGCCCCGTGCTCGTCGCCGTGGCCATACGCCAATCCTAGGCGTTGGGCGCAATCGCCGGCCAGATGACGGCGAATCGCGCCCCACCTTCGCGTGCCGATCCCGCCTCAGCACGCCCCCCGAGGCCGCGGGCAAGTCTCGCCACCAGCGCGAGGCCCACACCTGTCCCCACCGGCCGCACTCCCCGGTACCTCTCGTGCAGGGATCCGGGCACAAAAGCCACCGGGATATCCGCCGGAGTAAGACCGGGTCCGGTGTCCCGGACCTCCAGATGCACAGCCGGCCTATCGGTCTCCGGGTCGACTCGGCGATCTAGGGCGAAGATGATGCGGCCTCCTTCGGGCGTGATGCGGAGCGCGTTCTCGGCCAGGTTGTCGATGATCTGGCGCAGCCGGACTGGGTCGACCTCCGCAAGGATCGGATCGAATTCCGATGCCCCACCTTCGACATCGGGCTGAGTCCCTCCCTCTCGCTCCACACCCACGCCGACGCGAGCGCAGCGATCACGCCAGACCTCCACCGCCTGGTCGAGGATGGCGTCCACATCCCCGGGAACAAGATCGAAGGAGAAATCGACTGCCTCGAGGCGGGCGAGATCGAGCAGATCGGTCACGAGCCGTTGCAGGCGTTCGGCTTCATCCACCATGACGGTGCCCGTTCGGGCCACATCGGCTGGCTCGATGAGCCCATCGGACATCGCCTGCGCATATCCGAGGAGTCCGGTCAACGGCGTTCGAAGTTCGTGGGAGACCGACAGCAGGAAGTCCCGCTGTCGCCCCTCGGACACGGCGAGCGCCTCGCTCAGGCGATTGATCGACTCCGCGATCAACGCGACTTCGGCGGGGCCACGTGGCTCCACGATGACGTCTCGCTCCCCTGCGCTTAGCTGATCGGCTGCGCTGGACACTTCGCGCAGGGATCTCGACATGCGCCGCGAAGCGATCACCGCCACCACCACCGCAACCGCGATCCCCAGCGCCAACGCTGCCACGACTCGCCACAGCACGGTGAGGGCCGGCGCGAATGCCACGGCCGTGGGCTGCACAAGGACCACCCCGGTGCCCCGTTGTAGCGGCCTGCCCTCGATGAGGATCGATCCTTCCGAATCGGAGCCCGTCGCTGATACGGGACGACCGGAGGTGACTCGATCGACCTGCTGGCGGGTCACTCCCTCGGGAAGGTTCGTTGTTCCCCGGAACACGACGTACGCATCGACTTCTTCATTCCGCAGCACCGATCCGACCTGGGGTGGCACGACGTATTGACCCTGTGGGTCACGGTTCACGGTGGTGGCTGTGAGATCGGCGAGACGAGCAAGATCACTCCGGGCTCGTGCCTCCGCGGAGTCACGCACGAGGGGATAGGCCGCGAAGCCCGCGACGACAGCGACAACGACGGCCACGGCGATGCCGAGCAGGATCATCCGCCCGACGATGCCCATGCGGTGGGGAATCTGGGTCTCGGCTGTCGGGTTCGCCTCGGAGCTCATCGAGACGCCGAACCTTCGGCGCTGTAGCCGACCCCGCGCACGGTCCGTAGCGGACTGGCTTCACCGAGCTTCGCACGCAACTGAGCAACGTGGACATCAACCGTGCGTGTGCCCGCGGCGGCGGAGTAGCCCCAGACCTCCTCGAGAAGACGATCGCGGTCGAGCACTCGGCCCGCGTTCTCCATGAGATAGGCGAGCAGATCGAACTCGGTCGCCGTCAGCTCGATCGGCTCCTCGTCGACGAAGACGCGGCGAGCACCTCGATCCAGGGATACCCGACCGACCCTCAGGACGTCAGGCGCATCCGTGCGACCGCGACTGTGCCGAAGAGCCACCTTGACGCGAGCGACAACCTCACGGGGACTGAAGGGTTTGGTGATGTAGTCATCTCCACCCATCTCCAGTCCCAGGACGCGGTCGACTTCGTCGTCACGGGCAGTGCAGAACAGGACCGGCGTCCAGTCATCCGCGGCGCGCATCCGCCGACAGACATCAGTGCCGTCCATTCCCGGCAGCCCCACATCCAGGATGACCGCGCTAGGACGCCAGGAGCGGACCACTTCCAACGCCTCGGGGCCGGTGGCAGCAACGCGCACACTGAAACCCTCGCGTTGGAGGTACATCGTCAGCACATCCGCGATCGCCGGTTCGTCGTCGACGACCAGAACGGTGACTGACTCACCCCCGGAATTCACCACATCGAAGGTTTCGACTCGGGCGTGGGATTCAGAGCGGGAGTCAGTGCCGGGACGAGGTTCGCGGCATCCCCAGGCCGGCCATCGACATGACCTTGCCCACGATGCCGCCGAGGACGACCATGCCCACACCGATCCAGAACATGACCCACTGCCCGAGGACGATGCCGAGGGTGCCCACGAGGAATGCGGCCATCACGATGATCACCGCGGTCCATGCCGCGGGGGTCTGACCTTGGTTGTCGTGCACGTCGGGGTGCTGGTCTCCTGCCGCCATCTCTTCGGTCCTCCTCCTACGCGAATGTCTCGATCACCCTACCGCCGGAAGTGCTCGAAACCGGCGGGAACCTCCGGGAGGCGACCGTCCACGAGCACGACCCCTTGAGCTGAATCCTCCGCAGGGATCGCCGTGCCGATCACCAGGAAGTCTTCAGGCAGCGATGACACCGGGGGGAAGGCGGCAAGGAAGGCGTGATCATCCCCGCCCCCGAGGATCCACTGAAGCGGATCGAGGTTGTAGGCGGAGGCAGCTGCTGCGAGTGGTTCGGGGACCGGCAGAACGGCTGAGTCGAGGGAGATCCCCACTCCTGAAGCTCGGGCCATGCGCTGAGCGTCGATCAACAGACCATCACTGATATCCATCAACGCATGGGCTCCCGCCTCTGCAGCAGCCCGAGCTGCGGCGTAAGGCGGCGCGGGTCGCCGATAGGCGTCGACGAGGGCTCGTGGCGATCGGAATCCGCGCCCAAGCACGGCTAGCCCAGCCGCAGCCCAACCGAGTCGTCCCGCGACGGCGATCACATCGCCCTCCTCCACGCCCGAGCGCAACACTGGCTCCCTCCCGGCCAGATCACCCAGGGCACTGATGGAGATGACAATCGAGTCACCCGCCGTGATGTCTCCGCCGATGACGCGAGACCCAACAGACGCGGCCTCCTCGACGATGCCGGACATGAGCGACCGCACCCACGCCACCGATGTGCTCCCGGGAAGTGCCAGGGCGACCACGAGCCCCGTGGGGCGAGCACCCATCGCCGCGACATCGGCGAGGTTGGCGGCGGCAACGCGGTGACCGATGTCCTCCGGATCGGACCAGTCGGTGCGGAAGTGCCGCCCTTCGACCGCCATATCCGTCGTCACCACGACGCGTGCATCCGGCGCCGGGATCACGGCCGCATCGTCTCCCGCGCCGACGATCGGGAGCGTCTCGGCAACATGGGGGCCAGCGGCCGTAGGTCCCCCGCATGCCTCGACGACACGTTCCACGAGCGCGATTTCCCCGATATCGGCCACGGTCGCGTCAGCGCCGTCACCCGAACTCGAAGGAGAGGTCGAGGACGTCGATTTCGGTGTTGAATGCACGGCTGGCCTCCTGCCCGATCATGATCACGCTAGTCTCCTCGTCGAGCCCGCCGCTGGTGGGCGGACGAAAGGCGTTCGCGCCCAGCCCAGTGACGAGGAGGATCTCCGGTGACGGTACAGGCCTATATTCTCGTGCAGACCGAGGTCGGCACCGCCGTCGATGTGACCCGCCAGATCGCAGCCGTCCCCGGTGTGAGCATCGCCGAGGACGTCACCGGCCCCTACGACATCATCGTGCGAGCCGAGGCACCCAGCATGGATGACTTCGGCAGAACCGTGCTCCACGCCATCCAGGAGATCCCCGGGATTACGCGGACCCTCACGTGCCCGGTCGTCAACCTCTAGCCGGGGAGTTCTCGATAACTAGGCGGGACCGTTCACCACTCGCATGTTGACACGGGCCGCGACGGTTGCCGTCACCGGATTGGTTCTCGTCCTGATCACCGGCTGCGGGCGTCAGGTCGCGATCGAACCGCCTCCGAACCCCCCGCCGATCTGCGGAGAACTCATCGAGAACCTGCCCGACTCTGTCGATGGTTCGGGGCGGCGCCCCACCACCCCTGACTCTCCTGCTACAGCGGCCTGGGGCGAGCCGCCCATTGTGCTGCGCTGCGGAGTGCCACGGCCTGACGCGCTGGATTCCACCGCGGTGCTGTTCGACGTCGATGGCATCCCCTGGTTCCCTGAGGATCTCCAAGCCGGCGTCGTTTTCACCACGATCCTTCCGGTCGGCCTCCCCGTCGGCCCCGATCCGAGCAGGAGTGCCGACGGTGATGCTGTCGACGGCGACTTTGCCTACGTCGAGGTTGTCGTGCCGGCGGCTTACCCGTCACCGGGGGCGATCCTCACCGATCTCGCTCCCGCTCTAGCGCAGTCCAACGCCACGTCGTAGTGCGTCACGCACGAGATGGTCAACAAGCTGCGAGTAAGGCACATCGCTCGCCGCCCACATCCTCGGGAACATGGAGATGGGAGTGAATCCCGGCATCGTATTGACCTCGTTGATCATGATGCCCTCGAGTACCGCCGACCCCTCACCCATCGGGACGAAGAAGTCCACCCGGGCCAAACCCTCACAGTTCAACGCATCGAATGCGGCGCAGCTCAGTTCGCCCACGCGCTCGCGCACGGCATCCGGCACATCCGCGGGAACGATGAGATCCGCCGAATCGTCGAGGTGTTTCGCCTCGAAGTCATAGAAATCATGCCCTGCCCGCACCCGGATCTCCGCACAGGTGCTGGCGAAGGCCCCGCCCTTCCCATCGGTGAGCACGCCGCATTCGATCTCGCGCGCATCCGCGATATGCGCCTCCACCACAATCCGCGGATCGAAAGTCCGAGCGTGGTCGATGGCATCAGCGAGTCCGGAGGGATCGGACACCTTCGTGATGCCCATCGACGATCCTGCTCGGGCCGGCTTGACAAACACCGGCATTCCCAGCGGCTCGATGCGATGGAGGGCGGACTGTGCGTCGGTTCGCCATTGAGGATCTGTCACGACGACCCAGGGCCCCACCGGCAAACCCGCCGCGGCGAGCAGGGACTTCATAAAGCCCTTGTCCATCGCCACCGCCGACGCGAGAACTCCCGAGCCGACGTAGGCGATCCCTGCCATCTCCAGCATCCCCTGCACCGTCCCGTCCTCCCCCCAGGGTCCGTGCAGGACGGGGAATGCGACATCCACTCCGTCAAGGAGTTGCTGCGGCAGCATCGGCGCCCGGGTGCCACCGAGCGGAACCGTCGGGAGAGCCTCCGCCCCTGATCCGGACCCATGTGACTGCGACCAGTCGTCGGGGTCATCGGGCATCTCCACCCATCGGCCGTCCTGTCCGATGCCCAGGGCGACCACATCGAAGTGGGAGCGATCGAGGACACGGAGCACGCTCGTGGCGCTGATGCAGGAGATCGAATGCTCGCTGCTGCGTCCTCCGAAGATGACGGCTACTCGCGGCCTGGGCACGACGCTGACGCTATCCCCACCGGCTGCCCTACAGTCAGCGCCATGCCGAGTTTTGATCAGCCCGACCCCAGCACACCCAGGGAGTACGCCGGGGAGCCGGCCGAACTGGATCCAGGTTGGTCGGTCGACACCGCGGTCGTCCACCTGGGTCGCCCGCCCAGGTCGCCCGGAGCACCGCTCAACATGCCGATCGAACCCGCGTCGGCCTATCACGCGGGCGGGGACCTCGAGTATGCCCGCGACGGCACGCGCGCCAGCCTCGCCCTGGAGTCCGCGATCGGCGCGCTGGAGGGAGGGCATTGCCTGGCGTTCTCCTCCGGGATGGCAGCGGCCAGTGCGCTGCTCGACACTGTTCCCCCGGGTGCGATCGTGGTCGCTCCTCGACACGCGTATACCGGCGTCTCGGTCCGAATGCGATCCCTGGCCGACCAGGGTCGCATCGAACTGCGCACCGTCGACATCACCGACACCGCCGCGGTCGGCAAGGCGAGTCGGGGGGCTCACCTCGTGTGGGTCGAGTCTCCAACGAACCCCATGCTCGAGATCGCTGACATCCCCGCCATCGCCACACTCGCTCACAATCAGGGCGCGAGCGTGGTGTGCGACAACACCTTCGCCACACCGCTCGGCCAGCAACCCCTTTCCCATGGAGCCGATGTAGTGCTGCACAGTGCCACCAAGATGATTGGTGGACACTCCGATCTCCTGGCCGGGGCCCTCGTGTTCGCCGATCCCGAGGCGGCCCAGCGAATGCTGCCGCAACGCACACTGCTCGGAGGTTTTCCAGGGGCGCTGGAATCCTTCCTCGCCCTTCGCGGCTTGCGCACGCTCGCACTTCGACGCACGCGCGCCGAACACACCGCGATCCAACTTGCCCAGCTCCTGCGTGAGCATCCCGCGATTGAGCGAGTGCGCTACCCGGGACTCGAGAATGATCCAGGATTTACGCTCTGCCAGCGCACGATGTCCGGACCGGGCACCATCATCGCCATCGAACCACGGGGCGGTGTTGCTGCGGCCGAGGCGATCAGCCATCGAGTGCGCCTGTGGGTCCATGCCACGAGCCTCGGCGGCGTGGAGTCCCTGCTGGAGCGCCGCCGTCGCTGGGCGTTGGAGAGCACCCTGGTGCCGGAGTCCCTCATCCGCCTGTCGGTCGGCATCGAAGACCCAGAGGATCTGTGGGCAGACCTCAGTGCGGCCCTCGACCAGCCCTGAGCGATCAACTCCCTAGATCGACGACATTCCCGGCTCGGCCTTCGGCGACCGGGTCATGAACGCCGCCAACATATGCCGGGGCGACTGACCCTCGTGGACGACCGCCACGATCTGCTCGGTGATGGGCATCTCGACTCCGTGGGCTGCTGCGAGTTCGGCGATAGCCCGACAGCTCTTCACCCCTTCAGAAGTCTGCTTCATCGCCTCCGTGGCCTCGGCGACACTCATGCCCGTGCCCAGGTTCACCCCGAAGGTGCGATTCCGCGACAGACTGGAGGTGCAGGTGGCGATGAGGTCGCCCACTCCGGCGAGTCCGGAGAAGGTCAGCGGGTCCGCCCCGAGAGCCACTCCCAATCGAGTCATCTCTGCCAGGCCTCGCGTGATGAGGGAGGCCTGGGAGTTCTCGCCGAACCCCATTCCTGCCGCGATTCCATTGGCCAGGGCGATGACGTTCTTCACCGAGCCACCGATCTCGACCCCGGTCACGTCCGTCGTCCAATAGGGGCGGAAGTAATCGGTCGTGCACGCGTCCTGCAACCGGCGGGAACTGTGCTCATCGGCGCAGGCCACCGTCGTCGCGGCTGGTTGGCGAGCCGCGATTTCCCGCGCCAGGTTGGGTCCGGACACCACCGCGATGCGATCGAGACCCGCACCCGTCGCCTCATCGATCACCTGGCTCATCCGAAGCGATGTGCCGATTTCGATGCCCTTCATGAGGCTGACCAGCACCGCGTCGGGCGCCACCGCCGCCTGGACCGACAGGGCAGCATCACGGGTACCTCGCACAACGGGGATCTGACCGGTGTCCTTGAGTATCCAGCCGACGAACGGCACCGTGCACAGGCTGTCCTTGGCGAGGAAGCGCGGCGGTCGATCGTTCTCCCCCAGCA
>JBDQGZ010000032.1:0-15934 GCA_040265115.1 Candidatus Nanopelagicales bacterium
CACTGAGTCCGAGTTGCCATTCCCCGCTGGCCTCGATGACCTCTGCCCCATCGGGGAGGAAGACGTATCGCATCGTTTGCGTGAGCCACTTCAGCGGGAAGAACGACGCGAAGTTCTGCATCCATGTCGGCAGGTTGGTGAAGACGAAGAACACCCCGGAGGTGAACTGCAACACCAGGACGATCGGGGCCACGATGGCGGAGGCACCCTTGCCCTGCTTGGGAACGACAGAGAACGCGATCCCCAGCAGCGTGCACGAGAGCAGCCCCAGAATGCTCACCCAGATGAAGGTGAACCAACGATCGGCCGTGCTCGGCAGGGATATTCCGAAGAACAGGATCCCGACGATTAGCAGGATGATGACCTGCGCGACATAAGCGACGAACACCATCCCGGCCTTGCCGATGAAGTACGAGGCTTTCGGCATCGGCAATCCAGCGAGCCGCTTCAAGGTCGAATCATCGCGCTCCATCGGGATCGCGATCGCGAGGTTCTGGAATGAGGTATAGAGGATGCCCGAAGCGATCATGCCGGCGAGGAAATACTGCGCGAAGGTGATGTCCTCGAAACCGATGTCTTGATTGGCGAAGACCGAGCCGAAGATGACGAGCAGGATCATCGGCAACATGAAGTTGAAGATCGCGCTCTCGCGATCCCGGAAGAACTGGCGCAGTTCGAGGATGATCCGGCTTCGCCCGATGCTCAGCGTGCGATTCACAGTTCCTCCTGCGCCTTGAGGAGGTGCAGGTAGGTGTCCTCCAGCGTTGGGCGGCGCACCTGCAACTCGGGGATCTCGCCCCCGAAGCGTTGGGAGAGCTCGGCGATCAGTCGAGTCGGTTCGGTCGAAGATTCCGAGTGCTCCGCCCCTGATTCATTCCAGGACACGATCGCTTGCCCCTCGGCTCGACCACCGATACGTCCCGGCGCATCACACGCGACGATGCGACCAGCCGCGATCACCGCCACTCGATCCGCGAGGTGCTCGGCTTCCTCCAGGTAGTGGGTGGTCAACAGAATCGTGGTTCCCTCGGACTTCAGTTGATCGATCAAACTCCAGAACTCCCGTCGAGCCGCCGGGTCGAAGCCTGTCGTGGGCTCGTCGAGAAACAGCACCTCCGGGCGACCGATGACTCCCAGAGCGACGTCGAGGCGTCGGCGTTGTCCGCCGGAGAGCTTTCCGTTGCGGGCCTTCGCCTTCGCCGTAAGACCGACTGCCTCAATCACGTCATCGGGATCGCGCGGGTTCGGGAAGTACCCGGCGAAGTGGTGGACAGCTTCGTGGACAGTCAGTTCACCGAGATCTCGATCAGCCTGGAGCACAATCCCCAGCCGAGCCTTCCAGTCCATTCCCCCGTGCGCGGGATCGACGCCGAGCACCTACGCGGATCCTGAGTCAGCCTTGCGAAATCCTTCGAGGATCTCCGTGGTCGTGGTCTTGCCCGCACCATTCGGTCCGAGCAGGGCCAGGCATTCACCAGACTCCACCGAGAAGGAGATGTCGTCGACAGCGACCACATCGCCGTAGACCTTGCGTAATGACTCGACTTCGATGGCTTGCATGCGCTCATCCTCCTCCTGTCCACACTAGTCTCAGCGACGCATGAGGTCGATAATGACGACGTGAGCAACCACGATGTAGAGGTAGCCATCGATGCCTTCCCCACGGACCAGGCAACTGCCCTCAGGGCGTTGCGAGAAACGCTTCAGTCGCTGCTACCGGGGGCAGTCGAAACGATTGCGTGGGGCATGCCCACGTTCAAGGTTGGCCCTGACCAGGTGGTGAGCTACTCAGGTTTCGCACACCACAACAGCATCTTCCCGGGAGCTGCAACGAGCGCTGCGATTTCTGGTGAGTTTCCGGGGCTGGTCACAACGAAGGGCACCGTGCACCTCGATCGGGATCGAGCCACCCCTACCAAACTCATCCGTCGGATCATTGCCCTACGACTAGCCGAGATCAACGACTCATACCCACGGGCGAACGGCAAGACCAGGCGCTACTACTCGAATGGTGTGACGGAATACACGGGTGTGATCCGCGACGGAATGCAGCATGGCTCATGGGAGTGGTTCCGTCGCGATGGAACCCTCAAGCGCTCCGGGCGCTTCGCTCGAGGTGAGCAGATCGGCGAGTGGACGACATACGACACCGCCGGAGAGCCCTACCGGGTGACGCGAATGGGCTAGAGATTCACCAGCCAGGCGAGACCCAGGGTGGCAACCAGCACCGCGACCAAGGTGCCGCCCGCCCACCACCAGGCAGCCGGCGAAGAATTGATGCCGCCGCTTCGAGGGAGTGGGGAAGCCGACTGGGATAGAACAGGGATCGGTCCTTGCGGAGGCAGCGCCGGCGGAACCACCGGGCGATCCGGCGGATGCACCCAGCCAGTCCACACCGCGCCATCGAAATAGCGCCACCGCGTGGGCAGCCATGGGTCGGGATACCAGCCGGGAGGAGTCACCAGACCATCATGCCCTGCCACCTCGACTTACTCGTCGACTCGTTCCACCTGGCGAGGAAAGCCCCACCAGGCCACGACCGCTCCGATCAGGCTGATGACAGCCCCCACCGCAAGCGCGGTATCCATCCCGGAGACGAAAGCCTCCCCCGTCGCCGCGCGCACCGGCTCGGCAATCACCTCGGGTAGTTGGCGGATGATCAGGGAGGCGGATGCGAGTGACTCCCGCACCGCATCCACCACCGCTGTGGGCACGTCAGCGAGTGCATCTCCCGCCGCATCGAGATCGGCATTCACCTGGTTTCGATATCCCGCAGCCAGTACCGCACCGAGGACGGCGACGCCCAGGGATCCGCCGAGTTCACCGATGCCGTCGTTGACCGCGGAACCGAGCCCGGCCCGCTCCCGAGGCACGCTGGCGAGCACCCCGTTGGTTGCCTGCGGCAGTACCAGACCCAGGCCTAGGCCCATGGCGAGCAGGCACCCACCCAGATGCAGATAGGCGGCATCCACTCCGATCGGAACCGCCGCGGCCAGGCCGACCGCGACCAGCAGGAGGCCGAGGACCACGATCCGACGCGTCCCAAATCGATTGGCAAGGCGTGGGCTCATCAGCGACGCCAGGAAGAGACCCACAGCACCGGGCAGCACAGCGAGTCCGGACCCGAGCGGGTCGAAGCCCTGGACGAGTTGCAGGAACTGCGGCAGGAAGAACATGACACCCATGAGCGCGAAATACACCAGCGCCACCGAAACAATCGAGACGGTGAACAGCCGCTGGGTGAACAGCGTCATCGGCAACAGCGGGGTCGGCGTCCGACGCTCCCACCACACGAATGCCAGGAGTGACACGGCCGCGACGCCGCCGATCAGCGCCAGATCGACAGTGAATCCTTCATCGGGGAATTGGATGATGGCCACCACGAGCGTGATCAGGCCGATGGTGGACAGCACCGCCCCGGTGACGTCGATCCGCGGTCTCGCCGGGTCCGTCGATTCCGGAACAAATGCAACGGCCAACATGAGGACCACAGCAGCAAGCGGCGGGTTGACCCAGAACACGCTGCGCCAGTCGGATACTTCGAGCAGCATCCCGCCGACAATCGGACCGAGTCCCACCGCAGCACCGGCAACAGCTGCCCAGATGCCGATCGCCTGCGCTCGTTCCCGCGGATGGGTGAACACCTGAGCCAAGATGGACAGGGTCGACGGCATGATGAAGGCCCCACCGACCCCCATCAGGGCGCGGCAGGCAATGAGCATCTCAGCGCTGGTGGCCAATCCCGCGATCGCGGATCCAGCACCGAACACGACGAGCCCGAACATCAGCGCCCGTCGACGGCCGAAGCGGTCAGACAGGGTTCCCGCGAGCAAGAGAGTGCCGGCGAAGAGAACCGAGTAGGCATCCACGACCCACTGCATCTGCGTCGTCGTCGCATCGAGCGACTCCTGCATGCTCGGGAGAGCGACGTTGACGATCGTGTTGTCGAGCGAAATCAGCGCGAGGGCTCCGGCGAGAATCGCCAGGATCAGGTAACGCCGGGACGCCAGAGCCATGAGCGGCAGGCTAATGCCACCTAGGCTGATCCCCGTGGCTCTGAGCCTCAGTGGCTCGCCGGACGAGCCAGGATTGCGGTGTCGTCCAGGTCTCCCCGAAGGTCGTCGACGCCGGCGTGGGAGGACTACCTCACCAGCGTTCTCCCCCTGCGGCGTGATGAAGCCGCAATCCTCGGCGAACCCGCAACTGGGGAGGGCTAGTCTTCGGCCCCATGGAGGAATCGGCACTGAACGTCGAGTTGTCATCGCTGCTGGTCATCATGGCGATCTCGGTCGGGGTTCCTCTGGCCATCCGGTTCCTGCGCATCCGGCTCGCCGAGGTGGTCCTGCTTATCGTCGCTGGAATCATCTTCGGCCCGCAGTTCCTGAATCTCATCACCGTCGATGCGGCGATCAGCCTGCTCGGCGAACTTGGACTCGGCTTCCTGTTCTTCCTCGCCGGCCTGGAGTTGGAGACTGCCGTTCTGAAGGGCCGCACCGGCCGACTCGCGGGCATCGGATGGGGTATCTCTCTCCTTCTCGCGATCGCCCTGTCGCTGGCCCTCACCGCACTCGGCGTGGTTGATGAATCCGTCGGATTCGCGATCGTGCTCACAAGCACCGCCATGGGAACACTTCTCCCGGTTTTGCGGGATAACGGCGAACTCACCACACCATTCGGACGGATGTTCATGGGCATCGGCGCCTGGGGAGAGTTTGGCCCGATCGTGGCTATCTCGGTTTTCCTTGGAACAAAGAATGCGTTCGCCGCTCTCCTGTCCCTCGCCGCCTTCAGCCTGGTCGCGATGATCATCGCCCTCATTCCGCACCGGCTCAAGGATGGGCGCTTCCGCAGCTATCTGGTCCTCAGCCATCACACGTCATCTCAGACCGTGGTCAGGGTCACGATGCTGTTGCTCATCGCGCTGCTGGCTCTCGCTTCCGATTTCGGCCTCGACATCGTCATGGGTGCGTTCATCGGTGGAGTGATCCTCCGTCGCTTTCTCGACGTCGGAGAGGAGTCAGTTCTACAAACCAAGATCGAGGCTATGGGGTTTGGCTTCTTCATTCCCGTGTTCTTCGTGCTGTCCGGCGTCCGACTTGATGTCCGGTCGATCTTCGACAATCCCTGGCCGATGCTCGTAGTGTTCGGTCTGCTGGTGCTCGTCCGAGGTGTTCCGACCTTCATCCTCTACCGCGGGGCCCTGCCGGACTTGCGCGACCGAACTCGACTGTCGCTGTATGCCGCAACCGGTCTGCCGATCATCGTCGCGGTCACGAGCATCCAGGTGCAGGCTGGGCTCATGTCGACCAATGACGCCGCTGAACTCGTCGCGGCCGGGACGCTGACTGTGATCGTCTTCCCATTGCTTGCCCAACTACTCAGACGGCGAACGTCCGATCAGGATGTGCGAGCCGACACCACCGCGTAGAGAGCGATTCCTGCCGCGACACTGGCATTGAGCGATTCCTGCTCATCGGCCATAGGGATGGAAACCAGAAGGTCGCAGGTCTCCGAGACAAGTCGGCCCAGGCCCTGCCCTTCGCTGCCCACCACGATGATGACGGGCCCCGACAGGACACCGGGACCGAGTTCGACGAAGGACTGCCGGGCATCCGCAGTAAGCCCGATCACGGTGAAGCCGGCCTTCTGCGCACTCACGAGGCTGCGCGTGAGATTCGTTGCGCGAGCCACCGGGATGCGCGCAAGCGCACCAGCCGAGGCCTTCCACGCCGCTGCCGTCACCCCGGCTGAACGACGTTCCGGGATGATGATCCCTTGCGCGGCGAAAGCTCCCGCGGAGCGGACCACCGCACCGAGATTGCGAGTGTCGGTGACTCCATCGAGAGCGATGAGGAGCCCTGATCCCTTGGGCGCGAGGGCTTCCCCTATCAAGGCGTCGGGATCCGCGTAGTCGTAGGGCGGGACACTGAGAACGAGCCCCTGATGCACTCCACCATCAGCGATCCGGTCGAGTTCAGCGCGCGTGACTTCCATCAGCGGCAGTCCCCGATTGGCCGCTAACTCGATTGCTTCCCGCACCCGATCATCGGTGTCGATGTACTGCTGGACCTGCAGGGACGACGCTGGAATTCCCACTCTCAAAGCTTCGACCACGGCGTTTCGCCCCATCAGGACGTCCTTGGCTCGACTACCTCGACCCTTGGACGAGTTCGCAGCGCGCTTCGATGCCGCCTTCACCCGACGGGCTGCCGGATGTCCCGTTCGTTCCGTTGCCTTGGGGGTCGGGCCCTTGCCCTTCAACGCCTTGCGACGTTGGCCGCCCGAACCGACGACCATCCCCTTCTTGGTCCCACCCTTGCGCATCGCACCACGACGCTGACTATTTCCCGCCATCGTCGATCAGTCCTCCTCGGCGAGGGTCCATCGAACACCCTCGGCGGTGTCTTCAAGGGCGATACCGGCATTCTTCAGCCGATCTCGGATCGCATCGGCCGCGGCATAATCCTTTCGGCCGCGGGCATCTGCCCGATCATCGAGCGCTGACCGCACCAGCACGTCAATCACGCCATGCATACGGGCGGAGTCCGCGGTTGTCTCCGACCACTCAATCGGATCCAATCCGAGCGCGCCCATCATGGCGCGCACCTCGCCCGCGCGAGCGCGGGCCGTTGCATCATCCCCGGCGTCGAGCGCTGCATTCCCGGTCCTCACGGTGTCATGAACCACCGCAAGCGCCTGAGGAACACCGAGGTCATCGTCCATCGCCTCACCGAACGCTCGAGGGAGAGCTCCCGGCGTGATTTCGCCAAGGCGTTCGACCGCGCGCAGCACGAAGCCTTCGATGCGGCGATACGCCGATGCGGCCTCCCCCATCGCTTCCTCGGAGAACTCCAACATAGAGCGGTAGTGCGCACTCCCGAGGTAGTAGCGCAGCTCAACCGGTCGTACCCGCTGAACAACTTCGCTGACCAGCAGAGAGTTGCCCAGCGACTTGCTCATCTTTTCCCCCGCCGTGGTCACCCATGCGTTGTGCAGCCACAACTGAGCGAAGCCATCGCCCGCTGCCTTGGATTGGGCGATCTCGTTCTCGTGATGGGGGAAGAGCAGATCCATTCCCCCACCGTGGATGTCGAAGACGGGGCCGAGATATCGCGTTGCCATCGCGGAGCACTCCAGATGCCATCCGGGACGTCCTGGGCCCCATGGTGTGGGCCAGGAGGGCTCACCGGGCTTGGCTGCCTTCCATAGCGCGAAGTCGCGCGGATCACGCTTATCCGTGACGGCACTGTCTGCCGCCGGAAGCATGTCGTCGAGACGCTGACCGCTCAACGCCCCGTAGTCGGCGAAAGAACGCACATCGAAATAGACATCCCCATCGTGGGCGTAGGCATGCCCATCTTCGATGAGCCGTTCAATAAGGTCGATCATCTCCGTGATGTGGCCGGTTGCCCGTGGCTCGTAGGTGGGCGGGATGCAGCCGAGAGTGGCGTAGGCGTCTGCGAAAGCACGCTCATTTCGCATCGCCACCGACCACCAGGGCTCCCCGAGTTCCTCACCGCGCATCAAAATCTTGTCATCAATATCCGTGACGTTCCGGATGAGCGTGACGTCGTAGCCCGATGCACGCAACCAGCGGGTCAGGATGTCGAACACCAGGCCGGACCGAATGTGCCCGACATGAGGTGGAGCTTGCACTGTGGCCCCGCATAAATACATCGATACCCGACCGGGAACGAGCGGCTCGAAAGTCCGGACCTCACGGGTCGCGGTGTCGAAGAGTTGGAGGCTCACGGTGAGAAGACTAGTGAGACCGGTTCACAGCGCCCGGGTGATCACCTTGGTGGGTGTCACCCGACACACCACGCGCACATGGTCCGTGCCGTCATCTCCGGGGAACCGAGCACCGGTGTAGTAGTGAGACAACTCGTGGATGAGATCGTCTCCGCCCTCTTCGGTCATGCTCACCGTGCCGCGGATCTCGACATAGGCATAGGGATTCTCCGAGTCGTAGACCATCACCGAGATACGCGGTTCGCGCTCCATGTTGAGGGTCTTGCGGCGACCACGGATCGTGCTGAAAAGCACATCGTTGCCATCCCTCTTCAACCATACGACGGTCTGCTGCGGCGTACCATCAGGCTGGGTTGTGGCGATCGCGGCGAAGTGGGGGGCCTCGAGCAGCCGGTAGGCCGCCTCTGGGATCGCCGGGTGCGAGTCGGTGGCTGACATAGGCGACAGGCTAGCGGTGTAGCAGGGCGGTGGCGATCGCCGCCAGTCCCTCGCCCCGACCGGTCAAGCCCAGGCCATCGGTCGTGGTCGCTGACACCGACACCGGGCAGCCTGCCGCCTGACCCAGGGCCTGTTCCGCTTCTGTTCGCCGAGGGCCCAGCCGCGGCCGATTGCCGATCACCTGCACGGCGATGTTGCCAATTTGCCAACCGGCCGCGCGCACCCGCTGAGCGGCCTCGCCGAGAAGTGCGAGACCGCTGGCACCGGCCCACCGCGGATCGGCCGTGCCGAATTGGCTGCCCAGGTCACCCATCCCGGCCGCGGACAGGAGGGCATCGCAGGCGGCATGGGCGACCACATCGCCATCGGAGTGACCGGCGAGACCCGGCTCCTCCCCCGGCCACGCCAAACCGGCGAGGTGCATTGGCCGGTGGTCATCGCGATCGAAGGGGTGGACATCGACCCCGATGCCGGTGCGCAGGCCCCGACCCGCCGGCTCAGGCGACGACACCGCCGGCCCTTCGTCGGGTGAGCACGGCTTCGGCGAGCACCAAATCGAGGGGCCGGGTGATCTTGAAGGCCTCCTCGTGTCCAGGCACCGTCGATACCGTCACGCCGCGTCGCTCCACCAGTCCGGCGTCATCGGTCACGTCATCGATCTCCGCCTCGGCATGGGCCTGCTGGAGGACTGTCCGCTGGAAACCCTGCGGGGTCTGCACCGCGCGGAGAATGGATCGGTCAGGAGTCGCCACGACCCGCCCATCGGCATCGACGGCCTTGATGGTGTCGACCATCGCCAGCACCGGGATCACGGCCTCATGGCCCGACCGGACGGCCGCGGCGACCCGTTCCACCATTTCCACTGGAACCAGGGGTCGCGCGGCATCATGGACGAGGACGACGTCGACATCCTCCGGCAGGGCGAAAAGGGACCGAGCGACAGAGGACTGCCGGGTCTCCCCTCCTGACACGACGATGAGTTCGGCATCATCCACCACTCCGCTGAGCAAGGTTCGGACGGAATCGACCTCTGCTTCCGGGGCGGCAATGACGACCACATCCACGCCCCTGGCGAGGGAAAGCGCGCGCACAGCGTGCACAAGAAGTGGAGAACCGCCGAGGGGGCGAAGGGCCTTCGGCGCGCCGGGCCCGAGTCGCTCGCCTCGGCCTGCGGCAGGCACCAGTGCGGCGGTGCGGCTCACCGGCGTCTGAAGGGCTCTACCTAGGAGGCCAAGACCTCATCGAGGATGGCCTCAGCCTTGTCCTCGTTGGTCTTCTCGGCCAGGGCCAACTCGCTCACCAGGATCTGGCGTGCCTTGGCGAGCATCCGCTTCTCACCGGCAGACAGTCCGCGTTCGCGTTCCCGGCGCCACAGATCTCGCACCACCTCGGCCACCTTGATGACGTCG
The DNA here is from genome assembly GCA_040265115.1 of Candidatus Nanopelagicales bacterium. GTDB lineage: Bacteria > Actinomycetota > Actinomycetes > S36-B12 > S36-B12 > M55B157. The sequence goes on from JBDQGZ010000032.1 coordinate 9,600, forward strand.
CCCGAGGCCAACTTTTCCAGGTTGGCCTTGTAGCGGCGCGACCAGTTGGTCGGCTCCTCGGTATAGGGCTGGCGAAGCACCTCGAAGACCCGGTCGAGTCCCTCGGCATTGACCACGTCACGCACCCCGACAAGGTCGACGTTGTCAGCCGGAACTCGAACGGTGAGATCGCCTTGAGCGACTCGAAGGACGAGGTATTCGCGTTCGACTCCCTTGATCACCCGGACCTCGACATCCTCAATGAGGGCGGCTCCGTGGTGCGGGTAGACGACCGTGTCGCCAACCTTGAAGGTCATAGAGATATTCCCCTTTCCAGGCCTTCAAGGTTAGCACGGGGTCTGGAGGCCCCCGGTCGGGATTCCCCCGCCCGGGGGCTCGGATAGGCTGGGGTAGGCGACATTCCGTTGCCCTCATTCGTCTCGACGACGCACCGCAGGAGACCCGCGTGACCAAGCTCGGCACCCGCATCCTCACCGCCTCCGTATCCGCTGTGACGGCCTTCTCCCTGGCGGGATGCTTCAACGGTTTCGAGGCCACGACGAACACCCAAAACACCATGAGCACCGGCAACGGCGTGCAGGCTCAGGTCGGGGGGATCCGGGTCGAGAACGCCACCCTCGTGCGCGGCGAGGAGACCGGATCGGTGACCCTCATCATGACGATCGTCAACATCGGGGATCAACCCGATGCCCTGGCCCAGGTGTCGATCGCCGGCCAACCGGCCGTGTTCACCGATGGCACCTCCGCTATCGGTGCGGTTGAGGTCGCACCTGGTGCAGCCGTGCCCTTCGGCTACGGCCAGGACAGCGCCGGGGCCAGCCGCTGGGTGAACGCCTACACCGTCGAGATTCCCCCCAGCGGGTTCGTTCCCGTGCAGGTGTTCATGGCGAATGCGGGCCTGGCCGAACTCGAGGTGCTGACCGTTCCCCCGGTTGGGTACTACGAGGGCATCTCGCCCGAACCGCCCAGCGCCCCCTGATCAGTCCCCCTAGTCAGAGGTCGTACTTGTACCCGAGGCCACGCACCGTGAGGATATGCTCGGGGTTGCCCGGATCGCCCTCGATCTTCGCCCGCAACCGCTTGATGTGTACGTCGAGGGTCTTGGTGTCGCCGACGTAGTCCGAGCCCCAGACTCGATCGATGATCTGCCCGCGCGTCAACACTCGGCCAGCGTTGCGCATGAGCAACTCCAGGAGATCAAATTCCTTGAGCGGCATGGGGATGACCTCACCCCGAACCGACACCACATGTCGATCGACGTCGATGCGTACCGGTCCTGCCTCGATGACGGTCGGGAGGAGCTCATCTGGTTCACCCCGTCGTCGCAAAACGGCTCGGATCCGCGCGACAAGCTCGCGGGAGGAAAAGGGCTTGGTGACGTAGTCATCAGCGCCGAGTTCAAGCCCGACGACCTTGTCCACCTCGCCGTCCTTTGCGGTCACCATGATGATCGGCACCGCTGAGCGCTGTCGCAGACTGCGACACACCTCGGTGCCCGAGATCCCCGGCAGCATGAGATCAAGCAGCACCAGGTCGGCGCCGTGGCGGTCGAACTCCTCGATGGCCTGCATGCCGTCGACGGCGATCCCGACCTCATATCCCTCGCGCCGCAACATGAACGACAGCGCGTCAGAGAACGACTCCTCGTCCTCCACCACCAGAACTCTGGTCACGGGCTTGATTCTCCCTCGGTCACACCCACCAGCGAATCGGGGGCAGGTTGAGTGGCATCGACGACATCGATCGCCGACGAACTTCGGATAAGGGGCAGCCGCAGGGTGAAGGTGGATCCGACACCCACCTCCGACCATACGCGGCACTCGCCGCCGTGGTTCCTGCAGACGTGCTTGACGATCGCGAGCCCGAGTCCCGTGCCGCCGGTTCCCCGCGAGCGCGCCGGATCCACTCGATAGAACCGCTCGAAGATTCGCTCGAGGTCATGCTCGGGAATCCCGATGCCCTGGTCCTTCACATCGATCTCCACAATGCCGTCATCAACCCGCATCGCAACGGCAACGCGGGTATGAATGGCTGAATACGACACCGCATTCGCCAACAAATTGCGGATCGCCATGAGGATCTGACCCCGATCACCGAGCATGCGAATACCCGGCACCACGCTCTCGACGATCTCGATCTCTCGCGCCGCAGCCAGGGTGCGGATCTCCTCGACCGCCTGACTGATTACTTCGGCAAGGTCGATCTCATCGGCATGCACGAGCGGGTCTTCGCTTTGGAGTCGGGATAGATCGATGATGTCGTTGATGAGGTTCGACAGCCGCGTCGATTCGGACTGCATGCGCTCCGCGAAACGCCGCACCGCCTCGGGATCATCGGCGCCACTGAGAATTGCCTCAGCGAGCAGCGACAGGGCGCCCACCGGAGTCTTCAACTCATGGCTGACATTCGCCACGAAGTCCCGGCGGACCGCGTCGATGCGCCGCTCCTCAGACAGATCATTGACGAGCACGAGGAACATCCCATTCGCCAGCGGTGCGACCTGGACTCTCAGATCGAGCAATCCCCGACCCAGAGGTGGGCGGCGCACCCGAACCTCGCGTTCCCGAGCCGAACCGTCCGTCGCTACCCGACGTACCAGTTCCCGAAGACTCGGGACCGACACCTGGTCACGGCGCACCAGGCCTAGAGCCTCAGCGCGCGGGGTGGCCCTCAGGATCGACGATTCCTCATCCACGACAAGGGACGCACCGGGGAGAACGGACAGGACCCGGACCACCTCGTCGGGGACGATCGGCGCCGGGCGGGCAGGCAGAACCTCTGCCTGCTCCTGCTTGGCTTGGCGCCGCCGACGAACCACCACGCTCAGAAGCGTAATGTCCAGATCCCAAAAGACACCCCTGCGACAGGGTAGGTTTGCATTGATTGGCCCAGCATTCATCGGGTGTCACCCCAGGTTCACCTGATGGCCGGACTCCGTTCACGTTGGTCCCCGACCCTCGCTTCATGAAGGGTGAACACATGCGCCAGGAGTACTACGAGCAACTCGACGCCATCAGCGATGACCTGGTCCGCCTGACCCGCCTGGTGGGCTCGGCGATGAACCTCGCGACCCAATCACTGCTCGACGCGAACCTCCAACTTGCTGAGACCGTCATCGCCGCCGACGCCGATGTGGACGCGGTCGCCGCCGAGATTGAGTCCAAGTGCGCTGAAGTCATCGCCCTCCAAGCCCCCGTCGCCACCGACCTCCGCATCGTCATCGGGGCACTGCGGATCTCAGCCTCCCTGGAACGCATGGGAGATCTCGCCGAGCATGTCGCCAAGCAGGCCCGTATGCGCTACCCCAATCAGGCCATCCCCACCGAGTTGCGAGCCACCTTCGCCGAGATGGGCGGGATTGCCGAAGCCATCGTGTCCAAGACAGGTGCGGTGATCGCAACGAAGGATGTCGAACTCGCTGCTGACATTGCCGCACATGACGAGCAGATGGACCGGCTTCACCGGGAACTCTTCACCATCGTGCTCTCCCCTTCGTGGAGCCACGGAGTCGAGGCCGCCATCGACACGACCCTCCTATCGCGCTACTACGAGCGGTTCGCCGATCACGCTGTATCGGTGACCCGTCGAGTGGTCAATATCGTGACCGGAGAGCCCTACGTTGCGGTGAGCCTGAGCGACCATCCATCCTGAGGCAGACGTCTCCCGAAGGGGAGCCGGTATGCCCTTCGCGAGCTGATGGGCCAGACTAGGGGCGTTCACAACCTCGGAGGTCTACCCGTGCATCCACGACTCGCGTCCGCGACGCCCCGTCGCATCGGTGTCGTGTCTTTGCACACCTCCCCCCTCGAACAGCCTGGGACCGGGGACGCCGGGGGCATGAATGTCTACGTGCTCCAGACCGCTCGACATCTCGCGTCCCGCGGGGTCGAAGTCGAGATCTTCACCCGAGCGGTGTCTTCTCATCTCCCGCCCGTGGTCGAGGTGGAACCCGGGGTCACCGTTCGCCACCTTCGCGCGGGACCCTTCGAAGCGTTGCGCAAGGAGGACCTACCCGCACAGATGTGCGCTTTCAGCGTGGCACTGCTCCAGGTCGAAGCACAGCACCCCGAGGGCTGGTTCGATCTTCTGCACTCCCACTACTGGCTGTCCGGTCAGGTCGGCTGGCTAGCGTCTGAACGCTGGGATGTGCCGCTCATCCACTCGATGCACACCATGGCCAAGGTGAAGAATTCCGACCTTGCCGAAGGCGACACCCCCGAGCCCGAACTGCGCGTCATCGGCGAGCAGCAGGTCGTCGATGCCTCATCCCGACTCATCGCCAACACACACGACGAGGCCCGTGAGTTGATCGAGCTCTACTCAGCCGATCCCGCGCACGTCGATGTCGTCCACCCGGGAGTCGACCTCGAAGCGTTCACTCCCCAGGACACTCTGGCCGCCCGCCGAGAACTCGGCATCGATCCCGGCGCGATCGTGTTGCTCTTCGTGGGTCGCATCCAGCCGTTGAAGGCCCCGGACCTGCTGATCAAGGCGGTGGCGCGTGCCCTCGAAGAGCGGCCTGATGCCCCGATCGTGGTGGCAGTAAACGGAGGGCCCTCGGGGACTGGACTGGCCCATCCCACCGCCCTCGTCGACCTGGTCGCCGACTTGGGCATCGCCGATCGGGTGCGATTCGAGCCGCCAAGTGACCGGACACGACTGGCGACCTGGTATTCCGCTGCGGACTGGACGGTCGTGCCCTCCTATTCGGAGTCCTTCGGGCTCGTTGCTGTGGAATCGCAGGCCTGCGGCACTCCCGTCATCGCCGCCGATGTCGGGGGCCTACGCACTGCCGTGCACGACACCGTCAGCGGCATCCTCATCCCCGGGCATGATCCGCAGGTGTGGGGGAGTGTGATCACGGATCTGATCGATCATCCGCAACGGCGCGACGCTCTTGCCGCCCAGGCGCGAGCCCACGCCGAGAAATTCAGTTGGACCGCGACCGCCTCCGGACTGCTGACCTCCTATCGCCACGCACTCGCCTCCGCCCGACCGCTGTCCCTCGCTGCCTCCGACGCGTGACCGCCGGACTGCCGTGACTCCCTCCCAGCAGACTGCGTTCGACGAAGCAACCGCTGCGATCGTTCACTACCTGGAATCCACCGGTCTGGACTTTGAGCGGAGCAATCCGAAGACCTTCGTCGTCACCCTTCCCGGGGAACGCAAGTTGCTCACCACGGTGTCGCTTGTCGTCGGCGATCACGCAGTCAGCATCAACTCCTTCGTCGCCCGAGCTCCGGAGGAGAATCATGCGGCCGTCTACCGCTGGATCCTCGAACGCAATCGGCGCACCTACGCGGTCGCCTACGCCCTCGACCATCTCGGCGACATTTATCTGAGTGGACGCCTTCCCCTCTCTGCGGTCAACGCCGACGAACTCGATCGCGTACTCGGGTGCGTCCTGGAATACAGCGATGGCTCGTTCAACATCTTGCTCGAACTCGGCTTCGCTTCTGCGATCCGTCGCGAATGGAACTGGCGGGTTGAACACGGGGAACCGACCACGAACCTCGAGGCGTTCCGCCACCTGATGGACGATCCCTCCGCCCAGTGATCGTGGAATCGGGCAGGATGGCGCCATGAGTGACGCCCCCTACACCCTGATCCTGTTGCGCCACGGCGAGAGCGAATGGAACGCCGCCAATCTGTTCACCGGCTGGGTGGACGTCGGCCTCACCGATCGTGGCCGGGCAGAGGCTGTTCGCGGAGGCGCCCTCATGCGTGACGCAGGGATCGTCCCCGATGTCGTGCTCACCTCGCTACTTCGGCGGGCGATCACCACAGCGAACCTCGCTCTCGAGGAGGCTGGCCTGACGTGGTTGCCGGTGGAGCGGAACTGGCGACTCAACGAACGCCACTACGGCGCACTCCAGGGAAAGAACAAGAAGGAGACCCTGGAGGCCTACGGCGAGGAGCAGTTCATGCTGTGGCGCCGCTCCTACGACACTCCGCCGCCGCCGATCGATCCGGACAGCGAGTTCGCCCAGACTCATGATCCTCGCTACGCCGCGCTGCCGCCTGACGCGCGCCCCGCGACCGAGTGTCTCGCTGATGTCGTGCAGCGACTGATCCCCTACTGGCAGGACGTGATCGTCGGCGAGCACCTGCGAGCCAGGAAGACCGTTCTCATTGCCGCACACGGCAATTCGCTGCGGGCCCTGGTTAAACATCTCGATCAGATCAGCGATGCCGATATTGCGGCACTGAATATCCCCACCGGCATCCCCTTGGTTTACCGACTGGACAAGGACATGACGCCAATCACTCCCGGCGGGGAATACCTCGACCCCGACGCCGCCGCTGAAGCGGCAGCCGCTGTCGCGTCCCAGGGC
>JBDQGZ010000033.1:0-15785 GCA_040265115.1 Candidatus Nanopelagicales bacterium
ACGTCGCTGGTCGACCTGCCCGGGGAGCGCCGCAACGCCGCCGGTCGTGCGCTGGCGCGCTTCGCGTTCTGGTCGCCTCGCCTCGTCGGCCCACCCTTCGCGAAAGGCTTCCTGCCAGCGGGCCTCACTGGTGTAGTCGAGTTCCTCGGCGAGGCGGGTGGCGTGCTCGTCGATGAGTGCGCGCACATCGAGGTTCGGCAGGAGTCGGCTCACCAGGGGCGACATGGCCTTCAACTGCAGCATGTCGGCCTTCACCACGCGGGGAGCGTCGGGGTACTGCACCTTGATGGCGACGGCGGTGCCATCGGTCCAGGTCCCTCGATGCACCTGGCCGAGGCTGGCGGCCGCGATGGCCTCCGGCTCGACCTCGACTCCTTCGGGCAGTTGGGCGAGAACCTTTGTAATCTTCCCGATCGGCTGCGGGGTGGCGTCCTCATAGAGCCGGGTGAGGGCGGCGAGTTGCTGCGCCTGCTCGGGAGGGAGGGCGGAGGAGAACACGGCGAGAGCCTGGCCGAACTTCAACGCCGGCCCACGGGCCTTGGCCAGTGCAGTGGTGAGGGCTTCGACCGAGGCGGCGGTGGCCTTCGCGTAGACCACATCCCGGTCGGCGCCGAGGGCCGCGGCAGTGGCGGCGCCCGCCATGCGCGCCCCGGCACTCACCGGCACCGATGCCAGTGAGGCTGCCCTCGAAATGAGTCCCATGACCTGCCTTCCCTGTGTGGATGTGCTGTCAGCCTAAGCCGCGACGGGTGACTGCTCAGCCTCGGCCACCACATGCTCGGCCATTCCCGGGAAGACGAAGCGATGGAAGGGTGCGACCGACCACCAGTAGGCATGGCCGCTGAGGCCCTTGGGATAGAACACGGCGCGTTGAGTCAGGCGGGAGCCGCCCTCCTCCCGCGGATCGATGGTGAACTCCAGCCACGCCTTGCCGGGCATTTTCATCTCCGCCCTCAAGCGCAGTAGATGCGGTGGAGTGCGCTCCTCGACCCGCCAGAAGTCGACGATGTCGCCGATGAGGAGCTGCTCGGGATCTCGTCGGCCGCGGCGTAATCCCACCCCGCCGACGGCGCGATCCATGAGTCCGCGGATCTCCCACAGGGTGCGGGCGGAGTACCAGCCGTGTGCGCCACCGATGCGCTCCACGGCCCGCCATACCTGCTCGGGCGAGGCGTGGGTGTCGACCGTGCGCACGTCGGTGTAGAGGGTGCCACCGGACCAGGTCGGATCGGTGGGCAGCGGATCGCTCGGGGTGCCCGGATAGGACGCGGAGGACCAGCGGGTGGCGACGTCGGCTTCCCGGACCCGCTTCAAGGCGAGTTCGACGGCCTTGTCGAACCCCATGAGGCCCTCGGGTGGATCGGGGATGTAGCGGGCGATGTCATGCTCGGAGCACACCGCGTGATGACGCAACGACTGCACGAGCGGGCGAGCGAGTCGTCGGGGGACGGGCGTGACCAAACCGACCCAGTGGCTCGACAAGCCGGGCGAGAGAACGTTGATCGGCAGGATGATGCGCTTGGGCAACCCGGCGACCGCGGCGTAGCGCTGCATCATTTCCTGATAGCTCATCACCTCCGGCCCCCCGATGTCGAAGGCGCGGCTGACACTGGCCGGCATCTCCGCGGAGAGCACGAGATAGCGCAGCACATCGCGGATCGCGATGGGCTGGGTCTTCGTGCGCACCCAGCGCGGAGTGATCATCGCGGGGAGGCGCTCGGTGAGGTAGCGCAGCATCTCGAAGGAGGCCGAACCTGATCCGATGATGACGGCGGCGCGCAGCTGTGTCGTCGGGACGCCGGAGTCGTGCAGGATTCGGCCCACCTGATCACGGGAACGCATGTGCGGGCTCATCTGATGTGGCGCGATGTCCGGAGCGAGACCACCGAGGTAGATGATGCGACCGACCTGGGCCGCGGCTGCGGCATCGGCGAATGTCTGGGCGAGACGGCGTTCCTCCTCCTCGAGTTCCGAGCCGTGTTGGAGCGAGTGAAGCAGGTAGTAGGCCACATCGACATCGCGCATCGCTTCGGCCATCGCGGATGGATCCCCGGCGTCACCGACGACGATTTCGATGTTGTCGGAGTAGGGCAGATCGCGCAGTCGCTCGGGGTGGCGGGCGAGGACCCGGACCCGGCGCCCAGCTTCGAGTAGGCGCGGAATGAGGCGACCGCCGACGTATCCCGTGGCGCCGGTGACCAGACAGAGGCGGCTCATGCCCTCCAGTCTGGCCCCTTATGCCTCAGGGGGCATCTTGTCGATCTGGATGATTTGCTGGGGAACCGAGATCCCTTGGGCGTCGAAGGCAGCCTTCATGGCCTGGCGCACCGAGCGGATTACCGCATATTGATTAGGGGGCTTGATCCGGCCCTGGATCCGCACGGTGATCGCATCCCCGGCGACCGCCTCGACCCCCCCGAAGTAGGGCGCCTCGAGCAGGTCCCCACCGCTGGCCTGCTCGGTGTAGAGCTTCTGCCCTTCCGCATTGACGACATCGCGCAGGTGGTTGAGGTCGGTGTCGAAAGCCACCGGCATATCGAGGAGTACGTAGGTCCAGCCCTGCGACTGATTGGCGACGAACTGCATTTGGCCGTTTCGGATGTACCAGACGGTGCCGTAGAAGTCGCGGATCCGGGTGTAACGCAGCGCGACCTCCTCGACCACGCCGAGAACCTGCCCGGTGTTCACCACATCGCCCACGCCGAGTTGATCCTCGAAGATCATCGAGATGCCGGCGAGGTAGTCGGCGACAAGGGTCTGCGCACCGAAACCGATGACGATGCCGGCAACCCCAGCACTCGCGAGGATCGGCGTCACGTTGATGCCGATGATGGACAGGATCGTGATGATCGCGACGGTCCAGATGATGATGACGGCAGCGCTTCGCAGGAGGGTGCCGAAGGCCTGAGCGCGCTGGGCGGTGCGTTCCTCCAGCGCCTGCGCGATCATTTGATCCGGATCATTGGACTGGGGACGGTTGGCCATCTGCTTGGCCGGCGCACGCTTGATCGTGCGTCTGACGAAGGCGCGGATGACCTTCGTGATGATGACGTGGCTGAGCAGGGCGAGGACGATGATGATGGCGATGCGCAGCACCTCGTCGAAGGGGATGACATCCAAGCTGCTCCAAAACTGCTGGAGCCAGGTGCTGTCGTCGGTGCTGTCCATCGGGTGACCTTTACGGCTAGGGGGTGTCGAGTCCCGTCCAGTGCGCGGCAAACGCCACGATATCGGCGGATTCCTCCACCGCGCGGGAGACTGACCGCGCGCCGTGTCCGACGTCACCCTCGCTTCGGATCACCACCGGCCTTGATCCGCTCGTCGCATGCTGCAGGGCCGCACACATCTTCCTGGCGTGCATGGGATCGGTCCGGGTGTCGTTGTCGAAGGCCACGAACATGGTGGCCGGGTAGTCGACGCCGTCCTCCACGCGGTGATACGGCGAGTATCCGAGGATCCACTCCAGGTGCTCGGGAACATCCGGATCGCCGTACTCCACCGTCCAGGTCGGGCCGAGTTCGGAGGTGGTGTAGCGGACCATGTCCAGGAGCGGTGCAACGCACACGACCGCCTGATACAGATCCGGTCGCTGCGTCATCGCGGCCCCGACCAGAAGCCCGCCATTGGAGCCGCCATTGATCGCCAGCTGCTCCCGCGTCGTCCAGCCACCGTCGATGAGGTAGTCGGCCGCAGCATGAAAGTCGTCGAAGACGTTCTGCTTATTGCCGAGCATTCCGGCGCGATGCCACTCCTCGCCCTCTTCACCGCCGCCGCGCAGGTTCGCGATTGCCCAGACCCCGCCGGCCTCGACCCAGGAGAGGATCGTCGCGGAATATCCGGGTGACATGGGGATACCGAAGCCGCCATAGCCGTAGAGAATCGCCGGGCGTGGCTGTTCGGGAGTTTCGGTCGGCGAGAGGATGAACATGCGCACCTCGGTGCCGTCCGCGCTGGTGTAGGTGACCTGCGCTGAATGCACGGTCGGCACCTCGACTACACCGGGCGGCACAGCGCTGAGTTCGAGTGCCATGGTGCGCGCATCGAAGGTGTAGATGCACGGCACCGTCGTGTGGTCGGTATAGACCAACCAGGCGATCGGGCCGCCATCGGGTCGTTCCAGCGGCCCCATCATCGTCCCAGCACCGGGCAGTTCGACCGTGTGGATCAGCGCGCCCGTCTCGAGATCGTGGACGCTCATCTCGCTCACCACATGCCGGGTGCGCAGGAGCAGGAGTAGCGGGCGCATCAACTCGGGCCCATCCAGGATCGCGAATCCGTCGATCACTGCCTCGTCGTCCTCGGGGATGAGATCACGCCAGTGATCTGCCTGCGGATACTCAGGCTCGGTGACGCAGATTCGTCCGCGCGGCGCGTCGAGATCTGTGGAGACGTAGAACAGGCCATTGCGTCCGACGTCGATTCCGGTTTGGGCATCGACATCGCCCTGGACGAGCGTGAAGGCCGGTGCCTCCGGATTGCTCGCGGTGAGGTCGGCGATCCAGAGATCATTGCGGGGCTCGGTGCCTTCCGCCGCGGACACCTGCAGCCAGCGACCATCTCGGCTGACCTCGACGCCGTAGTAGTTCGTCATCGTCATCCCCGAGCCGAACACGAGGGTGTCGTCGGTGTCCGGCTGGCCGACAGTGTGCAAGAAGACGCGGCGGTGGAAGTTCACCTCTGAGGCCGGCAGATCCTCCGGTGGCAGTCGGCGTACGCAATAGAAGGCTTCTCCGCCGGGAAGCCAGGCGATGGGGGAGTAGCGACAGCGATCGATCGGGCCGTCGATGGTCTCGCCTGTGGCGGTATCCATGACATAGAGCACCGACTCTTCGGTCCCGCCGACACTGATCTGGTAGGCGATGCGATCGCCCTCCTTGCTCGGCTGCCAGGAGTCCAACGTGGTGAGGCCGTCGGGATCCATCGCCATCGGGTCGATGAGGACGCGTTCGGTCTCGCTGCCGGGGTCGACGGTGTAGAGAACGGCGAACTGCTGACCGGGATCGCGGCGGCTGAAGAACCTGCGGTCCCCACGGAAGTAGGGGGGCGAGATCGTCCCCGCACCCATGAGTGCGGCGATGCGCTCAGCAAAGTGGTCTCGGTTGGTCCAGGACCCTGCCTCGGAAGCGAACAGCTCCTGTTGAGCCGCGCGCCATGCGATGCTGCGCTCGTCCTCGGAGTCCTCCAGCCAGCGATACGGGTCGGCGACCGCATGACCATGGAGTGACTCGACGAGGTCGAGTCGCGGGGCATCGGGGTAGGTCGGTGTACTCACACCAAGGACCCTAACGAGTGCTCCGAACCAAGGGGATGAGTCCCTGTGCGATCCCGGCCCCCAGGATCACTAGCCCACCGCCGACGATCTGATTCCATGAGACAGGTTCAGCCAGTACGAGGGCTCCTACGATGATCGCTACCAGAGGCGTCAGGTAGGTCACGGTGCTTGCGGTGGTCGCATCGGCGTTTTGCGTGACGAAGAAGTTCAATGCGTAGGCGATGCCGGAACCGAGCGCGCCAAGGGCGACGACAGACAACACTGAGGTGAGGTGAATCGGTGCCTCGTTCACACCCGTGACGGCGATGACAGGTGCGGTGACGATGGCTCCCCACACCAGCAACCCGGTGGCCAGGGACAGCGGATGGAGAGGTTCCCGCGCGGTAGGCCCGGTGAGATACCGGCGAGCAAACGGGAATGCGATGCCGTAGCAGGCAACGGCGATCAAGAGCAGCCCGATACCGAGGAGCGAGGAGGTGTCCTCGCGGAGATTCCACACGCCGATGACGACGAGGATCCCGAGAAAGCCCAGAAAGAGTCCGATGATCCGTGAACGGGTGGGGCGTTCCTCTCGAAATGCGATCATGATGGCCAGCAGGGTCATCAGCGGGGTGACGGCGTTGATGATGCCCGCCAAAGATGAGGTCACCATCGTCTGCGCGATCGGGAACAGGGTCCACGGGATCCCCACCCACAGCAGCGACGCAATGAACAGTGGCCCCCATGACCAGCGAGGTGGGAGTCGAATTCGGGTGAACAGGCTCAGCAGGAGGACGGTCACGAGGCCGATCGTGATTCGCCCGAAGGTCACTCCCATCGGAGTGAAGGACTCCAGACCCACCTCGATGAAGAGGAATGAGCAGCCCCAGATGAGGGCGAGGGCGAGATAGGCGGGTAGCCAGCGGGCGTTGGTGGTGGATCTCTCCGTGCTCGTCACGAGATGGTCGACTCAGCGGCCAGGAGGGATTCCTTGACCTCCAGGCCCCAGTGATAGCCGCCGAGCGAACCATCGGTCCGGATCACTCGATGGCACGGAACAGCCAGCGCTGTCGGGTTGGCGCCGCAGGCGTTGGCCACCGCACGCACCGCCTTCGGCTCGCCGATCGATTCGGCAATCTCGGAATACGTGTGAGTTTCACCCGAGGGAATCTTGGTCAATGCCGCCCACACTCGGGCCTGGAATGCCGTACCGGAGATATGAATCGGCAGATCGGGAGCTGGTCGACCGAGCGCGATGAGCTCGAGCGCGTTCATGACGTCCACCATCGCGGCGTCGTCGCGGACCAGTGTTGCGGCCGGGAACTCAGCGAGAGTGACGGGGACGATGTCTGCCTCGACACCGATGACGACTCGGCACAGGCCGCGGGCGGAGGCGATCGCCATGATGTCGCCAATCGGAGTCGGGCAAGTCGACCACAGCAGAAGATGCGCGGGCGCTCCATCTGCGTAGTCACGGGGAGTCATCCCGAGCCTGCGGGCGGTCTCCTCATAGAACGCGCGAACCGATCCATATCCAGCGTCATAGATCGCGTCGGTGATCGAGGGAGCCCCGCGAAGCATCGACCGGGCACGATCGGTTCGCACACTGCGGCCGTAATCTTGTGGGCTCGTCCCCAGGACCGCGGTGAAATCGCGTTGGAGTTGGCGACCACTGCAGCCGACTTTCTCTGCGAGAACCTCGAGGCGAACAGGACCCCCGGCGGCATGCATATCCCGGCAGGCGCTTGCGACGCGGTCGGTGGCGGACACGGGGACACGGTAGGGGTTGAGGAATCGCTGATGCACTCCGCATCACGACAACCAGACTTAAGGCCTAGGGTGGGGTGATGGCGGAGCTGCATGACCTCACCGCGCTGGAGCAGGCGAGCGCGATCCGCGAAGGTCAGACCACGTCCGTGGAACTCACGGGGCACTACCTGAGCCGAAGTGAGCGCCTCAGCGGTGAGGTGGGTGCCTTCATCACACTCACTCCTGAGTCAGCCCTCGCCCAGGCGAGTGCGGCCGACGAGATGGTCCGAGCGGCTATCGATCCGCGTGAACTGCCGGTGCTGTGGGGGGTGGTGTGCCCAACGAAGGATCTCAATCAGGTGGCGGGCCTGCATTGCACCTTCGGCTCGAAGGCACTGCAGATCGATGCGGTTGCTGATGACAACGTCGTGTCCAATCTGCGTAAGGGTGGGCTCGTCTTTACCGGCACAACCAACACACCGGAATTCGGTTTGCCGTGCTACACCGAGAACGACATCGCGCCCCCCGCACGGACCCCCTGGGATCTCACTCGATCGGCGGGCGGGTCCAGCGGTGGCGCAGGAGCTGCGGTCGCCGCGGGGCTCGCGCCGATCGCCCAGGGTTCGGACGGGGGTGGCTCAATCCGGATCCCTGCCAGCGTGTGCGGTCTGGTGGGGCTCAAGCCCTCGCGTGGGCGCGTGTCGAACGGCCCACTACCCGATGGGCTGGGTGAACTCGCCGTGCAGGGTCCATTGGCGCGAACGGTGCGCGATGCAGCAGCACTCCTCGATGTGATGACCGGCGGTTTCCCAGACGATCCCTTCCTCGCACCGCCGCTGGATCCTGGGCATTCGTTCCTCGACGCGGCCTCACGTGAACCGGGGATCTTGCGGGTCGGCCGCTACTGCACTCCGGTGATCGCGGATAGCGAGGTCGATCCCGAGTGCCTCGCGGCCTATGAAGCGACCTCGGCCCTCCTCGCAGAACTCGGCCATGTGGTGGAGGAGGTGCCGCCGCCCTTCGGTCATGAGGCGGTCGGGTCCTTCGAGTTGATCTGGGCAGCCGGTGCGGCGGGTATCCCCATCCCACCCGAACGGGAATCGGAACTGCTCCCGCTGACGACCTGGCTGCGAGATCGTGGCATGCGCTCGAGGGGAGTGGAGCTCACACGTGCCCTGGCCATCGCCCGTTCACTGGCCCGAATGGTCATCCAGGCAACAGCCTCCTACGACGTCATCCTCACTCCTACGTTGGCCAAGCCGCCGGTCCCGATCGGATCGATGCGCAACGATGCGGATCCGGCTGCGGACTTCGAAGCACAGAAGGCTTTCACTCCCTTCACCGCGACCTACAACATCACTGGTCAGCCAGCGATCTCCCTACCGCTGCATCGAACCGCCGAGGGGCTGCCGATTGGGAGTCAGTTCGTCGGTCGACCGCGGGACGAGGTCACCCTGTTGTCGCTTGGGGCCCAACTCGAGCAGGCACGACCGTGGTTGGGGTGGACGCCGGACCTGTGGTGACGGGTAGGTCGGCCCATATGCTGACCCGCGTGCCAGAACTCGAAAAACTCGCGGAACTTGCGCACGCGCTCGGGGTGTCGACGCAGTACTACAGCCAGTCCGGCGAACTTGTGCAGGTCAACCCTGATGTGGTCGCCGATGTCGTGCGAGCGCTCGGCGCTGACCCGACCGATGAGGAGACCATCGCCCGTTCGATGGAGGAACTCCGACTGCGGGATTGGCGGCGCACGCTCCCACCTGTGTATGTCACGATCTCGGGGGAGTGGCGCACCATCTGGGCGCACGTGGCGCATGGTGCTCAGGTTCGTCTCGATGTCCTGCTCGAGGACGGGTCCGTCCGCGAACTGGCACAGGCGGAGAACCTGGTCGACCCTCGCGAGATCGATGGCACGCTCATCGGCGAAGCGAGTTTCGTCATCCCTGGCGATCTCCCCCTGGGGTGGCACACCGTGCGTGCGCATCTGACCGATCGCATCGAGGAATCACCCCTCGTCGTCACCCCCGCTCGCCTGGATCCCCCCGGCTTGGCGGGGCGGGATCGGATGTGGGGCTTCATGACCCAGTTGTATTCCCTCCGCTCACGGCGGTCCTGGGGCATCGGAGATCTCTCGGATCTCACCGACCTGGCAACATGGAGTGCCCAGGACCTCGGCGCGGACTTCGTGCTGGTGAACCCATTGCACGCACCGACCCCGGTGTCGCCCATGGCCCCGTCTCCTTACCTGCCCTCCTCCCGTCGTTTCGCCAACCCGATCTATCTGCGCATCGAGGAGATCTGTGAGTTCGGCTATCTGAAGCCCGGGCAGATCAAGTCCATCCGTCGCTTGGCAAAGCCAATTCTTGGCGCGAGTGACGGATTGCTCGACCGTGATAGGACATGGGCGGCAAAGCGGGCCGCACTCGACATCGTGCGGACCGTTCCGCTAACCCCGGGTCGTCAGGCCTCCTATGACGCGTTCGTCGCCCAACAGGGCAATGGGCTCATCGATGCCTGCACGTGGGCGGCCATCGCGGAGCGGCATGGAGCGCAATGGCGTGAATGGCCTGAGGGACTTCAACATCCACGATCTTCCGAGGTGGCGAAGTGGCGCAGTCGCAACGCAGATGACGTCGAACGTCATCTGTGGATGCAGTGGTTGCTCGATGAGCAACTCGAGCACTCTCAAGCGGCAGCGGCCGGTGTCGGCATGCCGATCGGCATCGTGCACGACCTAGCCGTTGGGACAACCTTCGACGGGGCGGATGCCTGGGCGTTGCAGGATGTGTTGGCGCAGGGCGTCAGCGTGGGTGCGCCCCCGGATATGTACAACCAGATGGGGCAGGACTGGGCGCAACCTCCGTGGCGACCGGATGCGCTCGCCAACGCCGCCTTCATGCCGTATCGGGACATGCTGCGCACGCTGCTGCGTCATGCCGGTGGGCTGCGGATCGATCATGTTCTCGGCCTATTCCGCATGTGGTGGGTTCCCCGCGGACGCCCCGCCAACCAGGGCACCTACGTGGCTTTCGATCACGAGGCTCTTATCGGCATCCTCGCCCTCGAGGCGTATCGGGCGGGAGCGGTGATCATCGGTGAGGACCTGGGCACAGTGGAGCCATGGGTGGCGGACGTCCTCGCTCGTCGTGGACTGTTGGGGACGAGCATCTTGTGGTTCGAACGGGATGAGAACGGGATGATCCGTGCCCCGGAGACGTGGCGCAGCGAGGTCCTCGCGAGCGTCACCGTGCATGACCTTCCGCCGACGGCCGGCTATCTCGCCGGGGCACATGTGGCATTGCGCCATGACCTCGGGCTGCTCTCTCGATCACTCGAGGAGGAGGCGCGGGCCGCCGAGATCGAGCGCGAGGAGTGGGCGGATGTGCTCGTGCAGCGGGGCCTGCTCGAGAGCGGCGATTCGACGGATGAGGATGTGACGGACTGGGTTGTTGCGCTGCACCGTCTCGTCGCGGCCTCACCTGCTCAGCTCATCGGGATCGCACTCCCCGATGTCGTGGGCGATGTCCGCGCCCAGAATCAGCCGGGAACCGACCAGGAGTACCCGAACTGGCGGATTCCTCTCGCTGATGCCGAGGGCAACCCGGTCGCCCTCGAGGATGTGGTCGAAGCGGAACTGTTGCACCGAATCGTCGACGCCGTGCGTGCGGGCGGCGATGACGCTGTCGCCTGAGAATGGTGTCTACGAAGGTGAGGGTGTCTACTAAGGTGAGAATGTGACAGTTTTCGAGCCCAGCACCCTCCTTGCCATGATCCAGCCCGGCCTCGAGGGAACCCAGGCCCCGTGGCCGTGGAGTCCCCTGGTGCTCCTCGGATTATTCGTGGCCATCCCGCTGGCGGTCTATGCGCTGGTGATCCTCGCGGTATACGGCGCCTCGTGGACTCGTTCGGGCCGCACCACGGGCGACTATTCCGCGGAGCCTGCGTGGCTGAGCAGTCCCGCGGCCAGCATGTCACCGCCGTCCAGTCCGGGAGGGGAACTCACTGCGGGGTCATCGGAGTCCGCCGAGCCCGGAGGAACCAGTGCCCGGTGGTGAGGTGTTGAGTCCGGGACAGCGGACCGAGGTCGAACGGGCTCTGCGTGTGGCCGAGGAGCAGTCGGGTCTCGCCTTCAGTCTGTACCTCGGCCCTTGGTCCGATGGACGGGTCGGGGCAGAGAAACTGCATGCGGAGTTGACCAATCCCGACTACACCGTGCTGATCGCCGTCGACCCGGCCTCCCGTGCGCTGCAGATCGTCACCGGTCGGCAGGCCCGCATCGCTCTTGACGATCGAGCCTGCGCGCTCGCGGCGATGTCGATGACATCATCCTTCGCCGCGGGTGATCTTGCCGGCGGTGTCCGCGATGGCCTCGCCGTTCTCGGTGAGCAGGGGCGCCGAGTCCGGGTCGAATGGATCGACCAGCCCTGAGCTGCGGTTAGCTCGCGGCGTCGGCTGCCCGGGCGCGCATCGCGCGCAACACACTGTCGCGCCCTTCCTCGACCAGTCGGCGCAGTGCTGCATTCAGATCGGTCCGGGCGAGGAAGGAATCGGTGGCCGTGATCGTGGTGTCATCGACGAGGAGCACGGGATACAGGCCCATCGCAATGGTCTGACCCATTTCCATCGTCTGACGGTCCCACGCCTCGACGACCTCGTCGAAGAATCGCTGGCGGAAGGGTTCGAGTAGGGCAACCTGGTCGGGTTGGACGAAGCCGGCAATGGTGGCTCCGAGCATCGCGTTCGGCAGATCGGCGCGCTCCATCGCGTCAGTCCACGCGAGTTCCTTCGCCTCGGGAGTGGGACGTGAGGCGCGTGCCTGGGCGGCCTGACGGCGACCGGTGGCGGTGTCGTCACGGGTCAGTTCAGCCTCGATCCGATCGAGTTCTGCTCGACCCGTCGCAGCGAGGCGCTGGAGCAGGCTCCATCTCAGATCAGCATCGACGCTCAATCCCTCGAGCGCGTACTCCCCGGACAGCAGGCCATCGACGATGTCAAGGTGCTCCGCGGTGCTGGCGCTGGAGGCGAAGGATCGAACGAACGCCAACTGTCGATCCGAGCCGGGTTCGGCCTCGGTCATCCACCCCTGGAGGGCAGTCGCGAGGCGAAGCAGGTAGCCATCCCGGTTCTCCGGTGTCGCATAGAGATCGATGGCCATGCGGATCTGGCGAAGGGTCTGCTGAACGACGCTGATTTCGACCTCGCGTGGAACGCCCGCGATCACCAGATCGAGGTAGTCCCCGGTGGCCACCTCACCGTCGCGAGTCATGTCCCAGGCCGCTCCCCAGATGAGGGCTCGCGCCAGGGAGTCGTCGAGGTCGCCGAGGTGTGCGACCGCTGTCTGCCAGGACCGGTCATCGAGGCGGATCTTCGCGAAGGTGAGGTCGTCGTCGTTGACGAGCAGCAGATCGGGCTGTCGCACCCCGGTGAGACTCGGGACTTCGGTGCGTTCGCCGACGACATCGAGTTCGATGCGATCGCGCCGGCGCAATCCCTCGGGTGTCTGGTCGTAGAGGCCGAGAGCGACCCGATGAGAGCGCAGGGTGGGTGCGACCCCCTCCGGACTCGACGGAGGCTGCTGGATGATCGACACGCTTGTGTAGGCGCCGTCTTCGTCCACCACGAGCTCCGGGGTGAGCAGATTCACTCCCGAGGTCTGTAGCCATTCATGGGTCCACTCGCTCAGATCCCGACCGGAGGCGGCCTCGAGTTCGACCAGGAGATCCTTCAGGCGAGTGTTTCCCCATGCATGCTTGGTGAAGTAGGCGATGAGCCCGGTGATGAACTCCTCTTCACCGACCCAGGCCACGAGTTGGCGCAACGCTGATGCGCCCTTCGCATAGGTGATGCCGTCGAAGTTCACCCGGACGGAGTCCAAATCGACCATGTCGGCAGCAATGGGATGCGTCGAGGGAAGTTGATCCTGGCGATAGGCCCATGCCTTGCGCAGGTTGGAGAACGTGGTCCATGCGTCGGTGAAGCGCGTGGCATGGACATTCGCGTGGTGCGCGGCCCACTCTGCGAACGATTCGTTGAGCCAGAGGTCATCCCACCACGACATGGTGACCAGATCGCCGAACCACATGTGGGCCATCTCGTGCAGGATCGTGTTCGCTCGCTGCTCATAGGCTGCGTCGGTGACCCGGCTGCGGAAGACATAGTCCTCCAGGAACGTTACGCATCCTGCGTTCTCCATGGCGCCTGCATTGAACTCGGGAACGAAGAGCTGGTCGTACTTCCCGAACGGGTAGCCGATGCCGAAGAGGTTCTCGAAGAAGGCGAAGCCGGCCTTCGTGAGATCGAAGATGTCATCGGCGTCGAGGTGCTCGGCGAGTGAGGAACGACAGAAGATGCCGAGGGGATAGGTCCCGAACTCGCCGGTGTAGGAGTCGCGTACGGCGTAGTAGGGACCGGCGACAAGCGCGGTGATGTAGGTGGGGATACGAGGGGTGGCCGCAAAATCCCAGCGAGCGGCACCCTGGCCGAGGTTCACCGGCTCGGGCGTGGGTGCATTGCTCACGACCTGCCAATGGTCTGGTGCGGTGACGTGCAGCGTGAAGGGTGCCTTCAGGTCTGGCTGCTCGAAACAGGCATACATCCGGCGCGCATCGGCTGACTCGAACTGGGTGTAGAGGTACACCTCGTCGTCCACGGGATCGACGAAGCGATGCAGGCCCTCACCGGTGCGCATGTAGGCGCACTTTGCGCGGATGGCGAGCGCGTTCGCCGGCTCGAGATCGGTGAGCTGGATGCGAGCCCCGTCGAAGTGAGCGGCCGGATCGAGCGCGCGGCCATTCAGGGTGATCGACTCGACCTCGGGGGCAATGAGATCGATCCAGGTGTCGGCACCGGGCTCGTGGCAGGTGAACACCACCGTGGTGATCGAGGTGAAGGTGTCCGGTCCCGTCGTCAGGTCGAGGTCGACGTCGTATCCGTCGACCTCGATGAGGGTGGAGCGTTCGGCGGCTTCGGCGCGGGTGAGATTCTCGCTGGCAGGCACCGGGACATCCTGGCACGGGGATGCCGATGGTTCAGCGCGAGGCGGTAGCGTCGGGGCATGAGTAAAGCTGATTCGGCGATCGTCTCGGCAGATTTCTGGTTTGATCCGATCTGCCCCTGGGCCTGGATGACCTCCCGATGGATGCTGGAGGTCGAGAGGGTCAGGCCGGTGCAGGTGCGCTGGCATGTGATGAGCCTTTCGGTCTTGAATGAGGGTCGGGATATCTCCGAGCAGTACGCGCAGTTGATGGCGAAGGCTTGGGGTCCGGTGCGCGTGGTCATGGCTGCGGCTGACCTCGAGGGTGAGGGCATCGTGGGGCCGCTCTATACCGAGATCGGCACCCGCATCCACCCCGGCGGGGAAGACTTCGATGGGGCGGTCCGAGGAGCAATCGGCGCTCTGGGCCTGCCCGATTCGCTGCTGGCGGCAGCGACGACGGATGCTGAGGATGAACGGCTGCGCGCGAGCCATGCCCAGGCAATGGACCTGGTGGGTGACGATGTCGGCACTCCCGTGATCGCTTTTCCGGGCTCGGCTGGTCTGACCGCCTTCTTCGGCCCGGTCGTCACTCGGGTGCCAAAGGGGGAGGCAGCTGGACGTCTATGGGACGGCTGCCTGCTCGTGGCCGGCACCCCAGGATTCTTCGAACTCAAGCGAACACGCACCGCCCGACCTTCCTTCGACTGACGTGGATGTTCTGCCCTGCGGGACACTTGGCTCGAGGTATTCCACTGAGGGGGACGCAGGCGTCAGACTGCACCCCATGGACACCGCCGCGGATTCCCTGCCCTTCTTCGGTCACATCATCGACGGCGAGGAGGTGCCCTCCTTCGACGGCGCGACAATGTTCGACATCGACCCCTACACCCGCGAGCCCTGGGCGGTCATCGCCTGCGGCGGGAAGACCGAGGCCGATGCGGCTGTAGCCGCGGCACGACGGGCCTTTGATGAGGGGCCCTGGTCGCGGATGGGATACGAGAAGCGTCAACAGCTCATGCACCGGCTCGCCGATCTCATGGTGGAGCATGCCGAGGAGCTCGCCATGGCCGACACCCGCGACATGGCTAAGCCGATCACCCAGTCCCATCACGATGTCACTCGATCTGAGTTGAATGTCCGCTTCTTCGCTGACCACGCGCGCATGTCGACGGCGGAGGCATTCCCGATGGACTCCGGGCATCACGCCTACCTGCGATGGGAGCCCGTGGGTGTGGCAGCGGCGATCTCGCCTTGGAACTTCCCGCTCATGCTCGGCACCTGGAAGGTTATGCCAGCGCTGGCGTGGGGCAACACGGTGGTGTGGAAGCCCGCAGAGGACACTCCGGTGTCCGCGACCATCCTGGCCCGTCTGGCGATCGAGGCGGGCTTCCCGCCTGGAGTCCTCAACGTGGTGCACGGCTACGGTCCGGACTCGGCCGGCTCGGCGCTGACGGAGAATCCCGATGTCGATCGGATCACTTTCACGGGTGAGTCCGGGACCGGCAAGATCATCAGTGGTGTCGCCGCCCGCAACCTCACTCCGGTCAGCCTCGAACTCGGGGGCAAGGGCGCGAACATCATCTTTGACGATGCTGACCTGGACAACGCTGTGCACTGGGCAGTTCAGGCGATCTTCCGCAACGCCGGTCAGGTGTGCCTCGCGGGGAGCCGCCTGTATGTGCAGAACGGCATCTACGAGGACTTCATCACTCGCTACACGGCGGCGGCCGAGGCGCTGGTGATTGGCGACCCGAAGGATCCAGCCACGGAGTTCTCGCCGGCCCTGGCGAGCGAGGAACACTTCACCAA
>JBDQGZ010000034.1:0-15697 GCA_040265115.1 Candidatus Nanopelagicales bacterium
CCGCATGGAACGTCACCCTGCTTACCCTCGGCTTGGCCACCGCGGTCTTCGGTGCCTTCGAGGCTCTTCGACAACGCGACCTCAAAGCACTTCTCGCCTACTCCACGGTCAGCCAACTGGGCACGATGGTGGCCCTGATCGGAGTCGGGACGTCAGCTGCTCTCGAGGCCGCAGCGTTACTCGTTGCCGCGCACGCGTTGTTCAAGGCGACCCTGTTCATGCTGGTGGGAATCGTCGATCGCGAGGCGGGAAGCCGGGATCTCAATGAACTATCCGGACTGTGGCGCGTGATGCCCATCACCGCTGGTCTCACCGGCCTTGCTGCCATGTCCATGGCAGGCGTCCCCCCGCTGGTCGGCTTCGTCGCCAAGGAGGAGGCGTTCTACTCCTTCCTTGACGTCCCCCAGTCCTCGTGGGCACAGGGGCAGCAGTGGGCCGGTGTTGCCGCAGCGGCCATCGCTGTCCTGGGGGCGGCGCTCACGTTCGCCTACAGCGCACGCATCTTCGGCGGCGTGTTCTTCGGCCCGCTGAAGCAGAGCAATCTCTATGAGCCGTCCTGGCTGTTCCTCGCTCCAGCGGCAGTGCCGGCCCTGGCCGGGCTGATCCTCGGTATCGCCCCAGGTCTGCTCAACGGCATCATCGATCGCACGACCATCGACGTCGGTTTCACCACGACGGGCGCGGATCTCAGCCTGTGGCATGGATTCAGCATCGCGTTGGGCCTCTCGGCAATCGCCATCACGCTCGGGCTGATCCTGCACTTCCGGCGCCGTTGGGTGATCCGTTGGCTGGGGGAGGAGCCACCCGTTCCCACCGGTCCAATGATCTTCGATCGCATCTGGTTCGGCATCGTCCGGTGGGGCTCAACGGTGGGACGCTCGGCGCACAGTTCCTCGGTCGGTGTTCACCTGTTCGGCGTCGGTGTGTTTATCGTGGCCCTCACCATTATCGGGCTGGCGATCATCCCCGGCGCGACCGAGGGATTGGCGCCGGTCATCGACGGCGCTGCGCAGCCGGTCGATCTGGCGATCCTGGTGCTGTTGATCCCGACGGTGGTCTTTCTTGCGCGCGCTCGAACAACGATCACGGCCCTGGTGCTCGCCGGTTTCGTCGGCCTCATCATCGCTGTCTGGCTCATCCTGCTCGGAGCACCAGACGTTGCCTTGACACTGCTGTTGGTGGAATTCCTCACGGTGGTCGTCGCTGCGCCCGTCCTTGCGCGCCTTCCCCGACATCGGGATATCGGACGGCCCACATCGGCGGCGATCGCAGCGGTCGTCGTGGGACTCATCAGTGGCCTCGCGGTGTGGGTGTTCACCGGACGTCGAGGGCCATCTGAGTTGTCGGAATATTTCCTCACCGAGGCTGAGCAACTCACGGGCGGCACGAATGTCGTGAACACGATCCTCGTCGATTTCCGTGGCTTGGACACTCTTGGCGAGGTCACCGTCCTGTTCGCCGCTGCACTCGGTCTGCTGGCAGCAACGGCCGTCACCGTACGGGCGCGCAAGGATGCCGTGATCGAGGTCCTCGGCCGTGGTGAGCGGACGGTTGTGCGTGTCGGTGCGCACGTGGTCATCCCGCTCCTGCTGATTGCAACGGTCGTGCTGTTCTGGCGAGGACACGATGAGCCTGGCGGTGGGTTCATTGCGGGACTCACAGCGGGCGCTGCCGTAGCGGTGGCGATGATCGCCGGTATCCGATTGCCCCTTCCGAGCTCGGGTGTGATGCTCGCCGTCGGATTGGCCACGGCAGTGCTGACGGGTCTCATCGGACCGCTGACGGGCGGGGCAGCATGGGCTCCGGTCAAGGTCGACGTTCCGGTGATCGGATCCTTGACGTCGTCATTGATTTTCGACTTGGGCGTGCTGTTCATCGTCGTCGGGTTGGTGAGGGTTGCCCTCGAGCGTCTCGACGGCATGAACATCGACGACAGTGATGATGAGTTGGACGACAGCGATTCTGATGATGGTAAGCAGCCGACGAACCTCGGCCCGATGGGAGCGCGATCATGACCCTCGCGCTTGCCGTTGCTCTGCTCACCGGCGTCGGGACATTCCTCGTCGTTCGCGGCGGTGCAGTCCGGCTGATTCTCGGCTTCATTTTGCTGGGCCATGCGGCCAACCTGGTCATCATCGCTGCCGGGGGCACCTTCCGCCGGGAGGCTCCCCTGGTCGACGGTGGTGCCTCGCTGGAGACCATGGCGGATCCACTGCCACAGGCGTTCGTGTTGACCGCGATCGTGATCACCTTTGGCGTCACGGTGTATCTGCTGAGCCTCGTCGCGCGCACCGCTCGGAAGTCTTCACGAACTGACTCCCGGTCCTCGGACGAGCCGTCACCGACGATTGCCGAGACCGTGGACGGAGGGGATCGCCATGAATGACGTGACCTTCCTGTCGACCTGGGCGTTGCCGATGGTCTTCGGCATTCCGTTGCTCGGTGCGGTCGTGACCTTCGTGCTCGGAGCGCGATGGGCACGTCGACTGATCGGGCTACTCGTCCCCGTGCTGGTCTTCGTGATCGCGGTGCTCCTGGTCATCTCCACAGCCGCCGGACAGGTAGTGGTGTCCCAGATCGCTGGTTGGCCAGGCGGTATCTCCATCGTCTTCGTCGGTGACCTCTTCAGCGCGCTGATGCTCGCAACAGCAGCAGTCCTGGTATTCACCTGTTTGGTGTTTGCCTACTCCGCCGGCCTGGGAATGGATCGCTGGTTCATTCCGGCGGTGCTCATCATGACGGGGGGCGTCTACGGGGCGTTCGTGACAGGTGACCTGTTCAACCTGTTCGTCATGGTCGAGGTTGCGCTTCTTCCGTCCTACGTGCTCATGTCCCGCAGCGGTGCGCTGACAGCACTGCGGTCTTCGCGGCTTTATCTCATCGTGAACCTGACTGCGTCCACGTTGTTCCTCGCTGGTCTCGGCATCGTCTACGGAGTGACCGGCACGGTGAACCTCGCCGCACTGGCCGGGCTGGGCGTCCTTCCGGTCGTCGCGGTCGCCGTCGGGGTCGTCATGATCGCGATGATGCTGAAGGCCGCACTCGTCCCCGCGCACACCTGGCTGCCGGCGACCTACCCGTACACCTCACCGGCGGTGACGGCACTCTTCTCAGGTCTGCTCACCAAGATCGGTGCCTACGCGATCGTGCGAATCATCTCGGTCGTCTACGAACCCGGCCAGCTCCTCACCGTCACCGTCATCGTCGTTTGCTTGGTCAGCATGGTCGTCGGCGTCATGGGCGCTCTGGGCGAGAGGACGATTCGAGGTGTCTTCACCTTCCAGATGGTGAGCGGAATGGGCTACATTCTCGTCGGCGTGGTGCTGGCCGGCGCGGTCGGAATGGCAGCGGTCGTCTTCTACCTCATCCACCACATGATCGTGATGACGTCGCTGTTCCTTACTGGTGGAACCGTCGAGCACGAGGAGCGCACCGGCATCATCCGACGCCTAGGCGGACTGGCTAAGGCCCACCCCGTCGCTGCTGTCGCTTTCTTGATGGCTGCCCTGTCCATCATCGGGCTTCCGCAGTTCTCGGGATTCTGGGCGAAACTCGGAGTGCTGACGGCCGCCGTCGACGCCACGGCCGCCATCGTGGTCGTGGTGGTCCTGCTCGTGAGCCTGGGAACGCTGGTGTCCATGCTCCGGCTCGGCTCCGGAGTTTTCTGGGGACTGCCCAAGGGGGAGCGTGCAGACGAGGAGACTCCTAGCGATGTCACGATCGACCCTGGGAGCGCAGCGGCCAGGGCTGGAGCGACCGGAACGGCACTCGATGTCGCCGCCGAGGTCGAAGCGCCGCTGGTCACGCGTTGGCGACCGCTGCTGGTGGTGCCCGGCCTCGCCCTCGCCCTGCTCAGCCTGGGAATCGGGCTCTTCCCGGGCTGGTTGCTCGACCTGACCCAGACTGCCGGAGAGTCGTTGAATGATCCGTCGACCTACGTTTCCTCGGTTCTCGGGAGTGAGACGCGATGAGCCCCTTCGTGCAACGACTGTGGCGCCTGCCCGCGCTCGCTGCGTGGGCAACCGGTGCGATCACCAAGGCATCACTTCAGGTCGCTCGCGACATTATCTCTCCATCAGCAGCGCTGAAGCCGGGCATCGTTATCGTGCCGATCCGACTGACGACACCCACGCAGATCGCGGTCTGGGTGAGCCTGATCAACCTGACCCCGGGCACCCTCACCATCGAGGTTTCGGATGATCTCGATGAGGCGTGGGTGCATAGCCTGTATGCCGGAGACCCGGAGGCGTTGCGCCAAGAACTCATCGAGTTAGAACAGCGAGTGAGCCATGCCTTCGCCCTGCCACTGGCGGTGAAAGCCGCATGACCACGCAGCAGATCGTGAGCAGCATCGCGCTCGTCCTGGTACTCCTCGGATTCCTCGCGGCCATCATTCGTGCCGCGACAGGCCCGACGAGGGCTGACCGCATCGTGGCCGCCGAACTCGGGTTCATCTCGGCGGTGAGTGCGATCCTGCTCATCGCGATCCTGCTCGATGAGCCGATCCTGTTTGACTTCGCCCTCGTCGCAGTCCTCATCGGGTTCCTCACCACGATCGGCCTGGCGCGCCTGGTCCCGCGGACACGGGACCGTGAGGATGAAGGGCGGGAAGCATGATGATCTCCGTCATCGCTCTCAGCGTCCTTGCTGTCGCCGGCGCAGGACTCGTGGCCCTCGCGGGCATGGGCATCCTGCGCCTCCCCGACCCCCTGACGCGAGCCAGTGCCGTGTCGAAAGCAGCCGCATTGGGCCTGCTGTTGATCATCGTGGCGGCCATGATCGCGGAGTGGTCGGTGCGCTCGCTCATCGTGCTGCTCCTGGTACTCATTGCTCACCTGGTGACGACGCCGCTGTCGGGAACCGCGCTGGCTCGCGCGTCCTATAAGTCGGGCACCGCACGAGCACCGGTGACCACGGTCGATGAGCCAGCCGAGCGTGAAGCTCGGAAAGTCGACGAGTCCCCGGAGGACTAGGCGTCCGACGGTCAGTCGTCGATGGCGTGGATGCTCCGGACGAACAGCACCACGAGCCCGGTGACGACCATGATGCCGGCGAGCGCGAGGTAGGTCGGCTGAAGTCCGAAGCCTTCGACTGCGATACCGGTCAACAGCATGGCGACCGGGGGAGCGGCGTAGAAGATCGACAGTTGGACTCCGAAGACTCGACCTTGGACATCGGGGTCGACTCGGCGCTGAACGATGGTCGCGAGGAGCGGATTCATCGGGCCCCAGGCGAGGCCGAGCACGAACGCTGCGACGACCATGACCGGAAGCGGAGGGAGCAGCGCCAGCGGAACGATGGACACCATCGTTCCCATGAGTACCAGCCGCGCCAGGGTGAGGCGTCCCATGCGAGCAATCAGCCACCCGTAGGCGAAGGAACCGATGACCGAACCGCCGGCGAGAGCGGCGATGACCGCCCCGAGTCCCCAGGGGAGGTTCAGGCCCTCGAAGTAGGCCGGCAGGACTACTGACTCTGTGGGCAGGTAGATCGCGGCGAGGACGAGGATCGCAATCGTCAAGGCGCGAAGCGGCACATCGCGCCAGATGACCTTGATGCCAAGCGAGGCTTGCGCCCACATGCCCAACAACTCCGCGCCCGATTCCTCAGCGGCGAGTCGTGCCTGCTGTCCGGAATCGGTCACGCGCAGGATTGAGATGAGGAGCGCGGCGACGAGGAACAGGGCGAAAGGAACCCAGAAGGAGGAGATGGCGCCGACGGTGGCGATGAGGACGGCCGCGATGAGCGGTCCCAGAGTCCACCCCATGGCAAAGATGCCCTCATGGATGCCGTTGAGCCGATCGGTGTCGATTCTCGATTCGCGTGCGACATCGACGATGAGCGATTTGCGAGCGGTGTAGCCGGCGGGATCGAAGATGGCACCGATGAGTGCCAGAACGATAATCGTCGGCAGTGACAGGCCGAAGAGCCAGGCCACCACGGGGAATGCGGCGACGGAGATCGCCGAGGCGATGTCCGAGGCGATGCTGACGACACGCCGACCGAGTCGATCGACGCCCCAGCCGGCCAGGGGAGAGGCGAGTGCACCGGGAACAGAGGAGATGGCGGCCACGAGCCCTGCGGCTGCGACTGAACCGGTCGATTCCAGGACAAGCCAGGGGATCGTGAGCATCACGATGGCATTGCCGATGCCGGAGACGCCGTTGGCGATCTCGAGCAGGAGGACGGGCGACCAGCGGATGGTCCTCGATCGCGGGGAGGCTGCGGAGCTAGGGGAGGACGTCAGAACGCACCTTCGAGGATGTCCAAGCCCTCCCGGAGCAGCTCCTCGGGAATCGTCAACGGCGGCAGGAAGCGCAACACATTCCCGTAGGTGCCCGCAGTGAGGACGAGCACACCCTGCGCGTGACAGGACTTCGCGACTCGTTGGGCGAGGTCGGGATCAGGGGTGTTCGTCCCCGGATGGACCAGTTCGATGGCGATCATGGCACCGCGCCCGCGGATGTCCCCGATCGCCGGAATCCGTTCGGCCATCTTGGTCAGTCGGGGGATCATGATCGACTCGATCTGCTGGGCGCGAGCGCACATGTCGTCGGCCTGCATCGCCTCGATCGCCCCGAGCGCTGCCGCGCAGGCGATGGGATTTCCGCCGTAGGTTCCGCCGAGGCCTCCGACGTGGACCGCATCCATGATCTCCGCACGACCTGTGACGGCAGCGAGGGGAAGGCCGCCCGCGATGCCCTTGGCTGTGGTGATCAAGTCAGGGACGACGCCCTCATGTTCGCAGGCGAACCACTGACCGGTGCGGCAGAAACCCGTCTGGATCTCATCCGCCACGAACACGATGCCGTGTTGAGTCGCGTAGTCGCGTAGCGCTGACAGGAAGCCCGGTGCGGGGACGATGAAGCCACCCTCGCCCTGGATCGGTTCGATCACGACCGCGGCGATGTTCGTTCCACCGATTTCCTTGTCCATCTTCGATATCGCCCACGCTGCGACTTCCGCTCCATCATGCGGGCCATCACGGAAGGGATAGGACATCGGCATCCGGTACACCTCGGGGGCGAAGGGTCCGAAGGACTGCTTGTAGGGCATGTTCTTCGCGGTGAGCGCCATGGTGAGGTTGGTGCGTCCGTGATACCCGTGCTCGAACACCACGACGGCAGCTCGACCCGTGTGGGCGCGGGCGATCTTCACGGCATTTTCGACCGCCTCGGCACCGGAGTTGAACAGCGCCGACTTCTTCGCATGGTCACCGGGAGTGAGGTCATTGAGGAGTTCGCTGACCGCGACATAACCCTCGTAGGGCGTCACCATGAAGCAGGTGTGGGTGAACTTCTCGACCTGTTCACGGACTCGCTCGACGACGAGCGGATGGGAGTTGCCCACGTTGGTCACGGCGATTCCGGAGCCGAGGTCGATGAAGGAGTTGCCATCCACGTCCAGGATGACGCCGCCGCCGGCCCGCTCGGCGAAGATCGGCATGGTGCCACCAACTCCGGCTGAGATGGAGGCGTTGCGGCGCGTCATGAGTGCCTGGGATCGCGGTCCCGGGATCGGGGTGACCAGTCGGCGCTCTTGAGGTAGATCGCTGAGGACGACGGCCGGTTCGAGGGTGTCGGTCATGGGCTTAGCGTAAGCGCCCGCCCCCGCCGTGAGAAGAGTGCGGGCGTACGGTCTACCCCATGCTCGGTCAACCCTCGCCGTCAGCGCATCAGGGTCCATTGCGACGTGTCGTGATCCTGGGCAGCACCGGCTCGATCGGGACCCAGGCACTCCAGATCATCGACGCGTCACGGGATCGCTTCTCGGTCGTGGGCCTCGCGGCCGGTGGATCGAATCCTGGGATGCTCGCGGCCCAAGCCTGGGACTTCCAGGTTCCAGTTGTGGCTGTCGAGCGCGCCGACTGTGCGGGACCAGTGGCCGAGGCACTCGAGGCCGAGGCCATCAGGCGGGGGCGTGATGCGGGGGCCGGACCGTCTCTACGTGTGGGCGCTGATGCCGTCGCGACACTCGCAACGGAACCCGCCGATGTGGTCCTAAATGGAATCGCCGGAGCCGCCGGATTGAGGCCCACACTGGCGGCGCTCGATGCGGGAACGACCCTGGCGCTGGCGAATAAGGAGTCGCTCATCATCGCCGGACCGGTCGTCACCCAGCGGGCGTTGCCGGGACAGATCGTGCCGGTGGACTCCGAGCACTCCGCGTTGGCCCAGGCGCTGCGCGCTGGTAGCAGTGACGAGGTGCGCCGGCTCATCCTCACCGCGAGTGGAGGCCCGTTCCGCGGACGCACCCGACAGCAGTTGGCGCAGGTCACCCCCGAGGACGCCCTTGCCCATCCGACCTGGGACATGGGACCGCTGGTGACGATTAATTCCGCCACCCTGGTCAACAAGGGGCTGGAGGTCATCGAAGCCCACCTGCTGTTCGACATGCCGCTGGATCGAATCGATGTGGTGGTGCATCCGCAGTCGGTGGTGCACTCGATGGTGGAGTTCATCGACGGCTCCACCATCGCGCAGGCCAGCCCGCCGGATATGCGGATCCCCATCGCGCTGGGACTCGATTGGCCGTCACGGGTGGCGGATGCTGCTCCCGGGTGCGACTGGACGACGGCGGCGACCTGGGAGTTCTTTCCCCTCGATGATGAGGTATTCCCCGCGGTGAGACTTGCGCGTCGAGCGGCGAAGGCGGGCGGTGGTGCCCCCGCGGTATTCAACGCAGCCGATGAGGTGGCGGTGCAGGCCTTCCTTGAGGGCCGACTGCCCTTCACCGGCATCGTGGATGTCATCGACACCGTCCTGGAGGAATACCTCGACTCACCGGGGGACGGACATGCGGAAGGGAACCACTGGACCCTCGAACGCGTCCTGTCCTTTGACGCCCGGGGGCGTCAACGGGCCCATGAGATCATCGAGGCCGGGACATCGACCACCACGATGACCTGACGGACGTGGCTTGACTCGATGAGGACGGGCCTATCCGCGCACAGGATGGGAGGAGGCCAGCATGCTGGAGATCATCGGCATCATCGCCTTCGCACTCATCATCATGGCCTCCATCGCCCTGCACGAGATCGGACACCTCGTTCCGGCGAAGCTGTTCGGGGTCAAGGTCACCGAATACATGGTCGGGTTCGGTCCGACCCTGTGGTCGCGCCGCAAGGGAGAGACGACCTACGGGCTGAAGGCGATTCCCGTCGGTGGCTACATCCGCATGGTCGGGATGCTGCCGCCGCCGAAGGATGCTCCCGAAGGCACCGCCCGCAGCCTCACCACCGGGCGAGTGGGCTCCTTGATCCAGCAGGCCCGAGAGCAGGCGCTCGAGGAGGTTGCCCCGGGCGACGAGAACCGGGTGTTCTACAAGCTCCCCGTCTATAAGCGCGTCATCATCATGATGGCTGGACCCCTGATGAACCTGCTCATCGCCGTGGCCCTTTTCGGGGCGGTTCTCGTGGGCATCGGACTGCCCGAGCCCTCGACCCAGGTCAACTCCGTGGTGGCCTGCGCTCCCAGCACCGCCAATCCCACCGGCGCTGCCTCCGCGGAGGGAACCTGTCCCGACGGCCCGACACCCGCGGCGGCCGCAGGTCTGCAGCCCGGGGATGTCATCACCTCCCTCAACGGTGTCCCGGCCACGTCATGGGATGAACTTTCCGAGCAGATCCGCATCAGTCCACCAGGTCCGGCTGTGATCGGGATCGACCGCGATGGCGTGGGACAGACGGTCCCGCTCGACATCATCGAGATCACCCGACCGGTCTTCGACGCCGACGGCCAACCGACCGGCGAAACCGTCACGACCGGTTTTCTCGGCGTCCGCCCCGAGTTCGACTACATCGCCCAGCCATGGTCGGCTGTGCCTGAGCAGATGTGGGACCTCACCGAGCGGTCGGCGGTCGCCCTGGTGAGCCTTCCGGTGCGGCTGTACGAACTCGTGACCGACACCCTCATCGGGGGTGAGGAGCGTTCGATCGATTCCCCGGTGAGCGTCGTGGGTGCCAGTCGCCTCGGCGGTGACATCGTGGCTTCCGGAGAGACCGCGGAGGCGAAGATCGCCATCTTCTTGAGCCTCGCGGCTTCACTGAACCTGTTCCTGTTCCTGTTCAACCTCCTGCCGATCCTCCCCTTGGACGGCGGCCACGTGGCTGGGGCGCTCTATGAGGGCGCTCGACGACGCATCGCGCGCATTCGCGGCAAGCCCGACCCGGGGCCCGTCGATGTCGCGCGAATGCTGCCTGTTGCCTACGCGGTAGCGATGGTCCTCATCGTCATGGGCGGCATCGTGATCTTCGCGGACCTGTGGCGCCCGCTCAGCCTGTTTTAGGTGCTTTCATGCTCCCCTGGCAGCTTTGGGCAGCCAGCCCGACCTGAAGGATTGGACTTTCTCGGGGATACTGAGGGGGTGAGTATCGATCTCGGGATTCCAGCACCGCCGCCGCCCGTTCTCAGTCCGCGCCGCAAGACACGCCAGTTGCTGCTGCGCCACGACACCCACCCGGTCGCCGTCGGCGGGGATGCCCCCGTGAGCGTGCAGTCGATGACGACCACGTTGACCGCGGATGTCAACGCCACGCTCCAGCAGATCGCCGAACTCACCGCGTCCGGATGCCAGGTCGTGCGGGTCGCGGTGCCGAGCCAGGACGATGCCGAGGCGCTTCCGGCGATCGCGAGAAAGTCGGGAATCCCGGTTATCGCCGATATTCACTTCCAACCCAAGTACGTCTTCGCGGCCCTCGAGGCCGGTTGTGCAGGTGTGCGGGTCAACCCCGGCAACATCAAGAAGTTCGACGACAAGGTGGGCGAGATCGCCCGCGCCGCAGCGGATATGGGCACACCGATTCGAATCGGAGTGAACGCCGGATCCCTCGACCCCCGCCTGCTGGAGAAGTACGGCAGGGCCACCCCCGAAGCCCTCGTGGAGTCCGCTCTCTGGGAGGCCTCGCTGTTCGAGGAGCATGGGTTCGGCGACATCAAGATCTCCGTGAAGCATCACGACCCGGTGACGATGGTGCAGGCGTACACGCTCCTTGCGGAACAGTGCGACTACCCCCTCCACCTCGGTGTGACAGAGGCCGGGCCTGCGTTCCAGGGCACGATCAAGTCTGCGGTCGCCTTCGGTGCTCTGCTGTCCCGGGGAATCGGGGACACCATCCGCGTGTCTCTGTCCGCACCGCCTGTCGAGGAGGTGAAGGTTGGCATCTCGATCCTGGAGTCGCTCAATCTGCGGCAGCGAGGCCTGGAGATTGTGTCTTGTCCGTCCTGCGGTCGTGCCCAGGTGGACGTCTATACCCTCGCGGAGCAGGTCACGGCGGGGTTGGAGGGACTCGAGGTGCCACTTCGCGTCGCCGTCATGGGATGCGTCGTGAATGGTCCCGGTGAGGCCCGCGAGGCCGACCTGGGGGTCGCCTCGGGTAATGGCAAGGGACAGATCTTCGTCAAGGGTGAGGTCATCAAGACCGTTCCCGAGGCGCAGATCGTGGAGACCCTCATCGAAGAGGCATTGCGCCTAGCCGAGCAGATGGCCGATGCGGAGGCGCCGGGCGACTCTGGCCCCGTCGTCACCGTGTCCTAAGCGCGGGACACCGCGTCCGTGTCGTCGCTGGTGCGGTCCCTGCAGGGCCGAGATTCCGGTGATCTGTCGCGACTTGTCGCCACATCCCCCGCCGGACACTGCTTCGCGGCGTCGCGCCTCGAGGCCGCCGCAGGGGATCCGAGTCGGCTGGGTTTCGAAGCGTGGGGATACGAGGTCGAAGGACGCATCCGAAGCGCAGTGTTCCTCGGCGCGAATGTCATTCCCCTGGGGACTGACGCGGCGGCTCGGGCCGCTTTCGCCGGCCGCATGCGACTCACGGGGCGACGAGGGTCGTCGCTGGTCGGTTTCGCTGACGAGGTCCTCGATCTCTGGCGCTTGATCGCCCCCACCTGGGGTCCGGCTCGGGAGGTCCGAACCGATCAGCCGCTGCTGGTCATGGATCGGGAATCCAGCGAACCGGTGGATCCCGACGTTCGCCCGGTTCGACCGGAGGAACTCGACATCCTGCTCCCCGCCTGCATCTCGATGTTCACCGAAGAGGTCGGGGTCTCGCCCGTCGCTGGAGGTGCCCACACTGCGTATCGAGCCCGGATCGCGCAGTTGATCCGTGAGGGGCGAGCGCTTGCACACATCGAGGACGGGCAGGTCCTGTTCAAGGCCGAGATCGGCGCCGTATCGACCGAGGCCTGCCAAGTGCAGGGGGTGTGGGTGGCCCCCTCCCATCGAGGACGCGGACTATCGACCCCGGGAATGGCGGCGGTCGTCGGGTAT
Organism: Candidatus Nanopelagicales bacterium; assembly: GCA_040265115.1. Lineage (GTDB taxonomy): Bacteria > Actinomycetota > Actinomycetes > S36-B12 > S36-B12 > M55B157. Next base: position 12,268 of record JBDQGZ010000034.1, read on the forward strand.
GCCCTGAAGTCGATCGCGCCGATGGTGAGCCTCTACGTCAATGACTTCAACGTTCCAGCGCGCCGCACTTACGAACGTGTCGGCTTCACCGAGGCCGGCCGATTCGCCACGGTCTTGCTGCCGTGAGGCTTCGCGGACACTCGACCCTTCTCGCTATCCTCGAGCGACCAACGATGAGGAGTCACTCACCATGATGAGGATGTCGACGCTGTTCGTGCGCACTCTGCGCGATGACCCAGCGGACGCGGAGGTGCCCAGCCACCGCCTGCTGGTGCGCGCGGGGTACGTGAGACGAGTCGCCCCCGGCATCTTTAGCTGGTTGCCCCTGGGCTATGCGACCTACCGCAACATCGAAGGGATCGTTCGAGCGGAGATGAACACCGCCGGGTTCCAGGAGGTGCACTTCCCGGCGATCCTGCCGCGCGAGCCCTATGAGCGGACCCATCGCTGGACCGAATACGGCGACACGCTGTTCCGTCTCACCGATCGCAAGGGTGCCGACTTCCTCCTCGGCCCCACCCACGAAGAGATGTTCACACTCATGGTGAAGGGCGAATACTCGTCCTATAAGGATCTTCCGTTGTGCATCTATCAAATCCAGACGAAGTATCGCGATGAGGCGCGGCCGCGCGCAGGAATCCTGCGAGGTCGGGAATTCGTCATGAAGGACTCCTACTCCTTCGACGTCGACGACGCTGGTCTGGAGCGTTCCTACCTGCGTCATCGCGATGCTTACATCTCGACCTTTGATCGCCTCGGACTCGATTACGTGATCGTCTCGGCAATGTCGGGGGCCATGGGCGGATCCCGCAGCGAGGAATTCCTGGCGCCCACCGACCATGGTGAGGACACCTTCGTGCGGTGCAGTGCCTGCGATTACGCGGCGAATGTCGAGGCCGTGACCTCGGCGGCCCCGGCTCCGGTGTCGGCTGCGGATGCCCCGCCCGCTGTGGTCCATGACACTCCGGACACGCCCACGATCGACACCCTGGTGGACGTGTCGAATTCCCGTCCTGACACCGCCCGGGCTGACCGGCCGTGGAACGCGGGGGACACGTTGAAGAACGTCGTCATGAAGATCACCTACCCGGATGGCGAAAGCGAGCCGCTGATCATCGGTGTGCCCGGTGACCGCGATGTCGATGTGAAGAGGTTGGAAGCAGCGGTGCATCCTGCTGTGCCGGAACCATTCGACGAAGCCGACTTCGAAGCCCATCCGAATCTGGTGAAGGGATATATCGGTCCGCAAGCGCTCGGAGCCGAGAAGGGACTTCGTTTCCTCGTCGATCCCCGCGTGGTGGACGGAACGGCGTGGATCACCGGAGCGAATGAACCCGGACGTCACGTCTATGGGCTCGTCGCGGGACGTGATTTCGTCGCGGACGGGGTCATTGATGTCGCTGAGGTGCTCGCGGGCGATCCGTGTCCGGAGTGCGGCGCGCAGTTGCTCATCGCGCGGGGTATCGAGATCGGCCACATCTTCCAGCTCGGCCGGAAGTACGCCGAGGCTTTGGATCTGACGGTCCTCGACGAGAACGGGAAGTCCGTGGTCGTGACGATGGGCTCCTATGGACTGGGTGTCTCCCGTGCCGTGGCGGCGGTTGCCGAGCAGCATCACGATGATCGAGGCCTGTGTTGGCCGCGCGAGGTTGCTCCCGCCGATGTGTACCTCGTAGCCGCAGGCAAGGACGACGCCATCTTCGATGCGGCCGAGCAACTTGGTGCGCAGATGGAACAGCGAGGTGTGCGCGTGTTGTTCGATGATCGACGCGTGTCCCCAGGTGTGAAGTTCAACGACTCCGAACTCATCGGCATCCCCACCATCGTCGTGGTGGGCAAGCGACTCTCCGAGGGTATGGTCGAGGTCAAGGATCGTGCGTCAGGCGATCGCGTGGACGTGGGTGTCGATGCTGTGGTCGACCATGTCCTGGGGATCATCGACGCGGATTCCCAGGTGTTGAACTCGGACACGGTGAAGGGTTCGTGAACACGGCACGCTCCCAACCACGTCCCGTGCGTGCCGTCGTTTTCGACTGGGGCGGCACCCTCACCCCGTGGCATGACATCGATCTCGTCGAGCAGTGGCAGAACTATGCCCGCGTATATGCGCCGGCGGATCCAGGCCTCGCTGCACGGCTGGCCGAGGCGGAGGTCCGCCAGTGGCGGGATCAGCAGGCCTCCCGAGGCGCGAATGGCACCGGCAATCTGGACTTCATTTTCGCGAGTGCCGGAGTGGATATCGCCTCGGAGGGGCATGCCGATGCACTCGTGGAATATCTGCGCGGGTGGGATCCGCACACCCTGGCCGATCCGGAAGCCTTCGAGACGATGTCTGCCCTGCGGGACATGGGTGTGCTGATCGGGGTGCTGTCGAACACTATGTGGCCGCGAGATCATCACGAGACCGTCTTCGCTCGTGATGGACTACTCCCGCTCATCGATGCTGCCGTGTACTCCAGTGAGATTCCAGTCGCCAAGCCGCACCTCGGCGCCTTTCAGGCGGTGCTGGATCAGCTGGGCGTCGGCGCGGCAGAGTCGGTGTTCGTCGGTGATCGTCCCTGGGACGACGTCCACGGTGCCCAGGAGGTGGGGATGCGAGCCATTCTCATTCCTCACTCCAGATTGGGAGACCAGGCGGTGGATATCGATGTGACACCCGACGGTGTCGCCTCACGGTTGGCCGATGTCGTCGACATCGTCCGTTCCTGGCGCTGACGGGCTCCCCGCTGTGTTGGAGTCCGGGATTGCGATCGAGCCGTGGATGATTGTGCTGCTGTGCTCCGTTGCGCTTGTTGCTGGATGGGTCGATGCGGTCAGTGGCGGTGGAGGACTCCTGCAGGTCCCCGCGCTCCTTCTCGCCGTGCCTCCGGGTCAGCCGGCCACTGCCCTCGGGACGAACAAGGTGTCGTCCATCTTCGGTACCGCTGCCGCCGCGATCACCTATGCCCGTAGGGAGGCGCCTGATGTGCGCACCGCACTTCCGATGGCCGGTGCCGCCTTCGTGGGATCAGGATTCGGGGCTCTCGTAGCGCTTCGGTTGCCGGTCGAGATCCTGCGACCTGTCGTTCTGCTTGCCCTCGCGGCGGTATGGGTTCTCATCGCGGTGCGACCGAGGTGGGGGCTGAGTGCCGGCGAGGCCGTGACGCGGCGACGTCGCATGGGGACGGCCATCATCGGCGGGGGACTCATCGGTTTCTACGACGGGATGCTCGGCCCCGGCACCGGGGCCTTCCTCATCGTGCTCCTCGTGGCGGCGCTCGGTTACACCTATCTGCGAGCATCGGGAACGGCCAAGATCGTCAATGTCGGCACGAATCTCGCGGCGATCATCGTGTTCGGACTCGGCGGGTCGATCCTCTGGACGGTCGGCGTGGCCATGGGAGCCGCGAACATCGTCGGTGGGGTCATCGGCGCACATGCATCACTCCTC
>JBDQGZ010000035.1:0-15187 GCA_040265115.1 Candidatus Nanopelagicales bacterium
AGTCGGAGGCTCAGGCCGTGCAGCGGGAGATCTGGGAAGAGCTCGGTGCCGGCGTTCTCGTCGGCGAGTTCATCGCCGAGCATCCGCTCGAGGGCATCGGGGTGCTGCGGGTGTACGCCGCGACGATCGATGGGGAGAGCGGCGATGGCGAGCCCCGCCTGCTCGACCATCACGACCAGCTCCGCTGGGTTGCGCCCGCCACCGCGAATCATCTGGACATGGCGCCCGGAGACGCCGGCCTGCTACCCCTCGTAATGGCCCGTCTGGGGATCGTGAAGTGATACTGACTCGGGTGGCATGGGCACTGGGACGGTGGCAGGGTAGGGGAAACTTCTCGGGAAATGGGGGTGCGGGTGAATCTCGCGACCACTGAGGTTCGGCGCGCCAAGCTGCGTTTCGGTCTCCTCACCGGCGCAGTGGCGCTGCTGGTGTTCCTCACCCTCCTCCTCACTACCCTCTCCGGTGCGCTGATCGGGGCGCTCGTGGGGGCGCTCGAAGGCCTGCGGACTGATGGGCTGGTCTATTCGGATACGGCTCGAGACAACATCGCCGCGAGTCGACTGCCAGGAGAGACGGTCGCGGCCGTGGCAGCTGTGCCCGGTGTCTCGGCTGCGGCAGGCATTGGCACCCTCACCACCGCAGCGGTCGCCTCAGGAACGCCCCTGGACATGCAGGTATTCGGTGTCGATCCCGAAGGGCCGGGTGCCCCGAGTGGGCTGAACTCCGGACGCCTGCCGGCGACCTCCGGTGAAGCGGCCGTCGATGGCGGTGGCGTGGAGATCGGTGACACCATCCTGCTGGATCCCTCCGGCGTCGAACTCACCGTCGTGGGGCTGTTGCGCGGTGCTCAGTTCAACGCGATCCCGACCGCCTACACCGATCTGGGGACCTACGAGCAGATCGTCAGCCAGTCCTTCCCCGGGCTGCCGTTCGTGCCGATCAATGCTGTGGCGTTCACCGTCGTGGATGGATCCGACACGGCCACTGTCGCGGCAGCGATCGATAGCGCGGTGCCCGGGGTCCAGGCCTACGCGCTCAACGACGCGGTGGCGCTGATCCCGGGGATCGACTCCATCACCCAGAGTTTCGGCATCCTGGTCGGGCTGACGTTCATCATCGGGATCGTCGTCATCGGATTCTTCTTCCTCATTCTGACGGTGCAGAAGCTCAAGGCCTTCACCCTGCTTCGAGCGATCGGAACCTCGACCGGTCGGCTGGCCTGGTCGGTTTCCCTACAGATCGGACTCGTCGTGGTGGTCGCCTCGGTCATCGCCGTGGGCCTGGTGCTCCTCGCGGTTCAGGGACTCAATACCGGCATCTCGGTGACGCTGGAGCCCTCGACGATCATCGCCACCGTGGTCGCGGTGCTGGTGTTCTCACTTATCGCGGGGTTGCTGAGCATCCGCCGCATCGTGCGCATCGACCCGTCGTCAGCGGTGGGGGCGCGCTGATGGGCCCCGCCGGCATGCTCGCCTCGTCCGAGATCCGCCGGGGTCGTGGACGTTTCGCCGCCGTCGTGTCGGCACTCTCGCTGATCGTGTTCCTCGTGCTTATCCTCGGTGCACTCGCCGATGGACTCTTCTACGGCGCAACCGGTGCCGTTCGCTCCACGACGGCAAACGCGTATGGCTTCTCCGGCGACGCGGAAGGATCTTTGATTCGTTCGCAGTTGAACATCGCCGATGTCGAGACCTACGCGGCTGCGCCCGGGGTGGAGTCGGCTGGACCGGTGGGAGTCCTGCTCACCGGAGGAGTCGGACCCGAGGGGGATATCGATCTCGCTGTCTTCGGGATCACCATGGGGGCGGCCGGCACCCCGACGACGCTGGTGGAAGGTCGACTTCCGGAGCCGGGTGAGGCCGGTGTCGCGGCTGCGGACTCGCAATTGCAGCGACTCGGTGTCGAGGTCGGCTCCACGGTCTCGGTGGGTGGTGAGTCGGCGCAGATCGTCGGCATCGTGACCGACTCGTCGTATCAGTTGCAGCCCACCATCTGGACCTCGGTGGACACCTGGCGGGCGATGCGAGATGCCGTGCGCCCTGAACTGCGCGGTCAGCCCACCTCGATCAACGCCATCGCTCTTATCACCGCAGCGGATGCGGATCTGGCCGCGATCGCGGCAACGATCCCCGGTACGACGGTGCTGACGGCTGAGGCGACCGGCCTTGCGATCCCCGGCGTGGAACAGCAGTCATCGACACTGAACTCGATCATCTACACCACCCTGGCCGTCGCAGCCCTCGTCGTGGCGTTGTTCTTTGCGCTACTCGTCCTGGAGAAACGAGAGCTCTTCGCCGCACTCAAGGCCCTCGGAACGCCCACGTCCCGGCTGGGTGTCGCCGTGATCGTGCAGGCGTTGGCCTCCTCTGCCCTCGGTGTCGTCATTGGAACGCTCGTGGCGCGGGGCTTCGGCCTGCTCATCCCCGCGGGAGTGCCGACGTTGTTCCGCACCGACACGCTCATCACCATCGCACTTTTCACCCTCGTCGCTGGGTTCGTCGGCGCAGTGTTCTCGCTGCGTCGCATCGCCCGCATCGATCCCGCCACCGCAATCGGAGGTTCGCTGTGACCGAATCCGCCACTCCCGACCCGGTTGTCCGTGCGACCGATTCGACTCATCAGGGTCCCGGACCGACACCGAGCAGTGATGCTGCCGCGCACCCTGGCGCGCTGCTGCAGGTGCATGAGGTGACGAAGGTCTATGGCTCTGGTCACACGGCGGTGACCGCACTTGCCGAGGCGACCATGGCCGTCGAGAAGGGGGAGTTCGTCGCGTTGCTCGGTCCTTCCGGATCGGGTAAGACGACGCTCATCTCGATCATCGGAGGCCTGCTTGCGCCAACCAAAGGCAGCGTGACCATTGGCGATACCAATGTCACCTCGCTGTCGAAGAAGGACCTCACCCGGTTCCGCGCTGAGCGCGTTGGCTTCGTGTTCCAATCAGCGAATCTTGTGCCATTCCTCACCGCACGGGAGAACCTGCTTTACGTGTCCGGCCTGGTCGGTATGGGAAAGTCGACCGCTCGATCGCGGGCGGATCAACTACTCGAGGAGCTCGGCCTGGCCGAGCGTGCGAAGAATCTCCCCGAGCAGCTCTCCGGCGGTGAGCGTCAGCGCGTGGCGATCGGCCGGGCATTGATGAACGATCCCGAGCTCGTACTCGTCGATGAGCCGACGGCCGCGCTCGACACCGCGCTCGGCCGACAGGTCGTGCAATTGCTGCGCCGCGAGATCAAGGATCGCGGCAAGACCGGCATCATGGTGACCCACGATCTTCGGATGGTGGAGTACACCGATCGTGTCTTCGAGATCCTCGATGGTCACCTGACGCATGTGGAGCAGCCCTCCGGTCTCGGCCACTAATCGCTCGGCGACTACCCTTACGCGGTGACCGCCCCCAAGAACGCCACTCGCGCTGACCTGCGCAATATCGCCATCGTCGCCCACGTCGACCACGGCAAGACCACCCTCGTCGACGCCCTGCTGTGGCAGTCCGGGGCATTCCGTGAAAACGCCGATATCGCGGAGCGCGTCATGGACTCGATGGATCTCGAGCGTGAGAAGGGCATCACGATCCTCGCGAAGAACACCGCGGTGAGATACGACGGAACGACCATCAACATCATTGACACCCCCGGGCACGCCGACTTCGGTGGCGAGGTCGAACGTGGCCTGGAGATGGTCGACGGAGTTTTGCTGCTCGTCGACGCGTCCGAGGGCCCGCTTCCCCAGACCCGGTTCGTCCTGCGCAAGGCGCTCGCGAAGGGACTTCCCGTCGTCCTGGTAATCAACAAGGTGGATCGGCCTGATGCGCGCATCGCTGAGGTCGTCGACGAAGTCTACGAACTGTTCCTCGATCTGGATGCGAAGGAGAGCCAGATCGATTTCCCGATCGTGTACGCATCGGCGAAGAACGGCCGAGCGAGCCTGGATCGTCCCGCCGACGGAGGGCTTCCCGACAGCGAGGATCTCGCCCCGCTTGTACGCACCATTCTCGACACTGTGCCGGCGCCGACCTACACCGAAGGCGCGCCGCTCCAGGCACACGTGACCAATCTCGATGCATCGCCCTATCTCGGTCGTCTGGCGTTGTGCCGGGTGCACGCCGGTGAGATTCGTAAAGGCCAGTCCGTGGCCTGGTGCCGTGCTGACGGGACTATCGAGCGCGCGCGTATCTCGGAGTTGCTGATGACCCAGGCACTCGAACGTGTTCCGGTAGAGCAGGCAGGCCCTGGGGACATCATTGCTGTCGCCGGTCTGCCGGACATCACGATCGGGGAGACCCTGGCCGACCCTGAGGACCCCCGGCCATTGCCGGTGATTACCGTCGATGAGCCGAGCATCTCGATGACCGTCGGTATCAACACGTCGCCGCTTGCCGGTCGCAGCGGGTCGAAGCTGACCGCCCGGCTGGTCAAGACCCGGCTGGAGGCCGAAACGATCGGCAACGTGAGCATCCGCGTCCTGCCCACTGAGCGACCGGACACCTGGGAGGTACAGGGGCGAGGTGAGCTTCAGCTGGCCATCCTCGTCGAGATCATGCGACGCGAGGGATTCGAACTCACTGTCGGGAAGCCGCAGGTGGTCACGCGCATCATCGACGGGTCTGTGCACGAACCGGTGGAGCGGTTGAGCATCGACGTTCCCGAAGATTATCTCGGTGTCGTGACGCAGCTCATGGCGCTGCGCAAGGGACGCCTGGAGCAGATGGTGAACCATGGCACGGGATGGGTGCGCATGGAATATCTCGTTCCGGCACGGGGCCTTATCGGATTTCGCACCGAGTTCCTCACCGAAACGCGGGGAACGGGGCTACTGCACCATGTTTTCGATCGATATGAACCATGGCATGGTGAATTGCGAACACGGCCGACCGGATCGCTGGTCGCCGACCGCGCGGGGCAGGCCACCGGTTTCGCCCTGGCGAACCTGCAGGAACGCGGCACGATGTTCGTCGGCCCGGGCACTGAGGTCTATGAGGGGATGATCGTCGGCGAGAACTCCCGCTCGGATGATCTCGATGTGAATCCGACAAAGGAGAAGAAGCTCACCAACATGCGCTCATCAACCGGAGACGTCCTGGTGCCATTGATCCCGCATCGTGTCCTTTCTCTGGAGCAGGCATTGGAATTCTGTCGCGAGGACGAGTGCGTCGAGGTCACCCCGGAGGCGGTGCGACTGCGTGCGGTCCAACTCGCCGCGACCGACCGAGCCAAGAGCCGGTCCCGCCGAAAGTAGCCCCCACCACAGTTCCGACTAGGTCAGGTGGGTGAGGAGGAAGTCGCGCTGCGCGAGCAGCAGATTCTCTGCGACGACCTCCTGGGGTGTCATGTGTGTCACGCCCGACAGGGGAAGCACGCTGTGGGTCCGCCCCGCAGCGAGCAGGGCCGAGGAGAGCTGCAGTGAGTGTGCGACCACGACGTTGTCATCGGCTAGTCCGTGGATGAGCAATAGTGGGCGCCGAAGATGTTCAGCGTCGCGCAGGAGTGAACAGCGGTCGTAGTCGGTCGCCGCGACGGTCGGATCACCGAGGTAGCGTTCGGTGTACGCGGTGTCATAGAGCCGCCATTCGGTCACCGGTGCGCCAGCCACCGCGGCGTGGACACGATCCGGCTCGCGCAACACGGCAAGAGCGGCAAGATATCCCCCGAAGGACCATCCGTGGATTCCGACTCGATCGGGGTCAGTATCGTCAGGATGAGCCGTGAGCACCGCATCGAGCGCGCTGATCTGATCCTCGAGCACCGGCGTCGCGAGATCACCGAGGACGGCGCGCTCCCAGGCTGGTCCCCGGCCCGGTGTACCTCGGCCGTCGGTGATCACCACGCAAAATCCCTGATCGGCCCACCACTGATCGGTGGCGAAGGCGAGGCGGGAGTCGACGACGCGCCGCGCATGAGGGCCGCCATAGGGAGCCAGCAGCACTGGCAGTTTGCGCGTACCCGGAATGTGGCCACGGGGCCACAGGATCGCGGTCGGGAGATCGGTCGCGCCAGCGCGAGTGATCTGGACTGCCGGAGCCACGACGGGCTCCTCGGCATGCGAGGCGATTTCGGCGACGGGGTTGACCTGTCCTTCCCATCGTGCGATGCGAACCGAGGTGGCGACCGAGGTTCCTTGATCGGTCACCCGGCGGGCAGAGCTGATCACCAAGATTCGGTCGACCCGCCGCGCACTGTTCACTCCGGTCTCGGCGAGTGGGTGCCAGCCATCAGCGTCGAGGAGCACGGGAATCTCCTCGGTCGGATCCGACGATCCGTGCACCAGCATGCTGTCGTCATCAATGTCGCCCACGGATCGCACCTGGAAACCGATCGGGCTGATTGCAGCCCCGTCGACGAAGACGCGGTCGGTGTCGCTGTCGGAATCCCGGAGAACTTCGACGAGGCGACCACGTCGGTCGAGTGCGGGAACTCCGGGAACGATGTCGACCCAGGCGTCATCTCGATGCTCAGCTATGGCCGCACTCGACGCCGCGTGCGTATCCACGCGCAGGACCTGTTGGTGGCGCTGATCGCGGCTGAGAACCCCGATCACGGGATCAGCCCCGGCGTCCCTGCCGACATGCACGCTGCTGAGGTAGGGGAATGCGCTGTGATCCCAGTCGATCTGGCGGGCGGGCTGCTCGCCTGCAGGATCGAGGAGCCACAGGGACACGTCAGCGTTGGGGCGCCCTGCCGCCGGATAGCGCTGCTCCCGGGGAGGTGCCGATGGATGGGCTGGGTCGGCGATCCACCAGGTGTCGACGGTCGCGTTGTCTACTCGTTCGGCGAGAATCGCCGAACTGTCGGCGAGCCACCACCAGCCGCGCAGGCGAGAGAACTCCTCTGCCGCGATGAAGTCAGCGAGTCCCCAGGTCACCGTGTCCGACTCGCTCGAAGCGATCGTCGATGCGTACCCCGTCGCAATGTCCGTAACGACCAGGTTTCCACCCACGACACAGCCGACGCGCGAACCATCGGGAGAAATGCGCGGGTCCACAGCACCGGGAGGCAGGGGCAGCTCCCGTGGGGCGGACGCAGCTTCCGGATCGGTTGCCGGGGTGGTGAGATCGACGATGAACACGCGACCTCCTAGGGCGAAGCACGCGGTCGACATGGCCGCATCGGTGGTGAAGGCGGCGATTCCCTCACCGACCTCGCGCATGCGCTCCCGACGAGCACGCTCCGCTTCCGGGACGTCTTCGGGTCCTTCGATCAGTGCCCGGGCGTCGACGAGACGGTGCTCGCGCGGCCCGGAGGGATCGAGGAGATCGAGCAGCCACAGATCACCGATGGCATCGGTTCCCGACGAACTGCGAACGAACACCACGCGTGATCCGTCGGGGGCCGGGATGATCGACCGAGGTGCGCCGAGCCGGAAGCCGCGGGTGCGCGCGCGCTGGCGGGGGTAGCTCTCCATCCGCTCATCCTGTAGTACTCGGAGCTGTCTTGAACCCTCGGTAGGGTGTTGAACGTGACTGACCGGCGCCTCATGCTTGTACATGCCCATCCCGATGACGAGGTCATCGGCACCGGAGCGACCATGGCGAAGTACGTCGACGAGGGAGCCCTAGTCGCCCTCGTGACCTGCACGCTCGGGGAGGAGGGTGAGGTGCTCGTTCCCGATCTCGCTCACCTTGCGGCTGATCGCGAGGATGCCCTGGGACCGCATCGCCACACCGAACTGGCCGATGCCATGTCCGTTCTCGGGGTCAACGACTGGAACCTCCTCGGCGAACCAGGCCGTTATCGGGACTCGGGGATGGTGGGCACGCCGAGCAATGATCGCGAGGGTGCCTTCATGAATGCCGATCTCCTCGCCGCGGCGAAGGATCTCGTTGCCATCATCCGTGACCGGCGTCCGCAAGTACTCGTCACGTACGACGATTTCGGCGGGTATGGACACCCGGATCACATCCAGGCCCATCGCGTCGCAACTTACGCGATTGCGCTCGCTGCCGCACCGAGCTTCGCAACTGATCTTGGCGAACCGTGGCAGGTCAGCAAGGTGTATTGGACGGCCTTCCCCCGCAGTGTCATCCGCGCGGGAGTCGAAGCCCTCAAGGCCGCAGGCGAATCGAACGACTTCACAGACATGGATCCCGATGACATTCCCTTCGCGATCGATGACGACCTCATCACGACAGCGATCAGCGCTCCCGAGCACCTCGACCGGAAAATGACGGCGTTGGCTCGCCACGCCACCCAGGTGACGACGGACGGGGGCTTCTTCGCCCTCGCAGACAATGTGGGAATGCAAGCCTTCGCTACCGAGTACTTCCGCCTCGTTCAGGGCGAGCCCGGGGGGCCATTCGATGACGAGGGCCGGGAAACCGATCTCTTCGCCGGCCTGTCGGAATGACGCTTTCCCGCGGGGGACTGCTCGCGGCCAGCGTGGCCTTCCTCATCGCCGGGATCCTGCTGGGGACGGTGCTGGCCTTCTGGCAGGCCGTGCGCCTCGTGCTGGGCCCTCTCACGATCCCCTGGGGTGCGATCATCGCGGTCATCCTGCTTGTGGCGGCCATTCGACTCGCGACGAATGCCGCCGGCTCGCGTTGGTTGGGAGTGGCGGTCTTCGCCGGGTGGCTCATCGCCACGGTCATGTTCGCTTCCTCGACCCCCTGGGCGGCCGACATCGTCCTCTCCTCCGGTGCCCGCCAACTGGGTTATCTCCTGGGCGGCGTGATCGCCGGGTCGGCGGCCGCGAGTATCCGATCCAGAGTTTCCCCGCCTGTGTGATGGGCGACACGCACAGTTTTCGCTTCGAGGGGATCCTGTGCCTACGATGGAGCGTCAATCCCACAGACACAGAGGTCCGTCGGCCAGACTTGCCCTAGGCCGACGGTCTGACGGACGTGGGCGCAGGCCCCCGCCGGGCATGAGGAACGACTGAGAGTGAGGCCGGAGTGAGCGAGGCGGATCGCCCCGAGTCGGCGCAGCATGCGCGCCCGGGGGCCACGGGTCTCCGCGCCCTGCTCACCGTCGGTGGTGTCCTCGCGGGCGCCGCTGCGTTCTATGCGGGGATGCTGGTGGGATCCGCTGGGGATGATGTGCCGGCCAACACCACGGTGCTCGGGGTGCAGATCGGTGGGATGAGTTCCGCGGAGGCGGTGTCCGTCCTCGAGACCGAACTCGGTCCCATGGCCTCGGCTCCGATCCAAATCTCAGCCTATGAAGCCTCCACCAGCATGGCTCCTGCCGAGATGGGCATGTCTTTCGATCCGGTGGCCACCGTTGATGATGCAAGTGGGCGGCTGTACAACCCCTGGGCGATGGTGCAGCGGCTGTTTGGCTCTGTCCCCGTCGATCCGGTGGTCATCATCGACGAGCAGACGATGGCGGAGAGCCTCACCGAATTCGCCTCCGTCATCACCGTCGAGCCCATCGAACCGGTCCTGTCCTATTCCGGCCTGCAGCCCGTGCTGACCCCGGGCTCGGATGGCCGCAGCCTCGATGTGGAGGGATCGGTCGACCTGATCGCCGATGCCTATCTGGTGAACACTGCCTCCATCGCGCTGCCGGAAGTCACCGTTCCGCCGTCGGTCAATGAAGAGGAAGCGATCGCACTGCGTGATGGCTTCGCGACGACCGCCGTCTCAGGTCCGGTGTACGTCGAGGCAGGTTCGGTCACGGCCGAGGTGCCCGCGCAGACCATCGCGCGGTCGCTGAGCTTCGAAATCGTGGGCGGCGAACTGCGCCAGGAACTCAACGGCGCCAAGATCTACAAGGCGGTCGCTGATCAGCTCGCCCCGATCGAGACACCGGGGAACGACGCCACGTTCGAGATCGTCGACGGCACACCCGTCGTCGTGCCCTCCAAGGTCGGAGAGGGAGTGGCAGACGACGACCTGGCCGCGGCGGTGGGTTCGGTGCTGGATCGCACCGGCGATGAGCGTCGGGCGACAGCACCCATCACAGTCCGCGATCCCTCTCTCACCACCGAGATGGCAGGCGAGATCGGCGTGATCGAGGAGATCTCCTCCTTCACCCAGCAGGTGTCGTATGTGCCTTACATGGCGCACAACCTGTCGCTCGCCGCGGAGTACATCAACGGAACCCTGCTCATGCCCGGTGACGTGTTCTCGATGAACGAGACCACGGAGAACCGGGATCCGGTGGATGGCTACATGGAGGGCTACGTCATCGGAGCAGGCGGTGTCTTCGCCAAGGCCCTCGGTGGTGGCCTATCGGCTGCGACGACCACGATGTGGTCTGCGGCGTTCTACGCCGGGTTAGAGCCGGTCGAGGTGCGTGCGCACTCGATCTATATCTCCCGTTACGTTCCAGGCCTTGAGGCGACCGTGGCGTGGGACTACTTCGATATGAAGTTCAAGAACAACCAGCCCACAGCGGTGTTCATCACAGCCTCCACGACGAACACGACGATGACGGTCACGATGTACGGCACGAAGCAGTACACCGATGTGAAGGCCGAGGTCGGGAATCGTTACAACGTCACCAACTTCCGCACCATCTACAACGAGGCAGACAATTGCGCCGCCCAGTCCGGTGGTGTTGGCTTCACCGTCGATGTGGACCGAGTGTTCTATCAGGGCGACCAGGAAGTTGATCGCGAGACGTTCACCACCAGGTATGCCCCTTCTCCGAAGGTCGAGTGCGGGCCGGACCCCGCCGACGAGGAGAAGGACAAAGACAAAGACAAAGACAAGGACAAGGACAAGGACAAAGACACCGACAACGGTTCGGACCCGGGGACTGAGGATCCAGGAACCGCGCCCGAGCCCAGCGCGGAGCCGGCGCCCGACGCAGGTGACGGTGGCGGAGAGGGTCCCAACGACGGCGACCCGGCTGCAGGGCCCGCCACGGTCTCGCTCCGCGGAATCCTCGCGCGCCCCTAGTCCACAGATGCCCCTGTGATGTGTACGGTGGGGCACGGACGGGCGACCCGTTCCGGTCCCGGTCTTCCGCGGGACTCGAACCGAAGGTGAAGGGACTGTGGTGAGGTGACCTACGTCATCGCGTTTCCATGTGTCGATGTGAAGGACAAGTCCTGCATCGAGGAGTGCCCCGTCGACTGCATCTACGAGGGTGATCGGATGCTCTACATCCAGCCCGACGAGTGCGTCGACTGCGGGGCCTGCGAGCCGGTGTGCCCGGTGGAGGCGATCTTCTACGAGGACGATGTCCCCGATGAGTGGAGCGACTACACCGCGGCGAATGCAGAGTTCTTTGCTGAACTCGGCTCTCCCGGTGGCGCCGCCAAACTCGGGCCACAGGAGTTCGACGCCCCGCTGCTTGCCTCCGTCCCGGCAAAGGACGGCGACTGAAGCCTCGTCGCGGCGCTGCGCTGCCGGATTTCCCTTGGGACCGGCTCGCGCCGTTCTCCGCCATGGCTCACGCTCATCCCGGCGGGGTTGCCGATCTGTCGGTCGGGACGCCGGTCGATCCCACCCCGGCCGTCGCTCAGGAGGCGCTGGCCGCAGCGGCGAATGCCCCGGGCTATCCCGCGGTCGCCGGTCTGCCTGAGGTGCACAGAGCCGCCTCCCGGTGGCTCGCACGTTCCCTGAACGTCCACCTCGCCGATCCGGCCACGGTTCTGCCCACCATCGGGTCAAAGGAACTCGTCGCTCTCCTGCCCACTCTGCTCGGCCTCGGTGCTGAAGATCGCGTCGTGATTCCGACCCTGGCTTACCCGACCTACGACGTGGGTGCGCGCTTTGCAGGATGTGAGGTCGTCGCCTCCGATGATCCGGCGGATATCGCGGGGGCTGCGCTGGTGTGGATCAACTCCCCGAGCAACCCGACCGGAGCGATCGCCGACGTCGACTGGCTGCGCGAGATGGTCGGCGCAGCGCGAGCCACCGGGGCCCTGGTGGCCAGCGATGAGTGCTACGCAGAGTTCGGCTGGGAGGGGCGGACGGTGTCGGCCCTCCACGATTCGGTCAGTGACGGAAGCTCTGAGGGCATCATCAGCTTACATTCGCTGTCGAAGCGCTCGGCGATGGCGGGATACCGCTTCGGTTTCGTCACTGGTGACCCTGCGGTCGTTGCGACACTGCTCGAAGTTCGCAAGCATCTGGGGTTCATGGTGCCGCGCCCGGTTCAGGAGGCGGCCATCGCCGCACTCGACGACCATACGCATGTCGAGCACCAGCGATCTTTGTACGCCCGACGTCGAGCCCGGTTGCGTCCAGCGCTCGAGGCCGCAGGGTTCCGTATCGATCACAGTGAAGCCGGTCTGTATCTGTGGGCGACACGAGACGAACCATGCTGGGACACGGTCGCCGATCTCGCCGAGCGCGGGGTGCTGGTGACACCGGGTGACTTCTACGGACCCCTGGGAGGCCGCCACGTCCGGGTCGCCCTCACCGCGACCGACGAGGCGATCGAGCTCGCGGCTGCTCGCGTGGATCGCCGTCTGAATCAGTAGGGGTTGGTCGGTCTGCGGCGCATGCCGGACCAGGGGTCCCCGAAGCGGAGTTCGTCCCTCGCCGATACGGTGTGACCTGTCAGCACGCGCGCCCCGCACACCCTGCGGAGGAGCGCCCGATCGTCCCCACCGGGGCGAATGTTGAGGAGGTCGCAGCGTGTCGGAGGCCGTGCTCCACTACCCCGAGGGAGAGCTTTCGTTTCCAGAGGTTCCCTCGACGATCGGGGAGTCCGGTTACAACATCGCTCCGCTGCTGGCGACCACTGGCCACGTCACCCTCGACACCGGCTTCGTCAACACCGCCGCCTGCACCTCCGCCGTCACCTATATCGATGGTGACAAGGGCATCCTGCGCTATCGCGGCTACCCCATCGAGCAGCTCGCGGAGCAGTCGACCTTCCTCGAGACCGCGTTCCTGCTCATCTACGGGAATCTGCCGTCGGCGGAGCAACTGAACGACTTCAAAGCGCTCATCAAGCGCCACACCATGCTCCACGAGGATCTTCGTCGCTTCTTCGACGGCTTCCCCCCGGACGCCCACCCCATGCCCGTGCTGTCCTCCGCGGTGTCGGCGCTGAGCACCTTCTACCAGGATTCCCTCGATCCCTTCGATCCTGAGCAGGTCGAGATCTCCACCATTCGGTTGCTCGCGAAGGTTCCCACCATCGCCGCCTATGCCTACAAGAAGTCGGTCGGACAGCCGTTTTTGTATCCGGACAATTCCCTGGGTTTCGTCGACAACTTCCTACGCATGACCTTCGGGGTTCCGGCGGAGGAGTACGAGGTCAACCCGGTCGTGTCGAAGACGCTGAACATGCTGCTTCTCCTGCACGCCGATCACGAGCAGAACTGCTCCACGTCGACCGTCCGACTGGTGGGTTCCTCGCACGCGAACCTCTTCGCATCGGTTTCGGCTGGCGTCAATGCTCTCTTCGGTCCGTTGCACGGGGGAGCCAATCAGGCAGTGCTGGAAATGCTGGAGAACATCCACGCCTCCGGCGGCGGAGTGAACACCTTCATCCGTCAGGTGAAGAACCGCGAGGACGGCGTGAAACTCATGGGCTTCGGCCACCGGGTCTACAAGAACTACGACCCGCGCGCGGCGATCGTGAAGAAGGCCGCCCACGAGACTTTCGCCGCCCTCGACGTCAAGGATCCGCTGCTCGATATCGCGATGCGACTCGAGGAGGTCGCGCTCGCCGATGACTTCTTCATCGAGCGTCGGCTGTATCCCAATGTCGACTTCTACACCGGCCTGATCTACAAGGCGATGGGCTTCCCCACCCGGATGTTCACCGTGCTCTTCGCCCTGGGCCGCTTGCCGGGCTGGATCGCGCAGTGGCGCGAAATGATCGACGATCCTGCGACGAAGATCGGTCGTCCGCGCCAGGTCTACATCGGCGAGCCGATGCGCAACTACGTACCGGTCGTTGATCGGGGATAGCCCCCACTGACGATTGAGTGGATCCGCGTGGCCTCGCTGTTCGGCCATCGGGCAACGGGGGATGGCCCTCAGTCATTGGCGTGCAGAGCGGCGTTAAGCCCGCCCCAGGACCCGGTGCGCTGCACGACCTCGAGTGCTCCGCTGACCGAATTGCGGCGGAACAGCAGGTCGTGCGCTCCGGACAACTCTCGGGCCTTGACGACCTCGCCATCAGGCAGCGTCACGCGCGAACCTCCGGTGACATAGCAGCCGGCTTCGACGACGCATCGGTCGCCGAGGCTGATGCCGATACCGGCGTTCGCACCGATGAGGCACTCCTCTCCGACAGTGATGACCTCGCTACCGCCGCCGGACAGAGTTCCCATGATCGAGGCACCGCCGCCGATATCTGAGCCGTTGCCGACGACGACACCGGCTGAGATTCGCCCCTCGACCATCGAGGTGCCCAGCGTTCCGGCGTTGAAGTTGATGAACCCCTCATGCATGACGACGGTGCCGTCGGCAACGTGTGCCCCGAGACGCACCCGGTCGGCATCGGCGATGCGAACGCCGGAGGGAACGACGTAATCGACCATGCGCGGGAACCGGTCCACTCCGAACACAGTGAGGTGATGGCCGCGGCTACGGGCGCGCAGTCGCACCTCATCGAGGGAGTCGAGGGGGACTGGTCCGAGTGACGTCCAGGCATTCAGGGGAAGCAGCCCGAAGATGCCGTCGAGATTGAGGGCGCGGGGGCGCGCGAGGCGGTGTGAGAGGAGGTGGAGACGCAGATACGCGTCAGATGAATCGGCCGGGGGCGCGGAGAGGTCGTCGATGACCGTTCGAATGGGCCGCACCTCGACCCCACGGACATCGTCACTCCGGGTGGCAGCCTCGAGGCCTGGGACATTCGATGGGTCGGGGCTGAGCGCGGGAGCGGGATACCAGGCATCAAGCAACTCGCCCTGGGCGTAGGTGGCGAGGCCGAGGGCTGATGCGGGTCCGGTCAGCGAGGTCATGCCTGCGAGATTAGCGAAGGCGGAGCACGACTGTGCGTGCCCCGCCCTCGCGATGGCCGACCCCGAGAGTCGGCTGCCTATGGCTAGCCCTGCTTGACCGCTTCGACGTCGAGCTCGAGCTTCACGGAGTCTCCGACGAGCACGCCGCCCGTTTCGAGCGCGACGTTCCACACCATGCCGAACTCCTTACGGCTGATCTCCGCCTTGCCCTCGAAGCCGATGCGGGTGCCACCCCAGGGATCGACGGTGGTGCCGATGAGTTCCCAGGTGATGTCCACCGGCTTCGTCACACCGTGGATGGTGAGATCGCCGGTCACGACGAACTCGGAGTCGGACTTCTGGGTGACGCCGGTCGAGGTGAAGGTGATCGTGG
>JBDQGZ010000036.1:0-14726 GCA_040265115.1 Candidatus Nanopelagicales bacterium
CGACGGATCATCGAAGCCAGGGATGCAGGGATCGCCTGCATCGTCGTGTCCACCGAGTTGGACGAGGTGTATGCGCTCGCCGATCGAATCATGGTGATGTACGCCGGACGAGTCGCCGGCATCGTGGGCCCGGAGACGACCAGGGACGAACTCGGTTTGTTGATGGCAGGGGCGGTGAGCTCATGACGACCCCACCGGAGGAGCACTCGACCGGCCTATCGGGCAGCAAGACCACGGACACCTTGCACCCGCCCGCAGAATTGGATTCCAGCATCACCGGCTCCGTGCGACGCACCGTTCTCGGGATGAACTTCCTCGTCTCGCTGCTCGCGGTTGTCCTTGCGCTCGTGATCGGCGCTGTCTTGATCGCGGTGTCCTCTCCGAGCGTGATCGAGGCAGCCGGATACTTCTTCGCCCGTCCGCTCGACACGGTGTCGGCGATCTGGCAGTCGGTGTCCTCGGCATACTCAGCTCTTTTCCAAGGCGCCCTGGTCAATCTCGAGGCACTGCGGGCAGGCGAGTGGTCACGAGCCTTCTATCCCCTGTCCGAGACACTCACGGTGTCCGCGCCATTGATCCTCGCTGGTCTCGCCGTTGCCGTGCCCTTCCGGGCGGGCTTGTTCAACATCGGCGCTCAGGGACAGATGGCATTCGCCGCGATCGGCGGTGGCTTCGTCGGATTCGCGATCAGCCTCCCTGCGGGAGTCCACCTCATCGTCTCGGTGATCGCGGCAATGGCCTTCGGTGCGTTCTACGCCGGAATCGTGGGCTTCCTCAAGGCACGCACCGGAGCACATGAGGTCATCACGACCATCATGCTGAACTACATCGCGATCTACTTCCTCGGCTGGGTGCTCAACCAGGACTGGTTCCAAAGAGAGGGACGCAATGACCCAATCAGTCCGATCCTGTCGGAGACTGCGCTCTACCCCACGCTGTTCGGTGAAGGGCTGCGGGTTCATGCCGGAATCGGTGTAGCGATCCTCGCCTGCGTCGTGCTGTGGTGGGTGCTGACGAAGACCACGATCGGATTCAAGATCCAAACGGTCGGAGCGAATGCGTCGGCCGCCCGAACCGCGGGCATCGATGTGGGTCGCATCTGGATCGTCGCCATGCTTATAGCCGGCGCGATGGCGGGGCTCGCCGTCAGCATGAACGTCAATGGCACGGATAAGGTCGTCACTGCCGGCATCGTCGGCAACATCGGCTTCGACGCCATCACCGTCGCCCTCTTGGGCCGCGGATCTCCCTTCGGCGTGCTCTGGGCCGGTCTCCTGTTCGGTGGCTTACGTGCCGGCGGGCTGGCGATGCAGGCCTCGACGGGCACCCCGATCGACATCGTGCTCGTCCTCCAGGCGCTGATCGTACTCTTCATCGCCGCCCCGGCCCTGGTCAGATCGGTTTTCCGGATACGCGGTGGATCAGGTGAAGCGCTCTCGCTGGCGAAGGGGTGGGGCACATGAGCACCACATCGACACCGGCCGTCATGCCCACGGTCACCATCGCGCCACCCTCACCTCGTCGCCCGCTCGTCATGGGCATCGTCGCGGTCGTGCTCGGGGCGATCTTCATCCTGCTCGCCCCGGCGGATGCTCCGACGACGTTCCTGTTCAATCTCGGCGATCCGCTCATTGCGATCCCCGACTGGGAGATCAATTCCCGCACCGGCGCGACGGTCTTCGTGATCATTGCGCTGGGATTCGCTGCCTCTGCCTGGCCGATAAACGCGCGACGTGGTTCTTTGGCGCTGCCGGCCATCGGCATGGGTGTCAGCCTGGTGATGTCGTTCTTATGCTGGGTGGGCGCGGATAGCAAGATCCCGATCACGGGATTGCTGCAGGGTTCGCTCCTGCTCGCTGTGCCGCTGGTGTTCGGTGCGATGGCCGGAGTGCTGTGCGAGCGCTCGGGTGTGATCAATATCAATATCGAAGGCCAACTGCTCGTGGGCGCATTCCTCGGCGCCGTGGTCGGCTCGCTGATGACCAACGCCTACATCGGACTACTCGCTGCCCCCATCGCCGGGGCTCTACTCGGACTACTCCTCGCGGTCTTCGCCACGAAGTACTTCGTCGACCAGGTCGTCGTAGGTGTGGTGCTCAACGTTCTCGCTGTCGGTCTCACCGGGTTCATGTACACCCGCTTCCTCTCCGAGGAGCCGGACCTGTGGAATAACCCGCCGCTACTGCCGACGATCTCGATTCCCGTGCTCTCCGAGATTCCCATACTCGGGCCGATCCTGTTCGACCAGAACGTGATCGTCTATCTGATGTACGTCGTGGTCATCATCATTCAGATCGCGTTGTTCAAGACTCGCTGGGGTCTGCGCCTTCGGTCGGTGGGCGAGCATCCCGAAGCTGCTGATTCCGTCGGAATCCGGGTCAATCGGACTCGATTCCGTTCGGTCGTCCTCGGTGGCGCGGTGGCCGGCCTCGGTGGTGCCTTCTTCACCCTCGGCAGCGTTGGAGCATTCGGCCGAGAGATGACCGCCGGCAATGGCTTCATCGCTCTTGCCGCGTTGATCTTCGGCCGGTGGAACCCGCTCGGGGCGCTTGCTGCAGCGCTGCTGTTCGGGTTTGCCGACAACCTGCAGAACGTCCTGTCCATTATCGGCTCGCCGATCCCCAGCCAATTCCTGCTCATGCTGCCCTATGTGGTGACGATTCTGGCAGTCGTCGGACTGGTCGGTCGGGTACGTGCCCCGGGGGCCGATGGAATTCCGTTCAAAAAGCCCTAGCGTTCAGGCGCTCTCTCACTCTCGAGCATCATCAACGATGAAGGAAATCCATGTCTGAGAACGACATCGACTGGCCCACGCTCACTGCTGCCGCGATCGATGTTATGGGGCGTGCCTACGCCCCCTACTCGCGGTTCAAGGTCGGCGTGGCAGCGCTGGTGGACGATGGACGCGTCATCGCAGGGTGCAATGTGGAGAATGCCGCCTATGGCGTCGGGCTCTGCGCCGAATGTGGACTCGTGTCCACCTTGCATGCCACCGGTGGTGGTCGACTCGTCGCGGTGGCCTGCGTCGATCAGCATGGCGAGGCGCTGATGCCCTGCGGTCGGTGTCGACAGTTGTTGTTCGAGCACGGTGGACGCCAGTGCGTGATCCTCACTCCCGAAGGGGTGCGGACCCTGGAGCAGATCCTGCCCCAACCGTTTGGCCCGGACGATCTGGTCGCTCGCCGAGAGGACCGCTGATGGCTGAGGAATTCAATGCTGTCGACATCATCCGGACCAAGCGCGATGGCAATGCCCTGTCGAGTGCGCAGATCGCCTGGGTGATCGATGCCTACACCCGAGGTGTCGTAGCCGAGGAGCAGATGTCGGCCCTCGCGATGGCGATCTTCTGGCAAGGGATGAATCCGCGCGAACTCGCGCGATGGACCGAGGCGATGATTCGATCGGGCGACCGGATGGACTTCAACGGTGTTCCTCGCCCCACCGTCGACAAGCACTCGACCGGGGGAGTGGGCGACAAGATCACATTGCCGCTGGTTCCCCTCGTCGCTGCCTGCGGTGCGGCGGTGCCCCAACTGTCGGGCCGAGGTCTCGGCCATACCGGGGGCACATTGGACAAGATGGAGGCGATCCCCGGGTGGCGGGCTCAACTGTCGAATGCGGAGATCACCGAGATCCTGTCAAGCGTTGGTGGCGTCATCTGCGCTGCAGGCGAAGGCCTGGCTCCGGCTGATCGTAAGCTTTATGCACTGCGCGATGTGACCGCGACGATCGAGAGCATCCCCCTCATCGCCTCGAGCATCATGAGCAAGAAGATCGCCGAGGGCACCGATGCGCTTGTGCTTGATGTCAAGACCGGCATCGGAGCATTCATGCGAGATCCTGACCAGGCCCGTGAACTCGCCAGAGCCATGGTGGGGATCGGGGCGAGTGGGGGCTTGCGGGTGCGTGCCCTGGTGACCGCGATGGACGTACCACTCGGCCGTGCCGTCGGTAATGCCCTCGAGGTGGCGGAGTCGGTCGAGGTTCTCGCCGGTGGAGGTCCAGCGGATGTCGTCGAGCTCACCGTCACGCTGGCGAGACACATGCTCGAACTTGTGGGTGTTGATGCCGATCCCGTGCAGGTTCTGGCCTCCGGCGCAGCGATGGATTCCTGGCGCGAGATGGTGCGGGCACAGGGCGGAGATCCCGACGCTCCCCTTCCCCGGGCGCCGATCATCGAGTCGGTGCGGGCCGTCGGCCCCGGCGTCGTGCTCTCCTGCGATGCCCTGGCGATCGGCCGCGCCTCGTGGACGCTCGGAGCGGGGCGCGCGCGGCGCGAAGATGACGTGTCGGCGTCCGCGGGCATCGAGGTGCTGGTCAAGCCGGGAGACGAGGTGGCTGCCGGCGATCCGCTGTTGATCCTGCATGCCGAGGATGCCGAGCGTCTCACCCGCGCCTACGCCGAACTCGGCAGTCTCGATGAGCCAGGTGGGGCTTTGACCCTCGGCCCGCGTGATCGCCCCGATCTTGTCCAACCGGGCCTGCCGCTCATCATGGACGTCATCGAGTCGGCCTGAGCCGGCTCACTACTGACCTAGACGACTTTCTCCAGGAGGATCCGTGCCTGAACTCATCGCATCGCCCGCCCTCATTCCCGTTCCAGGCGGTAAGACCATCGAGGAGTACGTCGGTCGAGTGGTGCAGGGGGAAACTGGGGTGTCCATCGCCCGCATGGTCGCCCCTGCCGGATGGGAGGAACCAGCCCAGCGCCCGGAGTTCGACGAGTTCACCGTCGTGCTCGAGGGGCGCATCGTGGTGGAGACTGACTCGGGCAATGTCGAAGTTGCGGCCGGTCAGGCGGTGGTGACGCGCGCCGGAGAGCGAGTCCGCTACCGCACCGACGAGGGTGCCACCTACATCGCGGTGTGCCTGCCCGCCTTCGCCCCCGACATCGTCCACCGAGACTGAGCCCTCGTGGCTGTCCTAGGAGCGGGGAGCAAGGCCTTGGCCGGTGGCCTGGCGCAGCGAAGTCGATCGACTCTCGAGGTCAGTCAGTAACTGATCCCGCAGCGCGGCCTGTTCGGAGTGCCAGGGCCACACGGTCTGTTCGGTCAAGGCCTGTCGGGCCGCATCGACCTCGGTGATCCCGGCCTCGACCTCCTCCAGCACCAGTTCCTCCAGCGCTGCCCGAACCGCGGGGGGTCCCACCTGCAGTTGCGGTGAGGCATAGGCCACCGTCCCCCGCACTGCTGATTCCCCGCGCTCGATAGCGTTCACACCGGTGGAGTAGGCCTGCTGAAGCGACTCTGTTTCGCGGTCACGCTGGACGCCGTCGAGCCACCAGGTCACCAGGAGCGCGACGATGACCCCGGCAATGGCGATCCAGACCCAGCGCGGCCAGGGGCGGCGGGTCGAGGCTGGAGCGTGCTCGAGGACCTCCATGCTGATGAACTCTAGGTTGATCGGAGTAGGTTCGCCTCATGGGCGAATTGAGCGGCGCATTGAGCATCGAGGCGATTCAGGGGGCACCGAAGGTCCTATTGCATGACCATCTTGACGGCGGACTGCGACCGGCAACCGTCGCGGATCTTGCCGAGGAGACCGGCTACACCGGCTTGCCCTCACGTGATCCTGCGGAACTGGCCCGCATGTTCCGCACCGCGGCAGGGTCTGGATCACTCGAGCAGTACCTCGAGCTCTTCGTGCATACGGTAGGAGTGACGCAGACGGCAGACGCGTTAGTCCGGGTCGCCTCGGAGTGCGCGCAGGACCTGGCCGCGGATGGCGTGGTGTACGCCGAGGTCCGCTTCGCCCCCGAACTGCACACGCAACGCGGGCTTATCCTGCCCGAGATCGTCGAGGCGGTGCTCGCCGGTTTCCGCGAGGGCGAGAAGCGTGCCGCTGAGCAGGGCAGGAACATTCGCATCGGCACTCTGCTCAGCGCCATGCGAACGGAAGCCCATGCGCGCGAGGTGTCCGGTCTCGTCGTGCAATTTCGAGATCGTGGGGTCGTGGGGTTCGATATCGCCGGGCGCGAGGCGGGTTTTCCGCCGACCCGGCATCTGGAGTCCTTCGAATACCTCCGGCGCGAGAACGCGCACTTCACCATTCACGCGGGAGAAGCCTTCGGGCTACCCAGCATCTGGGAGGCGATCCAGTGGTGCGGCGCCGATCGCCTCGGTCACGGTGTGCGCATCATCGATGACATCCGCGTGGACGAGAATGGAACGGCGCACCTCGGCCCGCTCGCGTCCTATATCCGTGACCGGCGCATTCCACTGGAGCTGTGCCCCACCTCGAATGTGATGACCGGTGCGGCCGCGAGCATCGCTGAGCATCCGATCGGTCTGCTGTCGCAGTTGCGTTTCCGGGTCACCCTGAACACCGACAACCGGTTGATGTCGGACACCTCGATGTCAAAGGAGATGGCCCAGGTGTGCGAGGCCTTCGGCTGGGGGTGGACCGATCTTCGGTGGCTGACCGTGAACGCGATGAAGAGTGCTTTCATCCCCTTCGATGAGCGACTGGCGCTCATCAATGAGGTCATCAAGCCCGCCTATGCAGCCCTGGAGAGCAACGGGTGAAGATCCGCTCGGGCCCGTGGGATCACGCAGAGGTCGAACAATTCCTCGAGGAATCGGTGATCCCGATCCGGTTGGCGACCATCGGTCGCAGCGGACCGCTGGTGCAGTCCCTGTGGTTCCTCTACGACAACGGTTCCCTGTGGTGCGCCACCCAGGCGGAGGCCGTGGTGGTTCGTCGATTGACCGCTGATCCGCGGTGCGGTGTCGAGGTTGCGAGGGACGCACCGCCGTATCGCGGGGTACGCGGTAGTGCTCAGGCGGTGATCCTTCCCGGCGCGGCCGGTGAGATCCTCCCTCGGCTCATCGAGCGCTATCTGGGTTCTGCACCGTCGCCGCTGGGCGAGTGGTTGCTGTCGCGCATCGACTCCGAGGTGGCCATCCGGCTCGATGACCTGCAGATCAGCAGTTGGGACTTCTCGTCTCGTATGTGATGAGCACGTGTCTCACACGCCCTGGGTGTGCCACACGGTGGTGATCTCGGTGAAGGCGCGGATGCGGCCGAGCCCTGGGTCGGCAGTCCAGTCGCTGCTCGGTGAAGCCAGGACTCGCTTGACCGAGTCTGCGGCAGCGACCTGCATCTGTGTGGAGACGCCATCGTCGTCGACACCGGTGAGATCGAGGGCGTTGACATCGTCATGCCCGGCCAGCCAAGGGCCGACCTCGGCGGGATCTCCCGTGAGGAGATTGACTACTCCGGCAGGCAGATCGGAGGTCGCAAGGACTTCCGCGAGCGTGATCGCTGGAAGCGGACGCGGCTGCGAGGCGACGACCACGCACGTGTTGCCGGACACGATGATCGGGGCGATGACACTCACGAGGCCGAGCAAGCTGGCGTCGGGCGGCGCGATCGCGGCCACGACACCGGTGGGCACCGGCACCGAGAAGTTGAAGTAGGGACCGGCGACGGGATTCGAGGCGCCGAGGACCTGGGCGATCTTGTCCGACCACCCCGCGTACCACACCCAGCGATCGATGCTCGCATCCACAACAGCTGCGGCTCGTCGCGCGGACAGTCCCTCGCTTCGGGCGACCTCGTCTTCGAACTGCACGCGTCGACCCTCGAGCATCTCGGCAATGCGGTAGAGCACCTGACCGCGGTTATAGGCGGTCGCACCGGCCCAGCCGGGCTGGGCACCTCGGGCAGCGGTCACCGCATCACGGGCGTCCTTGCGCGAGGCGAGGGACGCATTGGCCCAGAACTTTCCCTTCGCATCCTCGATCGTGTAGGTCCGCCCACTCTCACTGCGCGGGAACGCGCCGTTGATGAACAGCTTGTATGTCTTGCGCACATCCACCCGGGTGTCCATCACACAACCTCCGACCGCAGGTAGGCGCCCAATCCGTGGCGGCCGCCCTCCCGGCCGAAACCGGATTCCTTGAATCCACCGAAGGGGGAGGTCGGATCGAACCGGTTGAACGTGTTCGCCCAGATCACTCCGGCGCGCAAGCGTTGAGCCATCCACAGTGTGCGCGAACCCTTTTCGCTCCAGATCCCTGCGGAGAGACCGTAGGGCGAGTTGTTCGCCTTGGCCACGGCTTCGTCGGGTGTGCGGAAGGTCAGCACGCTCAGCACCGGCCCGAAGATCTCCTCGCGAGCGATGCGATGGGTCTGTGACACATCGGTGAACACGGTCGGGGCTACCCACCAGCCGCGTTCGGGAATCGGGCACGAGGCCGTCCAACGCTGTGCCCCCTCGTCTTCACCCGTCTTGATGTAGTCCTGGATGCGCGCCGCGTGAACCGCGGAGTTCACCGCACCGATATCGGTGTTCTTGTCCAACGGGTCGCCGAGGCGGAGAGTGTCGAGACGCCTCTTCAAGGAGGCAACTACCGTCTCGGCCACCGACTCCTGCACGAGCAGCCGTGAACCGGCGCAACACACCTGACCCTGGTTGAAGAAGATCCCATTGACGATGCCCTCGATCGCCTCATCGATGGGGGCGTCGTCGAAGACAATATTCGCCGCTTTCCCGCCGAGTTCCAGAGTGAGTCCCTTGCCCGTTCCCGCAACGGCACGCTGGATGGCCTTGCCGACGTCGGTCGATCCGGTGAAGGCGACCTTGTCGATCTCGGGGTTCTCGACGAGCAATTGCCCGGTAGTGCCGTCGCCGGTCAGGATGTTGACCACACCCGCGGGAAGATCGGCCTGCTGGCAGATATCGGCGAAGGCGAGTGCCGTGAGTGGAGTGGTCTCCGCCGGCTTCAAGATGACCGTGTTGCCGGTTGCCAAGGCGGGAGCGATCTTCCACGCCAGCATGAGCAGGGGGAAATTCCAGGGGATGATCTGTGCGGCGACACCATAGGGTCGCGGATTCGATCCGAACCCGGCGTGCTCAAGCTTGTCAGCCCAGCCTGCGTGATAAAAGAAGTGAGCAGCGACCAGTGGGATATCGACATCTCGGGACTCCCGAATGGGCTTGCCGTTGTCGAGGGTTTCCAAGACGGCGAGTTCACGCGAGCGTTCCTGGATCAGGCGCGCGATGCGGTAGAGGTACTTCGCACGCTCACGACCTGGCATCTTCGACCATGACCGGAACGCGGTGTGGGCGGCCTTTACTGCGCGGGTCACATCCTGGGGGCCCGCCTCGCTGATCTCGGCCAGCACCTCCTCGGTCGCCGGATTGATCGTAGTGAAGGTCGTGCCGTCGATCGGCTCGACGAACTCACCGTCGATGAACAGCCCGTAGTGGGCCTTCAGGTCGACGATATTCGTCGACTCCGGAGCGGGCGCGTAGGAGAGCGTCATCTCGATCAGTCCTGCCTTGTCTAGTGCGTCGTGTCGATCAGTCGAGTGAGATGTAGTCGGGGCCGGAATAGTGGCCGGAGGCCATGCGTCGGCGCTGCATGAGCAGGTCGTTGAGCAGGCTGGAAGCGCCGAATCGGAACAGGTCCGGGCTGAGCCACTCGGGGCCGGCTACCTCCTGGACCATGACGAGATAGCGGATCGCGTCCTTCGCCGTACGTATGCCTCCGGCGGGCTTGACACCGATCCGCTGCTCGGTGGCGGTGAACCAGTCACGCACGGCCTCGAGCATCACCAGTGTCACCGGCATCGTCGCGGCGGGGGAGATCTTCCCTGTCGAGGTCTTGATGAAGTCGGCCCCGGCCATCATTGCTAGCCAGGATGCGCGCCGAACATTGTCGAAGGTTCGCAGTTCACCGGTCTCGAGAATCACTTTGAGATGGGCATCGCCGCAGGCCTGCTTGACGGCCGCGATCTGATCGAAGACCAGGCCATACGATCCGGCGAGGAAAGCCCCGCGGTCGATCACCATGTCGATCTCATCTGCTCCGAGCTCGACGGCCGCTGCGGTGTCGGCGATCTTGACATCCAACGACGCCCGGCCCGAGGGGAAGGCCGTGGCGACGGCGGCCACATGAAGGCGGTCACCCACCTCCTCGCGGGCGATCCCAGCCATGTCGCCGTAGACGCACACCGCGGCGACGGACGGGACGAGAGGATCGCTCGGATCCGGCCGAAGGGCCTTCGCGCACATGGAGCGCACCTTGCCCGGGGTGTCGGCCCCTTCGAGGGTGGTGAGGTCGACCATGGAGATGGCCAGATCCAGGGCTGTGCGCTTGGCGTCGTTCTTGATGGAGCGGCTCGCCAGCATTGCTGCCCGTGCCTCGGCACCGACCTGATCGACGCCGGGCAGCGCATGGAGGAGCCGGCGCAGCCCGCTGTCGGAGGTGTCGATGCCGGTGTCGGGTGCCCTCACCGGGCTGGTCGCGGTCACCGGATCAGGGTAGTCCCCCCACCGCGTCGATCAGGGTGGTCAGGGTGCTCTCGAGGTCGGTGAGAGCGGCCCGCGCCACTCCGGCAGCCGGCCCGGGGTCCTCTCCCGCCGGGGTGACGACCTGGAGATAGGCCTTCACCTTGGGTTCGGTCCCGCTCGGTCGGATGATGAGACGCCCCTCCACGTCGCTGCGGCGCAGCGTGATGAGCAGACCGATCGTGGCGGGCAGGCCCGCCCAGCCGTGGGAGAGGTCGATGGTGTCCACGACGGTGAACCCGGCCATCTCAGTCGGCGGCGACGCCAGCAGGGCCGTCATGAGGTCCGTGATCTGGGCGGGGTGATCCCGGCGGAAGGAGACTCCGCGGGTGGCGTGTACCCCGAATCTCCTGGACAGCTCGGCGAGGACATCGGTGACGGCGCGTCCCTGCCGCTTGGTCTCCGCGAGGAATTCGGCGAAGAGCAGGCCTGCGGTGATGCCGTCCTTGTCGGCGACGTGCTCGGGATCGACGCAGTAGCCGAGGGCCTCCTCGTAGCCGAATCTCAACCCCGGAGTGCGGGTGATCCACTTGAAGCCGGTCAGCGTGGTGTCGTAGTCGACTCCTGCGCCGTCGGCGATGGCGTGCAGCCATGAGCCGGACACCAGGGAGGCGGCGAAGCGACCGTGGATGGGCCCCTGCTGCTCGATAAGCCAGGAGCCCCGCAGCGCACCCACCTCGTCTCCGGTCAGCATCCGCCATCCATCCACGGTCGGAATCGCCACCGCACAGCGATCGGCATCCGGGTCGTGGGCGATGATCGCATCGGCATCATGCTCGAGGGCGGTGGAGAAGGCCAGGTCGAGCGCGCCTTCCTCCTCTGGATTCGGAAAATCCAGGGTGGGGAAGTCCGGATCCGGATCGCGTTGATCGGTGACCTCGGTGGGTGCGGGAAATCCAGCGCGGGTGAGGGCTGCGACGAACACCTCGGTGGACACCCCGTGCAGGGCGGTATGCACGAGTGTCACCTCGCGGGCAGAAGCGCTCTGGAGAATCCCGATCGCTGCGGCAAGATACGCCTCAACGATCTCGTCGTCGAGAACCTCCCACTCTCGGCTCGTCACGATCTCGCGTGCGGGAGGTGCCAGCGTCATCGCGTCGGCGACCACCGAGTCGATGGGCTCGATGATCTGGCGCCCATCACCGAGATACACCTTGTAGCCGTTGTCCCGCGGGGGGTTGTGGCTCGCCGTGACCATAATTCCGAGATCGGCCTGAAGGTGGCGCACCGCGAACGCGAGGATCGGGGTGGGCAGAGCGCGAGGCATCACCAGGGCGCGCCACCCGGCAGCGGCGAGGACCGCGGCGGACTCCTCGGCAAAGTGCTTCGAGCGGTGTCGGGAGTCGTACCCGATCACGCACACCGGTGGAACCGAGGTCTCGGTCGGAACTGATCGAGCGAGGGCCCAGGCCGCCTTGCGGACCACGGCGGCGTTCATGCGGTTCGGGCCCGGCGCCATGCGACCGCGTAGCCCTGCGGTCCCGAATCGCAGCATGCCGGTGAATGCGTCCTGCAGTTCGGTCAAGGCGTCGTCATCTCCGCGGCGAGCCGACTGCACGAGCACGTCGAGGTCGGTGACGCAGCCGGCGTCAGGGTCGGTGTCGCGCCAGGCGCGAATCTTGGCCGCGAACTCCTCGTCGAGAACGTAGGTCGGATGCTTCACCGTTCGAACCGCTGCCCTTTCCTGTCCTCTGCCCTACACGCGCCGGATCAGTTCGGAGAGCAGATCGCCCATGCGTGAGGCGGCGGATCTGCCCGCTTCGAGGACCTCCTCGTGGTTGATCGGCTGATCGGTCACTCCGGCAGCGGGGTTGGTCACCATCGAGATTCCGAGCACCTCCATGTGCGCTTCGCGAGCGGCGATGGCTTCCAGGGAGGTGGACATGCCGACGAGTTGGGCACCCATTCGGGAGACCATCTCGATTTCGGCTGGCGTCTCGTACTGCGGTCCGCGGAATTGCGCATAGACACCCTCAGGGAGCGCAGGGTCGATCTCTCGGCACAGCGCCCGTAGTCGGGGGGAGTAGACGTCGGTCATGTCGATGAAGGTCGGACCGTGCAGCGGCGACTGGGCGGTGAGGTTGATGTGATCACGTATCAGCACGGCGGTGCCGGGAGTCCAGGACGGATCGATACCTCCGGCCGCATTTGTCAGCACCATGAGGCGGCACCCTGAGGCCGCGGCGACGCGCACCCGGTGGGCGACCGCATCGACACCGTGCCCCTCGTAGAGATGCGTCCGGCCGAGGAAGACCAGCACACGGTGATCCCCTACTCGCAGGCTGCGGATACGACCGGAGTGTCCTTCGACGGCGGGCGAGTGGAATCCCGGTAGGTCATCGGCGTCGATGTCGAACTCGGGCTCGCCGAGTGCATCGGCGGCCGGCACCCACCCCGAGCCGAGGGTGATCGCGATGTCGTGGGCGGCAACCCCGGTCAGACGGGCGAGTTCGGTGGCGGCGGCACGCGCGGTGGTGCGTGGATCCGCCCCGGTCATGGCTTCGGACATGGCGGTGACGCTACCGCAGGTGAGCCCCCACCGATCGGCTGATGAGCACCTCAACCGTGGCCCGGGCCGATGCCTCGACACGGATGCTCGCGCAGGCGCTGGACGTAGTCGCGGGGGGCGCCTCCGGTCTCCGCGGCGTCGGCGAGCATGCCCAGATAGCGCGCGGAGGGCAGACCGCCCTCATAGTCATCGAGCACGTAGACCCAGGCGAGAACCCCGCCCTCGAGGGTGTCGACTCGGACTCGAATCTTTCGCCACAGCCCTAGATCGACTCCTTCCCATCCATCGAGGGAGGCCTCGTCGCGGGGATGCAGTTCGTAAAGGGCGACGAAGACCGATGAGAACTGCTCCTCCACGACCGTCGCGAGTGCACCGTCGAAGGCGATGTCCTCCCCGCCGAAGGTCAGCCGCCAGCCCATGAGCCAGCCGGTGTCGGACAGCGGAGACAGGGGAGCACGCTCCGCCATCCGATGAGGATCGAGGTTGGTGCCGTATGCGGCGTAGATCGCCATGGTCAGCAAGGGTATGCCGCCCCGCGATCGGGCGAAAGGACTCGAGCGACACAATGTGGTCCGTGACTCGTGTGGTGATCGTGGGAGGTGGTCCCGGGGGTTATGAGGCGGCCCTCGTCGCTGCCCAACTCGGCGCAGACGTCACCATCGTGGACCGCGATGGGCTCGGTGGATCGGCCGTGCTGACCGACTGTGTCCCCAGTAAGACGCTCATTGCCGCCGTGAGTGGAGTTCGCCGGGCAGACTCCCTCGATCTGGGCGCGCTGAACCAGCGAATCATCGCTCTGGCCCAGGCCCAGAGCACGGATATCGCAGACCGTCTCGGCCGCGACGGGGTCCGGATCATCGCCGGACGTGGAGTCCTGCGCTCTGCTGAGGAGGTCCTGGCCAGCCACCACACCGGGCAGGAAGAAATTCTGCCAGCGGATGTGGTGCTGCTCGCGACCGGAGCGCGACCTCGAGTCCTCGCCGATGCTGTCCCGGATGGCGAACGGATCTTGACCTGGGAGCAGTTGTATGACCTGGCGGAGATGCCACGACACCTCATCGTGGTCGGATCGGGCGTGACGGGAGCCGAATTCGCCTCCGCCTACAACGCGGTCGGCTGCGAGGTCACGCTCGTGTCGAGTCGTGACCATGTCCTGCCGGGCGAGGATCCCGACGCTGCGGCCGTGGTGGAGGACGTGTTCGCCGAGCGGGGAATGACCGTGCTGTCACGTTCTCGCGCGGTGTCAGCCCGTCGAGTCGGGGACGCCGTCGAGGTCGGGCTCGAGGATGGCCGGGTGATCGAAGGTAGCCATGCCCTCCTCGCGGTCGGGTCGATCCCCAACACTGATGAGATCGGATTGGCAGAGGTCGGGATTGCGGTCGATGATCGCGGATTCATCGCCGTGGATCGGGTGTCTCGCACCAGCTTCCGCGGTGTCTATGCGGCTGGGGACTGCACCGGAGTCCACATGCTGGCATCGGTGGCCGCGATGCAGGGTCGGATCGCGATGTGGCACGCGTTGGGAGATGCGGTGCAGCCACTTCGGCTGGCGACGGTGTCGAGCACGGTCTTCACCGATCCCGAGATCGCCACAGTCGGGGTGACCCAGGCACAGATTGACTCTGGTGAGGTGCGTGCCGATGCGGTGATCCTCCCGCTGGCCACCAATGCACGAGCGAAGATGCTGGGGATCGAGCACGGTTTCGTGAAGGTCTTCTGTCGGCGCAGTTCACGCATCGTCATCGGCGGCGTCGTCGTTGCGCCTCAGGCCAGTGAACTCATCCACGCCATCACCCTGGCTGTCGATACCGGGGTGACCGTCGATGCGCTCGCGGCTGCGTTCACCGTGTATCCGAGCCTCAGCGGGTCGATCGCCGAGGCGGCTCGGCGACTGCATGGATCTGACGCGGACTAGAAGTC
>JBDQGZ010000037.1:0-14651 GCA_040265115.1 Candidatus Nanopelagicales bacterium
GAGGGAGCTCGTCCTCGTCAGAAATTGCGTCCGACACCATCTCCATGGTCACTAGGGCAGCCTCAGGATCATCGCTGAAGCGAGGAAAGGGGGATTCAGGATTGTGAGCCACCCCGAGATCCTACGATGGCGGCGATGTCAGCGCCTCCGGTCAACCTCGTCAGCGTCGAAGGCGCCACCATCACCTATGGCGAACGGGCGATCCTCGACGCGGTGTCGCTCGGGGTGAATGTGGGTGACCGCATCGGCGTCGTAGGACGCAACGGCGGCGGAAAGTCGACCCTCCTCGGGGTTCTCGCCGGGACACGAGAGATCGATGCCGGGCGAGTGACTCGGGCGAATGGCATCTCCGTCGGCTTCGTCGGCCAAGCCCCCGAGTCGTTGCCGGGGGTAACGATTCGGCACCGGGTGGTCGGTGAGGTGCCGGACCATGCCTGGGCCTCGGATGCGGGTATCCGCGACATTCTCACGGGACTTCTCGGCGGATTCCACGACGAACTGCTCGACCGCGATCTCTCGGAACTCTCGGGAGGTGAACGTCAACGTGTAGAACTCGCTGCGGTGTTGATCGACGGTCCCGACGTCGTGATCTTGGACGAGCCCACGAATCACCTCGATATCGAAGGAGTGGCCTGGCTCGCTGATCACCTGAAGAGCCTTCGGGACCGCGCATATGTCGTGGTGACTCACGATCGCTGGTTCCTCGACGAGGTGAGCACCGACACCTGGGAGGTGGTGCGAGGACAGGTCGAGTCTTATGAGGGTGGCTACTCCGCCTATGTACTCGCCAAGGCGGAGCGCTCCCGTCAGGCGCAGGCGGAGGAGGCGCGTCGGTCGAATCTGCTGCGCAAAGAACTGGCCTGGCTTCGCCGCGGCCCGCCGGCGCGGACCACCAAGCCGAAGTTCCGAGTCGCCGCGGCCAATGAACTCATCAGCCGCGAACCACCGCCTCGTGACGACATCGAGTTGATGAAGTTCGCGGGATCCCGCCTCGGAAAGCGTGTCTTCGAACTGGAGGACGTTTCCCTTCGGATCGCAGATCGCACCCTGGTCGATCACCTCACCTGGAATATCGGTCCTGGGGATCGAGTGGGAGTCCTCGGCCCGAATGGTGCGGGCAAGTCGACGCTGTTGAACGCGATACTCGGTGAACGCGAACTCGATGATGGGCGGATCCGGACGGGAACCACCGTGAAGCCAGTCCTGCTTTCGCAGCGACTCGATGAACTACCCGGTGAGGATCGAGTCCTGCAGTCTGTCGAGCGGGTCGCCCAATACGTCGATCTCGGCAAGGCCGGGGAGATCAGTGCGTCCCAGCTGTGTGAGCGACTGGGATTCAGCGGCGGTGCTCAATGGACTCCGATCAAGGACCTATCGGGCGGTGAACGTCGTCGCCTACAACTGACCCGTGTCCTCATGTCCGGGCCGAATGTCCTCATGCTGGACGAGCCGACTAACGACTTCGACGTTGAGACGCTCGCCGCACTCGAGGACCTCCTCGACGGTTTCGCCGGGACGCTCCTCGTGGTGTCGCATGATCGCTACTTCCTGGAGCGCGTGTGCACCACCTATCGAGCCGTCCTCGGTGATGGCCGAGTGCGCGACCTACCTGGGGGAGTCGATGAATATCTGCAACTTCGCCAGCGGGTGTCTCTCGCATCGACGATGGAAACTGCGCCGAAACGCGATGAGACGCAGAAGCCGGCCCTCAGCGGCGGGGAACGTCGGGAACTTTCGAAGCAACTGGCCTCACTCGAGCGGCGCATCGCGAAACGCCAGGGTGAGGCCGAGGAGTTGCACGCTTCATTGGTCGAGCATGCGACACAACCAGAGCGGTTGCTCACTGACACGGCTGCCCTGCGCGAGGTTGAAGCTGCGATCACGGAATTGGAAGAAGAGTGGCTGGGTGTGGCCGAACGCCTTGAGCAGTCATGATCACCCGGTTCGCACCGACTCCCAGCGGATTCCTGCATCTGGGAAATGCCGTGCATGCCCGCCTTCTCACGATCCTTGCAGAAGAGCACGGCTGGTCGATCCGACTACGGATCGATGATCTCGATCCAGACCGTATCCGACCCGAATACGTCGCGGACATCCTCCATCTCGTGGAATGGCTGGACATGCCGATCGATGGTGACGTGTGGCGGCAGAGCGAGCACATGGATGATTACGTCCAAGCCCGTGATCAGCTGAATGACAGCGGTGCCTATGTCTGTGCTTGCTCACGATCGGATTGGGCTGAGCATGATGGCCCCGGCTGCCCTCGTGGATGCTCTGGGATGGATCTCATCTCCGGCCGGACAGCCCTGCGTATCCCCACCGAGGCGGATGACATCGTGGTGTGGCGGCGTGAGGGCATCCCTGCCTACCACCTGGCCAGCATCGTCGATGACGATCTCATGGGCGTCACCCGCATCCTTCGAGGCGAGGATCTGCTCGCAAGTACGAAGACTCAACGGCATCTGAGCGCCCTGCTGCCCGAGAATGGATTCACGGACATTGAGGTCGTCCACCATCCCTTGGTGACGTCAGTGCGTGGAGAGAAACTCTCCAAGAGCGCTGGAGCCCAGGCTCAGCCCCTGGAACGCACTCCAGAGATTCGCGATGAGATTGAGCGGGGCGCAGAACAGATGCGGGAGGCGCTCACTAACCTTCGCCCATGACGTCCTCATCAGCGGTCCCTCGCCGGGATCGTCGAACCTGGGTGTCCTATGCCCAGATGGGCGCGTACGGCTTCTTCGTCTATGCCCTAGGTGCGTCGACGATCCTGTTGCGAGACGAACAGGGAACCTCCCGAACAGTATCGGGACTGCATGCCAGCGGGTGGGCCCTCGGCATCGTGATCATGTCCTTCCTCAGTCCGCGGATCAGCGCCCGTTTAGGGCGTGGCCGAGCGATGCGCTGGGGATCGATCCTCATGATGATCGGCATCCTCGGCTATACCAGTGGGCTGCCCGTCATCGTGACGATCTCGTCGGTAGTCGTCGCTGGGTGCGGAGGCGCGCTGATGGTCGCTGGGTTGAGCGCCTTCCTCGGTGAGCAGCAGGGCGCCGCGTCACCCGCGGCCCTGTCGGAGGCGAACGCCTTAGGGGCAATTGCTGGATTGCTCGGCGCGGTGGGTGTCGGTGTCGGCGTTGCATTGACCTGGGGCTGGCGCCCCGCCTTCTGGCTTCTCATCGCGGTGCTCGTCGGAGTTGAGGTGTGGCGAGGGGCACGGGTGAGCTCATACGACCTCGGTGAGATTGCCGGGGTCGCTGGGCGCTGGCGCGATCTTCCACGGCTCTTCTGGTGGTGCTGCCTGGTCGTGCTCCCCGCAGCGGGCATCGAATACTGCATGGCGCTGTGGACCGCTGATCTGCTTCGCGAACAGGGCGGACTCGGGGAAGGCGCCGCCTCGGCTGCTCTCGGCATCGTCGTTGCCGGGCTCATCGCGGGTCGACTCATCGGGGGACGCCTCGCTCAGCGTCGGAATCCCGAGACGATCCTCATGGTTGCATTCGCGCTTTCCGGTGTTGCTTTCCTGATCGCATGGGCCACGTCGATTCTCGTGATCATGGTGATCTTCCTATTTCTCACCGGTGCGGGAGTCGGTTTGCACTGGCCGCTAGCTATTGCCCGAGCGATTCGGTGCGTTCCGCATTTCGCCGATCTCGCCTCCGCCGTCGGACTGCTCTGCGCAGGGCTCGCCATCATGACGGCACCCTTCGCGCTCGGGGCTCTCGCGGATGTGTCCGGCCTGCGAGTGGCCTTTCTCTTCGTCCCCGTGCTTGCCCTGATCGGAGTGCTCGTCGTCTGGCGGCGCCCGGTCCTGATGACGCCTCACTCAGCGGTCGACGTCCGCTCCTAGTACCGAAGAGTTCACTCCTCCTGGGTCGATTCGACGACGGCATCGGTATCGAGCTCCTCGATCAGTTCGTGCCGTTTCACATAAAGTCCAATGAGCGTGATCACCATGGCGACCACCGGGATAGCGAGCAGCGCTCCCGCGACGCCGAACAGTGCAGCGCCGAGTAGGACAGACACGAACGCCACAGCCGGGTTTACGTCCACGGCTCGCGCGGAGATCCGCGGTTCGATCGTGAGGTTTTCCACCTGCTGATACAGAAGGGCCCAGGCAAGGACGATGACACCTAGCCACGGATTGCCGCTCAGCAATCCGACGATAACCGGCAAGATGATGGCGATGTAGGTGCCGATCATCGGGACGAACTGCGCGACGACCCCGGTCCAGATCGCCATGGGGAGCCAATAGGGCAATCCGACAGCGAAGAAGACGATGCCGCTGGTGACGGAGTTGATGGTGGCGAGGATCGCTCGTGCTGCGACGTATCGACCCACTTTCTCTGCGGTGATGTCCCAGACATTGGAGAAGACCCGCTGGGACTGCTCGGGGAAGAGGGACGCGATCCACCGACGCAGCCGTGGACCATCGGCGCTGATGTAGAAGGCGATCAGTCCGAAGGTGAACAGTCCGAAGAAGCTACCGAGCACCGAGGCAGCGACACCGAGGATGCCCTCGGCAATTCGGAGCGCAAAGTTGCGCAGGTTCTCGTCGGTGAAGTCAATCTGGGCAAGAAGCTCCGAAGCGCTATAGGTCGTCCCGAACGTGGAGTTAAACCAATCGACGACTCGGCCGAAGAGGTCCGGGAGAGCTCGGACGATGGACACCAACTGGTCGATGAGCAACTGGCCGAAAGCGAAGAGGAAGATCGCGATGAGTGCGGCGAGTCCTCCCATCATGATCAAGGTTGCGAGACCTCGGGACATGTGTCGGCTCAGCCTCTCGACCCCTGGGGCGATCGCGAGGGCAAAGAACCACGCCATGAGAACGATGAAGATGACCCCTCCGCCGTCGTCGAGCAGGAACTGCGCCAGGAGACCGATGGCGACAATGGCGAGGGCAATGAATCCGATGCGCCAGAGCGTTCGGTTTTCCACCGTCCAGGTTCGAGTCTCGTTCATCTGTCGTCCTAACCGCTCTTGCGCCGGAACTCGCGCTTTCCGCCTGCCTTCGCCGAAGAGCCCTTCGTACCGCCTGAATCCCCGCCGCCCTCTGCACCGCGATGGCCGCCTCGGGCCTTCTTTGCCTCGAGAGCCTGGCGGAACTTTTCACGGGAGTCGTCTGACTCCACCCTGTTGCCTTCGGTTGTCATGTCCGCAGTCTGTCAAACCTGGGGTTCGGAGGGGATCATTGCGGCTCGTTCGACGGAGATAAGGGATGCCTCCTCATTCTCGGCTTCTGCCGCAGCTTTCCCTCCGCGGACACCGAAGAGCCGCTTCGCCCAGATGAGCCAAACGACGGCAGCGAGGTTAATGACGAAGATGACGACCTTGAATGTGGTGATGCCCAGAATGAGTTCGCGGATCTCGATGGGGATGAACACGCTGGTGGCGATCACCGATAGGTACTCACCCCACCTCTTCGATAGCCATAGGCCGACCGCTTCCGTCAGTTTCACCACACCGAGCAGGGCGATTCCGATCCCGATGATCCCGTAGGAGTCCGGGCTGATGTTGGCGATCTCATCGATCATGCGGGCTATCCAGGAATTCTCGATATTCCACCCGATGCGTTCCGCTGCAGGTACGAGGAGCGGGAGTTCCTCCTTAAGTGCCTGGACAACGCTGGGAACCCGTGACTGCAATCCGAAGAGGGTGAGACCGATGGTGAGCTCACCGAGACCCTCGAGAGAGCGCAGCACCGCGAGCAGCCGCAGGATGATGAGCTGACGAAGAGCGCGTCCGCGAGGTGGGGTTGGAGCGAGGTCAGCCGGGCCATGGCTGTGTGGTTCACCGGGTACGTAGGTGCCGCAGCGCAGGCAGCGCCATACCACTCCTGCGGGTGCCTCCGCCTGGAGTCGCTCGGCGAGCGTGGGCTCGTCCGGGGCGTAGGTGATGTGGCCGCGTAGTCCGCACCACAGGGTGGAGTAATCCAGCATGGTGTCTGCTAGCGGGGGAGAGCGACAGTCATGCGATGCAGGTGACGGTGCATGGGGACAGACTGCCAGGAAACCGTGGCGGAGTGCAGCCTCAATGTCGCCTTCTCCTTGGCGCGAGGGCGATATCGCTGCCAGAGTGGGGGTATGACCAAGGCCTTGCGGATCTGCCCTCTTTGCGAAGCCACCTGTGGGCTGAACCTCACAGTCGATGGAGACGCGGTCACGGCCGTTCGCGGGGACACCGACGACGTCTTCAGTCACGGCTTTCTTTGCCCCAAGGGAGTGGCGCTCGGTGAGTTGCACTCCGATCCGCGCCGACTGCGCTCGCCTCTCGTGCGTGATGAATCCGGTGAACTCCAGGAAGCATCGTGGGAGGCGGCATTCGACGTCATCCGTAGGCGTTTGGGATCGACGATCGTCGAGCACGGCGCGAATGCCGTGGGCCTCTACCTCGGCAACCCTAATGTGCACAGCTTGGCCGGTACCTTCATGCTCCCCGCTTTCGTGCGTGCCCTCGGCACGATGCAGCGGTTTTCGGCGAGCACGGTCGACCAGATGCCAAAGCAGGCGGCCTCAGCCTTGATGTTCGGCACTCCGCTGTCGGTTCCGGTCCCTGATGTCGACCACACCGACTACTTCCTCATGCTCGGGGCGAATCCGATGGTGTCGAACGGCTCCTTGATGACCGCAGCGGATATGCCCGGTCGACTCAGGGCGCTGCGCAAGCGGGGCGGCAAGCTCGTGGTGGTGGACCCGGTGCGCACTCGGACAGCGGATATCGCCGAGGAACACGTGTCGATCCGACCGGGGAGCGATGCACTGTGGTTGGCGGCGTTGGCCCACATTCTGGTGCAGGCGCCGAATTTCGCCCTTGCACAGGACTGGATAGCGCAGGATCAGTGGGATGACCTCGTCGACGCCCTCAGTGACTTCACTCCCGATGCCGTCGCGGCCATCACCGGCGTCGAGTCCGCTGTCACGTATCGGATAGCCGAAGAACTCCAGGCTGCTTCCCATCCGGTGGTCTACGGACGTATGGGGACGACGACTTCGGGCCTGAGCATCGATGATCGAATGGTGCCCCTGGCGACGGTTTGCTCGTGGCTGATCGATGTGGTCAACATCGCGATCGGGGCACTCGACTCCCGAGGCGGCGTGATGTTCCCGATGCCGGTTGCGGGCGGTCCCTCGACAGAAGGCACGCCGGGTCGGGGGCGCGGGGTGACCATTCCGGGGCGCCGCCGCACGCGGGTCCGCGGCCTGCCGAGTGTTCTCGGCGAGTTCCCCAGTTCAGCCATGGCGGAGGAGATCGACACACCCGATCCGGAGACCGGGGAGCACATCCGTGCGGTGTTCGTTGTGGGGGGAAACCCGATCATGTCGACGCCGAATGGGACGCGGCTCGCAGCGGCTTTCAGTTCCTTGGATCTGCTCGTCTGCGTCGATCCCTACCTGACGGAGACCGGGAAACTCGCCGATGTCGTCCTACCGGTTGCGTCACCGCTGACGAGGTCGCATCACGATGTGGTGTTCAACAACCTCGCGGTGCGAAACCAGGCTCGCTATTCGCCCCCGGTGTTCGCCGTGCCCGAGGGAGAGATGGACGAGGCTGACGTGCTCCTGCAACTGGCGGCGATCGCGGCCGGTGCGGCCTCGGGAACAGAACCACCCCCGCAGGCAGTCGACGATCTCATCGCTTTCACCGTGGCGCAGCAGGCCTGCACCGATGAGGCGTCACGGGCCCACGGTCGCGACCCTGCGGAACTGCTTGCGGCGGTTGCCCATCGACGTGGAGTGGATCGCATCCTTGACCTGCGCATCCGCTCCGGGCCCTACGGGGACGGATTCGGCTCTGTCCCGGATGGACTGACCCTCGACGCAGTGATGGCTGCTCCGCATGGCATCGATCTCGGGCCTTTGGAGCCTCGCCTGCCCGAGGTTCTACGCACTCCCTCGGGGCTCATCGATGTTGCACCTCCAGTTTTGGTGGAAGAGCTACGCAAGGCCAGCGAGCTTCTGGGATCGGAGCCGTCGTCAGGGATATTCATCCTGGTGGGACGCCGCCAATTGCGCAGCAATAACTCCTGGATGAAGGGGCTGCCGACACTCACTGGGGGGTCCAATGTTCCGACCGCGATGATCAACCCCGACGATGCACTCGGTCTTGGCGTTAGAGACGGCGATGCCGTCCTCGTCACCAGTCCGAGCGGGTCGATCACAATCCCGGCGAGTGTTCGAGATGAAGTGGCGCCGGGCTGCGTCTGCATCCCTCACGGATGGCAAGAGGCCAACGTGAATCTCCTGGTCGGAGAGCAGGCAGTGGATGAACTCGGCGGCACTGCTGTCCTCAGTGGATTCAAGGTGGAGGTTGTCGCCGGCTGACCGCTGGCCGTAGGAGGGTGAATCTGAGTGCGCGAGGGGGGAGTTGAACCCCCACGCCCTTTCGGGCACACGGACCTGAACCGTGCGCGTCTGCCTATTCCGCCACTCGCGCGCGCCGCAGAAGGCTAGCACGCACAACTCGGCTCGAACCCGCCGCATAGGGTGGGGTCATGGTTCGCATCGGGAGCTCCGACCTTGATGTGTTCCCCCTCAACCTCGGTGGAAACGTCTTCGGCTGGACCGCGGACGAGTCCACCTCGTTCGCCATCCTCAACCAATTCGTCGACATGGGCGGAAACTTCATCGACACCGCCGATGGCTATTCCCGATGGGTGCCCGGGCATGTTGGTGGGGAGTCCGAGGCGATCATGGGCCGATGGATCGCTCAACACGGCACACGTGACGATCTCATCATCGCGACCAAAGTTGGTAAGAAGCCTGATCTGCTCGGACTCGCGCCCGACACCATCCACAAGGCTTGCGATGGATCGCTCCAGCGGTTGAACACCGACTACATCGATCTCTATTACTGTCATGCCGATGATCCCGATGTCCCGCTCGAGGACACTCTGGGGGCGTTGGCGGAATTAGTCGAGGCTGGAAAGGTCCGCTGCATCGCGGCATCCAACTATTCCGCTGAGCGCCTCGTGAAGGCGCTCTCGATCAGCGACGCACACGGATGGCCGCAATTCGTCGCCCTGCAGCCGCATTACAACCTCATTGTGCGGGACGAATACGAGGGAGTTCTCCAGGATCTGTGCGTGGCGGAAGGCATCTCCTGCCTCCCCTACTCCGCGCTGGCGAGTGGATTCCTTTCCGGAAAGTATCGGGACCCGAGTCTTGAGCGCGGTGATCGCGCAGAGAAGGCGATGACGTACTTGAACGACCGAGGCCTACGGGTGCTCTCCGCTATGGATCTCGTCGCATCTCGCCACGAGGTTTCGTTGACCTCTGTTGCCATCGCATGGCTGGTTCATCAACCAACCGTGGCCGCACCCATCGCGAGCGCCTCGCGACCCGATCAACTCAACGCCCTGATGCACGGTGCGACACTCCAGCTCACGGCGCAAGATCTGGACGAGTTGGATCGTGCTTCGGGTCATGAGGCATGATGGGGGCTATGCCAGACCCGAAGTCCGATCAGTCGGGCCGACCTGGGCATCCTGAGGATGCGCGTCTGAAGGAAGCGCGCGACCGTGTCGCCACCGTGGGCTGGATGCTCGTCGCACTGCAGTTCCTCTTGATCATTGCGTTGCTCGTGGTGCCGTGGCGTCGTTCCGCGAGTGCACTGTGGCCGCCAGATGCGACGGCTGTTTTTGGTTTTCTGTTCGTTCTCGCCGGCCTTGTCATTGCACTGCTCGGACTGACGCGCTTGGGTTCGGCGCTCACCCCCACTCCGGTTCCACTCCAGGGCATGGCGTTGCGCACCGATGGGATCTATTCGTGGGTTCGCCACCCTGTCTATTCAGGGATCCTCCTGGCCGGCCTCGGATTCACGATCGCGGTCGGGTCCCTGTGGCAGGTGTTCGTCTGGGTGCTGCTCGTCGTGTTCTTCGTCGGCAAGTCGATGTGGGAGGACCTGCTGTTGTCGGAGGTCCATGGCGTGACGTGGTACGAGTACGCCGATCACACCGGCGGATTGATTCCCATGCCCTGGCGTAGGGGCTAGTCGAGGAGTTCGGCGACCAAGCTCTCGATACGTTGACGGATCTCGTCTCGAATCGGTCGAATCGCATCAATTCCCTGACCTGCGGGGTCCTCGAGCGCCCAGTCCTCATACCGCTTCCCCGGGAAGATCGGGCAGGCGTCACCACACCCCATCGTGATGACTACGTCGGACTCCTTGACGGCCTCGACGGTCAGAATCTTGGGAGTCTCCCCGGAGATGTC
The DNA here is from genome assembly GCA_040265115.1 of Candidatus Nanopelagicales bacterium. Classification (GTDB taxonomy): domain Bacteria; phylum Actinomycetota; class Actinomycetes; order S36-B12; family S36-B12; genus M55B157. The sequence continues at coordinate 10,212 of JBDQGZ010000037.1, forward strand.
GATGCCCTCCTCGGCCATTGCCTCGACGACCGCGGGGTTGACGGAGTCTGCCGGGGCGGATCCAGCCGAGCGGACCTCGATGTGGTCGCCGGCGAGGTGGGTGAGATAGGCCGCGGCCATCTGCGATCTCCCGGCGTTGTGGACGCAGACAAATAGGACGCTGGGCTTGTCGCTCATGAGGAGTCTCCCTGAGGTTGGTGGACAGGATCGGGAAGGTCGAGGGGCGGGGGGACTCGCCGTGGGAAGAACACTTCCGTCAGCGCCGCACCGACGACAGCGCCGACCAACTGGAATCCGATGAAAGGCAGGACATCGGCCGGGTCGATACCGGTGAAGGTGTCGGTCAGGCTGCGACCGATCGTCACCGCCGGATTCGCGAAGGAGGTCGATGAGGTGAAGAAGTAGGCCGCCCCGATCCACGCGGGCACCAGGACCGGTCCAAGGTGTCCTCGACCTGTGCGAGTGAGGGCGCCGATAACCCAAATGAGACCAGCGGTGGCCACGATCTCCCCGAGCCAGATTCCTCCACCGGAGCGCTCATTGGTCGAGGGAGTCCAGGCGGGCAGGGAGAACATCACATTGGCGAGCGCGACACCGGCGAGGCCTCCGAGAATCTGCACGACGATGTAGCCGACTCCCTCGCCGGCAGCCATTTCGCGGCGAACCACGGCAACCGCGGTCACCGCAGGATTGAAATGGGCACCGCTGATCGCCCCCAGTGTCCAAATGAGGACTCCGAGGGCAAGCGCGGTGGAGATCATGTTGAGGATGAGGACGACCGCGAGATCGGATGACAGCGCCTGGCCCATGATGCCGGAGCCGACCACGGCGGCCACGAGTAGCGCTGTCCCAATAAACTCGGCGGCAAAACGACGCCAGATCACAATGAGAGATAATATCGATATACATCGATGAATCAAGTCGCCTCGGCGGCGTCGCGCAGCCGCTCGGAGGCTGCCACGGCATACGATCAGCGGGTGGGATTACTCGATCGATTCGAGGACCGGCTCGACCGGCTCGTCAACGGCGCGTTCGCCCGTGCTTTTAAGGCGGAGGTTCAGCCGGTCGAGATCGCCGCCGCGCTCCAGAAGGAAGTGGACGACCGCGCTGCCGTTGTCGCCCGTGGCCGCACTGTAGTGCCGAACGTCTTTACGGCCGAACTGTCCCCCACCGACGATGAGCGACTCAGTGTCCACCGCGACGCCCTGCAGGGAGAACTCGCCACCCTGGTGAGCGAGTATGCCGCCCAGCAGGACTACACCCTGCTCGGTCCGGTGGAGGTCACCCTCGGTCTCGACGAGGAACTCGAAACGGGGATCTTCCGAATCCATTCGGTGTCGCGATCCGCAGTGCATGCCGACTCGGCGCCTCCGACACCCGGCCAGCCATCGCTGTCGATCGGCGAATCCCATTTCGCCCTCGTGCGGCCCATCACCCGAGTGGGACGCGGACATGACGCCGATATTCGCATCGATGACCCCGGGGTCTCTCGGCTGCACTGTGAAGTTGTTCTCGGATCACCGACCGTCGTGCGCGACTTGAACTCCACTAATGGAGTCAGCGTGGACGGTACGCGTGTCACCCAGGCCGCGCTGGTGGATGGCAGCACCGTCACTCTCGGCCAGACCACGATGGTCTATCGGAGCGGCTGAGAGATGACCGAATTCGGTCTCACGCTGCTGCGCCTGGCCTTCTTGGCGGCGCTGTGGATCTTCATCATCGCCACCGTTCTCATCCTGCGTCGGGATCTCGTGCAGCCGCGTGATGTGCGGCCAGCCGCGGCCGGAACAGAGCGTCGTCGCGCACCCAAGCAGCCGAAACCCCCCAGGCAGCCGAAGCCAGCAAAGGTGGCCAGATCAGCGGGTCCGTCGCTTGCCGTGATCGATGGCCCACTCGAAGGCACGGTCATCCCGCTCGGCACCGCGCAGATCACCCTGGGGCGGGCACCAGATTCCACCGTAGTCATTGATGATGATTTCGCCTCGAGCCGCCATGCGCGCATCTATCCCCGCGATGGCGCCTGGATCGTGGAGGATCTGGGCTCCACGAACGGCACCTGGATCGATCGTGCTCGGATCACCACACCAACCGCCCTGCCCCCCGGCGCTCCTCTGCGCATCGGGCGCACGACCCTGCAGTTGAACGCATAGGACTCCCCGATGACCCTGGTCCTGAGATACGCCGCGCGATCCGATGTCGGACTCGTGCGCTCGGGCAACGAGGACTCCGGGTATGCCGGACCGCGACTGCTGGTTGTGGCTGACGGCATGGGTGGGCACGCTGCCGGGGAACTCGCCAGTGCGGCGGCCGTGGCGACGCTCGCGGAGCTCGAGAAATCCGACCCCACCCCTGACGAGGTTCTCCCCGGCCTCGCACATGCCATCGAGGACGCGGGAGCGAGCATCGGACGGGTCGTCCAGGACAACCCCGATCTTGCCGGCATGGGGACGACGATCACCGCCCTGTTCTGGCAGGGCGAGCGGGTCGCGGTCGTGCACGTGGGAGATTCACGGGCCTATCTTCTGCGTGAAGGTGAACTCGTCCAGGTGACGCATGACCACACCTACGTGCAAACTCTCGTCGACGCCGGGCGGATCACCTCCGACGAAGCTGCCCACCACCCCCGACGATCGCTACTGATGCGGGCGATCGACGGTGTTCAGCCAGTCGAAGCTGATCTTTCCGTTCGAGAAGCGCGGCCAGGGGATCGATATCTCCTCTGCAGTGACGGACTCACCGGAGTCGTGAGTGACGAGGAACTCGCGGCGATCCTGTCCGAGGGTGAGCCGACCGGCACGGTCATCTCCCTTGTCGAACTGGCTCTGTCGCGGGGTGCGCCGGACAACGTGACCGTCGTTGTCGCTGATGTGCTCACCAGCGATGCGCATACCCAACGCAGCACCGAGCCTGTGGTCGTCGGGGCTGCGGGGGAGCCGCGTGTGCGCGAACGGCTACCCCAGGTGCACTTTCCGGATGATGCCCAGCCCGATCCGGATCGCCCGGAACCACCCCCGCCAGTTCGTGGCGGTCCGCCCACCTCGGAGATTCCCGTAGTGGGTGCGACGATCCCTGCCAAGGCATCAGGTGGTGTGCGGCCATCTCGGCGCATCCTTCGCTACGTACTCGCCGGTGTTGCGGCCCTCATTGTCGTCATCGGTGGGATGGTGACACTCGGGGCCGTGTGGTGGAGCAACCAGTGGTACGTCGGCGCCTCCGACGGCCGAGTGACCATCTACCAGGGTGTGCCAGGGACATTCGCTGGAATCCCGATGCAGCGAACGGAACAGGTCACCGACACGGAGGTGGCGACTCTCCCCGTGTTCGACGCCGAGTTGATCGGTCGGGGGATCGCAGCAGATGATCTGGGTGATGCCCAGCGCATCGCGGAGGAGATGGCGACCCGTGCGGCCGCCTGTGAGGGGCTGCGGCCGCCGGCAGGTTGTCCCACGGTGGAGATCTCTCCGTGAAGCAGCCCACACGACGCAATCTCGAACTCATGCTGCTGGTGATGGCGTGGGGTCTGGGTGTCCTGGGCACCGTCCAGGTTGCCTGGGCCACGGGGGAAGGCATTCACCCTCGCTTCTGGGTCACCAGCGGAGTTGTCGGTGTGCTTGCCTTGATCGCCCACGTCATCGTCCGGTGGCGAGTGAAATATGCCGATCCACTCATCCTGCCGGTGGCCACCTTGTTGACCATCCTCGGGCTCGTCATGATCTATCGCCTCGATGTCGCTGCAGCGCAACGCGCCCAGCGCATTGGAGCTGATCCACCCACGCCAGATGTCTATAGCCAACTGATCTGGTTCGCTGTCGGTGTCACGCTGTTCGTCCTGGTTCTGCTCGTCATCCGTGATCACCGGATTCTGCAGCGCTACACCTACACTGCTGGCCTGATCGGCATCATCTTGTTGATCCTGCCGCTCGCCCCGGTCATTGGAACGACGGTGAATGGGGCGACACTGTGGGTGCGGGTGGGCGGCATGACCTTCCAGCCGGCGGAACTCGCGAAGATCCTGCTCACCATCTTCTTCGCTGGGTATCTCGTCGTGACTCGCGACTCCTTGGCTCTGGTTCGCACCCGTTTCCTCGGGATCGGTTTCCCGCGACCCCGGGACCTCGGACCCATCCTGGTTGCCTGGGTGGTGTCGCTGGGCGTCCTTATCTTTGAGCGGGATCTGGGCACATCGCTGTTGTTCTTCGGGTTGTTCGTCTCCATGCTCTACATCGCCACTCAGCGGCGATCCTGGTTCCTCCTCGCCGGCGGCCTCTTCGCCCTCGGCGCAGTGTTCGCCTATCTGGCGTTTGGGCACGTGCGGGTGCGCGTCCAGGTCTGGCTCGACCCCTTCGCATACTCAGACACCGGTGGTTTCCAGATCGTGCAGTCGTTGTACGGCCTCGCCAACGGCGGACTCTTCGGCACCGGCCTCGGGCGCGGCTATCC
>JBDQGZ010000038.1:0-14623 GCA_040265115.1 Candidatus Nanopelagicales bacterium
GTCCTCGACCTGGCGGGAGCGCCGCGACGAGGTTGACGGAGCTGCGGCGCGAATTACGCGGGCGCTCGCTGAGCGCGGGGAGCGCCAGGCCGCCGGCGAACTGGCCCCCGATCCGGAGGTGCTCGCCCAAGCGGTCCAGGTGCTCGCCGGTCAGTTCGACCAGCGTGACGCCGGATTCGGCAACGCCCCGAAGTTTCCCCCGTCGATGGTGCTCGATTTCCTCCTGCGCCATGTTGCGCGGACAGGCAGTGTCGAGGCGCTCGGCATGGTCGAGGGAACCTGCAAGGCGATGGCGCGCGGGGGAATCTATGACCAGATCGGCGGAGGATTCGCGCGATATGCCGTCGACCGATCCTGGGTGGTCCCTCACTTCGAGAAGATGCTGTACGACAACGCGCTCCTGATCCGGGCGTACACCCGGTGGTGGCGGCTGACGCGGTCTCCGCTGGCTGAACGAGTCGTGCGCGAGACGGTTGAATTCTGCCTGCGCGACATGCGCACCCCCGAGGGAGCCTTCGCCTCGGCCCTCGACGCGGACAGCGAGGGTGAGGAGGGGCGGTTTTACGTGTGGACACCTGACCAGATTCGTGAGGTCCTCGGCGATGTTGACGGCGACTGGGTGAATGAGTTGTGCACGGTCACCGAGACAGGCACTTTCGAGCACGGAACTTCGACGTTGCAACTACTTCACGATCCGGACACCGATGTCGATAGCGATGGCGACAGCGATGGAATGCAGCGGTGGGAGCGATGCCGCCGGGCCCTGTTCGAGGCTCGTGAACAGCGGGTGCATCCAGGCCGTGATGACAAGGTCATCGCCGCGTGGAATGGCCTGATGATCGATGCGCTGGCCGAAGCGGGAGCAACCTTCGGTGAACCGGAGTGGATCGAGGCAGCGGCGGCGGCGGCGGACGTCATCATCGCCATCCACCTGGGTGCGGGGGACGACGGTGACCGTCTAGCCCGGACGTCCCGGGATGGTCGCGTCGGCATGAGTAATGGAGTGCTGGAGGACTACGCCTGCCTCGCCGCGGCACTCAATCGGCTGTTCATGGTGACCGGAGATGATTCATGGCTGGCCTTCTCGGGGGTGCTACTCGATGTCGTCGCTGAGCATTTCACCGATGGTCGCGGTGGATTCTTCGACACGGCAGACGATGCGGAGGAGTTGGTCATCCGTCCACGGGACCCTGCGGATTCCGCAACGCCGTCAGGCTGGTCGGCGGCTGCGGGCGCACTCCTGGACTATGCCGCCCTGACCGGATCCAGCGAGCATCGCCAGATCTCCGAACGCGCCCTGCGCCCGGTGTTGGGAATCGGTGCCCAGGCACCTCGTGCGGCCGGGGCGGGACTGGCCGTGGCCGAGTCCGTCCTCGACGGACCCCGCGAGATTGTGATCGTCGGCGCACCGGAGGATCCGCGCACGGTCGAGTTGGTGAAGGTCGCGATGTCCGGTCCGGCGCTGGGCGCCGTGGTTGCGCTCGGCGACCTCGAGGAGGAGCCGGATGCTCCGGTGATGCCGCTGCTGCAGGGCCGGGGTCTCATCGACGGCTCGCCTGCGGCCTACGTGTGCCGCCATTTCGCCTGCGAACGTCCGGTCACGAGTGCTGCTGATCTGCTTGCCTCGCTACATCGGCGGTAGTGGACTCCTTTTCCGGCTACTGTGGGCATCACCGGAGATGACCGGGACCTCAGCCGGAAACTGCGACATGGAGGCCTAAGCGTGGGTGTGTCGGATCTGCTGTACGGCGCCTATGAGCGGCGCCTGCTCAAGCAGATTCCGCCGGAACGTCGGCCGCGCCACGTCGGCGTCATCCTGGACGGCAACCGCAGGTGGGCGAGCGTTCACGGATCGTCCACCGATGCAGGACACCGAGCCGGTGCGGCCAAGATCGTGCAGTTCCTCGGCTGGTGCGAGGAGGTCGGCGTCGAGGTCGTCACCCTGTGGCTTCTCTCCACCGATAATTTGCAGCGCCCCGCGGAGGAACTCGAGGCGTTGCAGAGGATCATTGATCAGACGGTGACCGACCTGGCTGCGACGAAGCGCTGGCGCATCAACCCCGTTGGAGCACTGGATCTCCTCCCCGAACCCACCGCGCGACTGCTCAAGGAATCCGCTGAGTCCACCGCGGATGTCGACGGAATCCTGGTGAATGTGGCGATCGGCTACGGCGGTCGTCGTGAGGTGGTCGACGCGGTCAGGTCATTGCTGCAGCAGCACGCCAGCGAGGGCACCTCGCTGGAAGACCTCGCCGGGGTGATTGACGTGGAGCACATCGCCGAGCACCTCTACACCAAGGGCCAGCCCGATCCTGATCTGGTCATCCGGACATCCGGTGAGCAGCGGATTTCCGGCTTCCTGATGTGGCAGAGCGCACACTCGGAGTACTACTTCTGCGAGGCCTACTGGCCCGATTTCCGACAGGTCGATTTCCTCCGGGCGCTGCGCGCCTATGCCGCCCGTCAGCGACGCTTCGGTGTCTGACATCTGATGTTCACCCGCGCCCCGGCGCGTCGCCCGCGGGAGGGCTCCCCGGGCACCTAGTCTGCGGAGGAATCGGGTCGACACCCGGTCGCCCGAATGAGTCCGCGTTCGTCGCAGTCGCCTCACGTCAGCGGCGCACGCCGAGGAGACCTTCGTGCCCGCTGCCCGCCGCGCCACGTCCACGTCCACCTCCCGCAAGACTCCCTCCCGCCGAGTATCGGCGCAGAAACAGACGAGCAGTTCGCGAGAACCCACCGCATCTCGCCGCACCTATGTCATCGACACCAGCGTGCTGCTGTCCGATCCCCACGCGCTGCTGCGCTTCGATGAGCATGAGGTCGTGGTGCCGGTCGTCGTCGTCACCGAGCTCGAGGCGAAGCGGACCCATTCCGAGCTCGGCTACTACGCGCGAGCAGCGCTCAGGCTGCTCGATGACCTGCGACTCAGTCATGGTCGATTGGATGAGCCGATCCCGGTCGGTGACTCCGGTGGCACCGTGCGCGTCGAGCTCAATCACTCCGATGCCTCCGTTCTTCCCAATGGTTTGCAACTGGGAGACAACGACACTCGGATCCTCGCGGTGGCCAGCAACCTCGCCCGTGAGGGCCATGACGTCATCGTCGTGAGCAAGGACCTTCCGATGCGAGTGAAGGCATCATCGGTCGGGCTCACCGCTGAGGAATACCGCGCCGAATTAGTCGTGGAGAGCGGCTGGACAGGCATGACCGAACTGCCCGTCCCCGCCACCGTCGTCGATGATCTCTACGACTCCACCGTGATCGACCATGACGATGCTCGGGATCTGCCCTGCCACACCGGGGTCGTGCTGGTCTCAGAACGCGGGAGCGCCCTCGCTCGCGTCACCGCCGACAAGCGGCTGCGGCTCGTGCGCGGAGACCGGGAGGCCTTCGGCCTGCACGGCCGCAGCGCAGAGCAGCGCATTGCCCTCGACCTCCTGCTCGACCCGGAGGTCGGCATCATCTCTCTTGGTGGACGGGCGGGAACTGGCAAGAGCGCCCTGGCGTTGTGCGCCGGACTGGAGTCGGTCATGGAGCGGCGGGCCCACCGCAAGGTGATCGTCTTCCGGCCGTTGTACGCCGTGGGCGGGCAGGAGTTGGGCTATCTGCCGGGCACGGAAAACGAGAAGATGTCGCCCTGGGCCCAGGCGGTGTTCGACACCCTCGGAGCCATCACCACGACCGAGGTGGTCGAGGAGGTCATCGATCGGGGGATGCTCGAGGTGCTGCCGCTCACCCACATCCGCGGGCGCTCCCTGCATGACGCCTTCGTCATCGTCGATGAGGCCCAGTCCCTAGAACGCAATGTCCTGCTCACCGTGCTCTCCCGGGTCGGGCGAGACTCCCGCGTGGTGCTCACTCACGACATCGCCCAGCGGGACAACCTGCGCGTGGGGCGCCATGACGGAGTGGTCACCGTTGTTGAGAAGCTCAAGGGTCACCCACTGTTTGCCCACATCACTCTCACCCGGTCGGAACGCTCGCCGATCGCTGCTCTGGTGACCGAACTCCTCGAGGACTTGCCTGGCACGCTGCCCTGATCGACGGGAGAGATCCGCGCCGCAAGGTCACGGTCCGCAGGTCCCACCCTGGGGATGATTGTGGCCTATCTCACACTTGGGACCGCTGAGAGACTCAAAATGTGGGTGAAATGTCCGTTTCGCCCTGATAATCGTCCACAGATTCTCTGTGATAGAACGTGACATTTCTGGGATCTGAGGTGATGGTGGAGCCCAGCAGGGTTGAAGCCGATCGGGCTTCGACCGGTCATCGAAGGGTTCGGCGTGCGAGGCTCCAGCGTGATGAACAACAAGACCAGCAGCGCGAGGCGTGCGCGACGCATTCGAGCGTTCGTTGCCGCACTGGCCGCGGGGGCGCTGCTGATCACCGGGGTTACTGCGACTGCTGCGTCTGCCGGCGTCACCAATGAGCGTTATCCGCGCGTTCCGGTTGCGCCAGATGATCCCGCGGACGAGGGACTCCTGCCCTGGACGACCAAGGCCGCCAATGACATGCGCGGTTACCGGGCGAGCACCTACAGCGGCAAGTACTACGACAAGCGCTTCGAGCAGTACCGCCTGTGCGTCGTGCAGCGTGAAGGTGGAGGCAGCTACACCACGGTGTATCGGGGCTTCCAGGGTGCGTACCAGTTCGGGACGGCCTACAACAGCCCATCCCGGGTGGCCGCCCGACTGCGGGCGGAGCTGGTCGGTACGTATGGGCAGGCTGCCGAGCGGGAGTTGAACAAGCTTGCCTCGACGCCGCTCTACCAGTGGAACCGGTTCTGGCAGGACGCGGCTTTCTGGACGACGTTCAACCGGGGTGCCGGCTGGCGACAGTGGTCCTCGGAGTGGGGGGCGAACTGGCACTGCGATCATCGGCCCAACGCGGAAAGCGGCTGGCCGAATCCATCCCGCTACAACTACTCCCCGATCGAGCGCGGTGGCCTCAACTCGGTCGCGAAGGAATACCGTGACCAGACCACGACCCGGGCTAAGGATGCCGCCAAGGTGCGCGAGAAGTACGGCACGGCTCCGGCGTCCGTGGGGGAACCGCGATACTCGCGTTGGTTGGCCCGCAAGGTCATCAAGGACGAGTTCGGCTGGGACCGGCAGCAGTTCAAGGCTTTGAAGCGCATGTGGTTCAAGGAGAGCAACTGGCGCTACGAGGTCGTGAACTGGCAGGGCCCGTGGTACGGCCTCGGTCAGGTCAACGGCCCCTACATCAACTCTCGGGGCTACTCCATCGATGAGTACCGCCAGAGCCCCTACATCCAAATCCTGGTCGGGGCGGAATACATCGAGGGGCGCTACGGCTCCCCGAGAGCCGCGTGGGCCGAATGGAAGGTCAAGGGCTGGTACTGAGCCCTTGACCGCGTTGGGACTGCAAGGTCAAGGGCTGGTACTGAGCCCTTGATCTAGCCCCTTCTTAGGCGGGTGGACCGACTGGAATGCGATTCGCCACCGGTCGCAGTGTGTCGGCGAAGAAGTCATTGCCCTTGTCGTCGACGACGACGAACGCCGGGAAGTCTCGAACTTCGATCTTCCACACCGCCTCCATTCCCAACTCGGGGAAATCCAACACGTCCACCGAGGTGATGTTGTCCTGGGCGAGGCGTGCTGCCGGACCACCGATCGAGCCGAGATAGAAGCCGCCGTTGTCTCGGCACGCGTTCGTCACGGCTTGGCTTCGGTTTCCCTTCGCGAGCATGACGAGGGAGCCGCCGGCCTTCTGGAACTCATCGACGTAGGAATCCATGCGCCCAGCGGTGGTCGGGCCGAAGGAGCCTGAGGCATATCCCTCGGGTGTCTTCGCCGGGCCGGCGTAATACACCGCGTGATCACGGAAGTACTCCGGCATCGGTTCGCCGCGATCGAGCATCTCCTTGATCCGCGCATGAGCGATGTCGCGAGCGACCACGACGGGTCCGGTGAGCGACACCCGGGTCTTGACGGGCAGTTGCGAAAGCTGTTCGCGAATCTCGCTCATCGGCCGGTTGAGATCGATGTTCACCACATCGCCGTCGGTATCGGATTCGTCGATCTCAGGCAGGTAGTGCGCGGGATCGGTCTCGAGTTGCTCAAGGAACACACCCTCGGGAGTGATCTTGCCGAGAGTCTGGCGATCAGCGGAGCAGGATACGGCGATGGCGACGGGTAGCGACGCACCATGGCGAGGCAATCGGATGACGCGGACATCGTGGCAGAAGTACTTCCCGCCGAACTGCGCGCCGATGCCGAAGTCACGGGTCATGGCCAGGACTTCAGCCTCCATCTCCAGGTCCCGGAATCCATGCGCGTCCATCGAGCCATGTACGGGAAGGGAATCCAGATAGCGCGCGCTGGCGAGTTTGGCGGTTTTCAGCGCATACTCCGCGCTCGTGCCCCCCACCACGATCGCGAGATGATAGGGCGGACAGGCTGCGGTTCCGAGCGACCGCAACTTCTCGTCGAGGAATGCGGCGAATCGCTGCGGATTCAGCAGGGCCTTGGTCTCCTGGAACAGGAAGCTCTTGTTCGCCGAGCCTCCGCCCTTCGCCATGAACAGAAGTTCATAGGTCAACTCGTGACCTGGCTTGGTGTCCGCGTAGATATCGATTTGGGCAGGAAGGTTTGAGCCGGTATTGCGCTCCTCCCACATCGTTATGGGCGCAAGCTGGGAGTAACGAAGGTTCAGCGTCTCGTAGGCCTGCTTGACTCCCGCGGTGATCGCTGCCTCATCGGGTCCCGACGTGAGGATGTGCTGACCACGCTTGCCCATGATGATGGCGGTGCCGGTGTCCTGGCACATCGGCAGAACACCTCCGGCGGAGATGTTCGCATTCTTCAGTAGATCTATCGCCACGAAGCGGTCATTGGGGCTGGCCTCGGGATCATCGAGGATCGAGCGCAACTGGGCCAGGTGTCCAGGGCGAAGCAGGTGGGCGATGTCGCGCATCGCGGCGAAGGTCAGCTCTGAGATCGCCGAGTCTGAGACCTCAAGGAAGCGACGATCAGCGCCCTCGATGACGCGGATTCCCTCGGTGGAGATGAGTCGATAGGGGGTCTCATCCGGACCGAGGGGGAGCATGTCGACGAATTCGTTGGTTCCGCTCGAATCGCTCATGTTCCCAGCGTAGGCGCCGTGACTTCGGGCGGTGCATCGGCGGCGGTCACCAGCCAGTGCGCGGCCATGGGAGCGAGTAGCAGCTGTCCATCGTGGACCGTCGCATCGTGCATTCCCAGGACGTCCCGCGGCTCGGTCACCCCCCTGCTGCGCAGGTGGTCCAGGGAGAGCCGGCGTGGTGAGTCCGCGACGTTGTAAACCTCCACGAGAGTTCCCGCGGCACTGCGTCTGGTGAACAGCACCACGGCGGGGTCGTCGAGGACATCGACCTGGGTCGTGCAGGTGGCGTGCAGCATCGGCAGTCGGGCCCGGGCTCGCGTGAGGAGCTTTATGCCCCGCAACGTCTGCTGGGCAGCCCACTCAGCAGGCTCGCCGAGACTGGTCTCTTCTCTCACACAGCGATCGACGAGAGGCCAGTCCATGACAGGCCGATGCATCCAACGGTTGTCATCCGCGTGCATCGGGTCATCGAGATAGTCCTCATCATTGGGCAGCGCGATCTCGTCACCCATCCAGATCAAAGGAATGCCTCCGAAGCCGAACACCATGGCGTAGCCGAGGAGTAATCGGTGCACGGACAGTCGAAGTGCCTCGGGGTCATCGGAATCGATGGCAGTCTGCACGCCGGCCAGGCTCGCTGCTGATCCGCTGGTGCGGCGATCGCCGGTGAGAGGGTTGTCCTGGAAGTCCGCGCCCTGTGCGGAACTGGAGGGAAAATCACCCCGGTAGTAGTCGGCGAGGAAGGCTCGGTGGGCCGGACCGGACCAACCGACGGCAGCGGCGTCTCCGTCATCGATGGCCCAGCCAATGTCGTCGTGGCAGCGCAGGTAGGTCACCCACGATGAGCTGACAGGGATTGGTGGGAATCGTTGGAGTGCAACGGACATCAGGCGAGCATCCTGGGCGGCGATTGCCGACCAGATCTGCACCATGAGTGAGTTGTGATACGCAAGATCGGAGATCTTGCCCGAGAATCGGCCCTGTCCGAGGTACGCGACAAGGTCATCGGGAGCGACGATCGCCTCGGCCTTCAACGAGACGCTCGGCGCCACGATCCGCAGGATTGACCGCAGCGCCTGCGTGATGACATGGACACCGGGAAGGTTCTGGCAGGACGTGCCGAGTTGCTTGACGATGAAAGCGATCGCGTCCAATCGCAAACAGTCCACCCCGCGATTCGCCAGGGACAGCATGATGTCGACGTACTCGCAGAACACGCTCGGATTTGTCCAGTTGACATCCCACTGCCAAGAATTGAAGGTCGTCCACACCCACGCATCGAGGTCGTTGCAAGAGGTGAAGTTTCCAGGCGCGAAAGCGGGGAAGACTTCGGGGAGCGTGCGCTCGAACTCATCCGGGATACCACGATCGGAGAAGACGTAGAAGTAGTCGCGATAGTGCTGATCGCCGGCTCGGGCCGCTTCGGCCCAAGGATGCTCCTCAGCGACATGATTGAGTACCAGGTCGATGGTGAGATCGATCCCCGCGTCGTGGAGATCGGCGGCCAACTGCTCCAGATCCTCCATGGTGCCGAGATCTGGTCTCACCTCGCGATAGTCGGCGACCGCGTATCCGCCGTCATCGGGACCCGGCCGGGTCTTCAGCAACGGCAGCAGATGCAGGTAGGTCACGCCCAGTCGCTGCAGGTGATCGATGTGCTGGCCGACCCCGGAGAGGGTCCCGCCGAATCGATCGACGTAGGTGGCGTAGCCGATCATGTCCGGGCGCTGGAGCCGATCGGGTTCCAGCAAGCGTTTGCGGTCGCGGGCGCGCAGAGCGGCCGGGCGATCGGCGATGGCATCGGCCATCAGGCTGCTGAGGCTGGTCAGCAACGAATCATCCCCCGGCCCCGCGACGGGGTAGGCCTCCTCCAGGGCAGCGGCGAGATCGGGCACATAGACATCGAGTCGATCGGTGATATCGGCGACCACATCGGCAGCGACGCCGCGCGAGAGGAGATCGCTCACGAGGGCTCCGGTGAAGGCCGAACCGGTGGACATGTACGCGATTTCATCATGTCTGCGACCGGGGGGTGACCCGAACCCTCGGGTCGATTGCCCTCGAGACGGTCCACCCCCTAGCGTCGCCTCCGTGACATCTGCGTCGGGGGCCGAGAGCCGGCCCTGCATCGCGGTCCTCGGGGAGCGCGTCATCGACCTGGTGCCCGATGACCACGGATCGGGTTTCCATGCCCATCCCGGGGGGTCTCCGGCCAATGTGGCGCTGGGTCTCGCCCGACTCGGTGTCCGTCCGCTTCTCCTCGGGCGCCGCGCTGCGGACGCGTTCGCCGGTCTTCTCGATGACAACCTGACGGCAAGTGGATTGTCCCTCGAGGGATTCATCGAGGGCGGCGGACTGTCGATGCTCGCGGTGTGCAGTCGTCACCCGGACGGATCGATGTCGTATTCCTTCTACACCGCCGAGAGCCCGGACCTGCAGTGGAGCGAGTCAGACGTACAGACGGCACTGCAGAGGATCACTACGAGCGGTTCGATCGCCTGGCACACCGGTTCACTGGTGAGCTGGCTCGGGTCCGACGTCTCGACGCTCCTCAAGGCGTGGCAGGAGGCACGCCGTGCCGGCCAGGTGACGCTGAGTTACGACCCGAATGCGCGACCGCAGGCGTTGGACTCGGAGAGTACTCGCGCGTGGGTGGAGCAGTTCGCCCTGTCCGCTCATCTGGTCAAGGCGAGTGACGAGGACATCGCTTACTGCTATCCAAATGAAGACGTCGAGCAGGTGTGTGCGCGATGGGCCCGCTCGGGGCCGGTGATCGTTGTGCTGACCCGAGGGTCGCGGGGTACGACGGTCTGGCAGCGAGGCTATGAGCCGATCGATGTGCCTGGCTTCACGGTCGACGTCGTCGACACCGTGGGAGCGGGGGACACGCTCACCGCTGGACTGCTCGCTGGGTTGGCACCGTGGTTGGGTCCCGGCGGGGAAGAGGCCTTGGCGGGTCTCGATCCGGGCGACTTACGGCGCATTGTCGAGGGCGCGGTCGTGGCTGCTGCGATCACCTGCTCGCGACCCGGTGCCGACCCACCTACGCTCAAAGAGCGGGATCGCCTGTGGGCGCAGTGGATGCCTGAGCAGGAGAAGTCTGACTAGCTGGGGCGTTTGAAGTCCACGGCCGAGTAGGCGCTGAGCTTGTCGAGATGGTGCTCGCTGATGACCTCTCGGATCGTGCCGCTGCGGCTGCGCATCACGATCGAATGCGTGACAGCCCCCCGAGAGCGATAGCGGACCCCGCGCATGAGTTCACCGTCGGTGATCCCCGTGGCGCAGAAAAACACATTGTCACCGGTGACCAGATCATCGGTGTGCAGGACTCGATCGAGATCGTGCCCGGCGGCGATCGCGCGTTCCCGCTCTGCTTCATCGCGCGGCCAGAGGCGTCCCTGGATCGTTCCTCCGAGACACTTCACGGCGCAGGCGGTGATGATGCCCTCGGGAGTTCCGCCGATACCCATGAGTGCATCGACGCCCGTGTCCTCGCGGGCGGCCATGATTGCGCCTGCGACGTCACCATCGGAGATGAACTTGATGCGAGCACCGGCCTCTCGGACCTCCCGGACGAGTTCGTCATGCCGAGGACGATCGAGGATGCAGACGGTGAGGTCGTTCACGGAGCGCCTGGTCGCCTTTGCAATGCGATCGAGGTTCTCCGGGACGGGCACGGTGATGTCGACGACGTCGGCGGCGTCAGGCCCGACCACGAGTTTGCTCATGTAGAACACCGCGCTCGGGTCATACATGCACCCACGTTCGGCGACCGCGAGCACGGAAATGGCGTTGGTCATGCCCTTGGCGCACAGGGTTGTGCCGTCGATGGGATCGACGGCGACATCGACCTGGGATCCGGTGCCGTCCCCGACCTGCTCGCCATTGAACAGCATGGGCGCGTCGTCTTTCTCGCCCTCACCGATAACCACGACACCGTCCATGGACACGCTCCCGATGAGCGAGCGCATGGCGTTCACCGCGGCGCCATCGGCACCGTTCTTGTCCCCTCGGCCGACCCAACGTGCTGCTGCCATCGCGGCGGCCTCGGTGACGCGCACCAACTCGAGGGCGAGGTTCCGATCAGGAGCCTGGGGTTGACGGTCCACCCCCTGAGCATGGCACGGTCCCGGCGGCATTCTGCAGGAAGTGGCCGGGATCGTGATGTGCAGGACAACCGGGGGCACGGCAGGATGGAGGGCGTGAGCGAGCCAACTGGGGAGTCTGCGGCCGAGCAGGTCGATGGCTCGTCTCCATTGGCTGAGGAGGTGCCGCAGGACCCCACGGCCCTGAAGCTCACCGGGCGCCAGAACTCACGGCTTGGCCAGACCGTGGGGGACATGGCACGCTCGATCGTGATCGTGCTGGTCGTGGTCGGCGCCATCCTGCTGGTGACCTGGCGACCCCAGCCCGACGCGGTTAAGGCGATCGATCCTCTGCCTGAGTTGACCAGCGCGCGGGCCACGGCCGGATTCGAGATCCTCTATCCGGAGGATCTCGGGGATGGGTGGGTGCCCACGAGTGCGCGATGGGACCTCCCGGAGGCTGCCGACCCGGATCCGGCCTGGCACGTGGGTTTTGTCGCACCGGATGAGCGCTATGTCCAGATCGGTCAGTCAGCGACGACGAATGCGGACTATCTCCCGTCGCAGACTCTCGGAGGTGTGCTGGTAGGCGAAGGGCCGGCTGGCTGGCAGCGCTACGAGACGGTGGGGGACGACCCGACGCGTTCGTTGGTGACGGTCATCGACGGAGTCACGCTCGTCGTGTCGGGGACGGCTCCGTGGCGGGTCCTCATTGACTTCGCTGGGCGGTTGAGTCCTACGGCTCTTCCATAGTCTCGTCGTCGAGTTCGGCCTCGGGTGTGGCCGCATCGAGCCATCGTTGACAGTGCGCCGCGAGGGCCTCGCCCCTTTCCCACAGGGTGAGCGCATCCTCGAGCGGAACTCCTCCTGATTCGAGTTTCGCCACGATCGCGGTCAACTCATCGCGGGCCTCTTCGAAGCCAAGCACGGCGATGTCCTCGGGAATGATCACGATGCTGGGAGCCTCGTCGGCCATGTTCGCCTCGTTATTGTCAGCCACCCTTGCTGCTCTCCTTCGCTCGCGTTTTCCCGATCCGGCGGTTCCGGTCAGTCTTGTCGTTCGGCCGTGAACTGGCCGCGGGCGACCCGCACCCGCAGCTTTTCCCCGACGGTCACCTGATCAGCATCGCGGATGAGGCTGCCCGAGTCGACCGACTGCACGACCGCATATCCCCGCTCGAGGGTGGCGAGCGGCGACAGGGATCGAACTTGGGCGACGAGGTGATCGATATGGCGGCGAGCCTGGTCGATGGTGTGCGAGATCGCTCGCCTCATGCGCTCGAGACTGGATTCCAGTCGATCCTGCTCGAGGTCGATCCGTCGACGGACCGAAGCGCGACCACGTTGCTGAAGAGCGTCGATGATGAGTGTCTGCTCTGCCAGATCGGGGACGATGCGCTTGGCCGCGTCCGTGGGTGTCGACGCGCGCAGGTCGGCCACGAGATCGACGATCGGCACATCCTGCTCATGTCCGATGGCGCTCACCACGGGGGCTCGAGAGCTCACCACGGCCCGAACGAGCCGCTCATTGCTGAAGGGCAGTAGATCCTCCACACTGCCCCCGCCGCGCGCGAGCACGATGACGTCGACCTCGGGAATAGCGTTCAGGTCCTCGATCGCGGCCACCACGTCGGGAACGGCGGAGACGCCCTGGACCGCGACCTCGCGCACCTCGAAGTGAACGGACGGCCAGCGCAGCCGAGCGTTGACGAGGACGTCGGTCATGGCTGCGCTCGCCCGGCCGCTGATCAGACCGATGCGGCGGGGAAGAAAGGGCAGCGGACGCTTGCGCTCGGCGGCGAAGAGCCCCTCCGCGGCGAACAGAGCCTTCAGTCGCTCGAGCTCTTCGAGTAGGGCCCCGCGCCCCACGGGCCGAAATTCCCGTGCGCGCATCTGCAGCTGGCCCCGGCCGGGATAGAACTCCGGCTTGGCGTGGACCACAACCCTCTGGCCCTCGGCAATCGGCGGGGACACGCGATCCAACACGCCCGTGTCGGTCACGACGGACAACGACATGTCCACCTCGACATCTCGCAGGGTGACCCAGGCCGTGCGCATTCCCGGGCGGCGGCTGACCTGGGTGATCTGGCCGTCGATCCAGACCGCACCGAGCCGGCTGATCCACTCCTGCAACTTCGCGGAGATCGATCGGACCGGTGCCGGTTCGTCCGGGGAGGTCTCCATCGCCACATCCGGCAGCCTATGACGGCCATCGGTGCAGGTTCGCCCGATTAGGTCATGGCGCCTACGATGGGGGGAACAAGTGATGCCCGCTCGACGTGAGGAAGCGATGACGAAGAAGGTCCTGCTCGCCGCGCCGCGGGGGTATTGCGCCGGAGTCGACCGCGCGGTCGTCACCGTAGAGAAGGCTTTGGACCTCTATGGCCCACCGGTCTACGTCCGCAAGCAGATCGTGCACAACCGGTTCGTCGTCGAGACCCTCGAGGGGCGGGGAGCGATCTTCGTCGAGGAACTCGACGAAGTCCCCGAGGGTTCCACGGTGGTGTTCTCCGCCCATGGAGTGTCACCCGCCGTGCACACCGAGGCTGAGCAGCGCGGCCTGAAGACCATCGATGCCACCTGTCCGCTGGTCACCAAGGTTCACGCCGAGGCTCGGCGCTTCGCCGCCGAGGGGAAGCAGATTCTGCTGATCGGCCATGAGGGCCATGAGGAGGTCGTCGGCACGATGGGAGAGGCTCCGGAGGCCATCACCCTCGTCGAGCATCCCGACGACGCGGATCGTGTCGAGGTCGATCCTGACCGCGAGGTGGTGTGGCTCTCCCAGACCACACTGTCGGTGGACGAGACGATGGAGACTGTGGAGCGGCTGACCCAGCGACTGCCGCATCTGAATAGCCCGCCTAGCGACGACATCTGCTACGCCACCCAGAACCGCCAGTCCGCCGTCAAGCAGATCGCCGAGTCCTGCGATGTCCTCATCGTCGTGGGCTCGGGCAACTCCTCGAATTCTGTGCGGTTGGTCGAAGTCGGCCTGGATGCGGGAGCGACCGCGGCCTACCGCATCGATGGTGTGGCCGACCTGGATGAATCCTGGTTCGAGGGGGCGGACACTGTAGGCGTCACCTCGGGGGCGTCGGTCCCGGAAGTGCTGGTCGATGACCTGCTGGCATGGTTGGCTGAGCGTGGGTTCGGCGAGGTCGAGGAAGTCACGACGGCAGAGGAAACGTTGATCTTCGCGCTGCCGCCAGAACTGCGCCGCGACATGAAGGCTGCCGCGAAGGCAGCGGCTGCGGGAGAGTAACTCTTCGCTAGTTCACGCGGGCAAAGAGCCTGCGACGTCGAATCCCGACGATCACCGCAGCCAGACCGGTCGCCAGGATGATCCAGATCGAATTGCGCCCCAGGGTGAAAGGAATGAGCAGGCCCTGGCGAACGAAGAAGCTTCCTCCGGAGATGGTGGCCTGTCCGAC
>JBDQGZ010000039.1:0-14484 GCA_040265115.1 Candidatus Nanopelagicales bacterium
CGATCCGACGTCGCATTGTTGTTTCGATCGTGGTGATGTTCTCCGGCTCGTTCTTGCGAACGGCACCTGCATTTACTGCGGGGGATGTAACGATCGAGACAATGAATGACGACAACAAGAGTGCATCGGCGTCATCGCGGAGCAGTTCGGCACTACGAGCGAGACCGTCGATAACTCCGGGCCCCAATGCCTCGGTTAGCGCCGGAAGCGCATCGCGGCGCACCCGCACCCGCGCGAACCGGGGATCGGCATTGTGCGGATCCGACCAGGTCGACAGGTCGGCCACGCTGGCCTGCACCGTCGCCCGGTCGACGCCCAATAAGGGACGTCGCCACAGTCCGACGATCGGCGCCATCGCCGACAGCGATCGGGCCCCCGAACCACGAGCCAGTCGAAGCAACACGGTCTCCGCCTGGTCGTCACGCGTGTGGGCGAGCAGGATCGCCTCCGCCCCGAGGCGCTGAGCAGCCTCGAGCAGGGCCGACCGACGGGCATCGCGCGCGACAGCCTCCGGCCCACCGGCCCCGGGCTCAGCCGCCGCCGACACCTCAATCACCTCGACCGGGTCGAGACCGAGATCCCGGCAGTGTGCGGCAGCCGCAGCCGCGACTTCTGCCGATCCAGGCTGCAAGCAGTGATCGATGATGATCGCCCCCACTCGACCACGCTCCGCTGCCACAGCGCGGGCGAGAGCGAGGGAGTCAGCACCACCGGAACAGCCCACGAGCACAAGCGCGTCAGCATCCAGGTCAGCCAATCCCCCGCGCACCGCATGGCGCACCGCCAGACGTGCGCGATCGACATTCATCTCGGCAGTCACCACTCAACCCAGGACTCGCCGCACCCATGCCTGCGGATCGGTGATCTCCGACAGACGCGGCAGTGCAGCCGGGGAGGTCCATACTTCGTTGAAGCCCTCCATTCCGACCTGATCGATCACGCCGCGGACGAATGCCGCACCCTCGGTGTATTGCCTCAGCTTGGCGTCGAGACCGAGCAATCTACGCAGCAGCGCATCCAGCCCGCGATGGTGGGAACGCCGCTGATCGAAACGTTCGCGGATCGTGGCGACTGTCGGGACGATCTTCGGCCCCACCTCGTCCATGACGACGTCGGCGTGGCCCTCCAACAGCGACATCAAAGCCGTGAGCCGATCGAGGATCTCGCGCTGTTCGGGTGTGTGGAGCAGGTCGATGACACCTCGTCCGGCTTCACGATTGCGCAGCCCGGACAGCAGCCGTCGGACTGTGGAGAAGGAATCGGTGTCGGTTCCGCGCAGATACGCATGGACTTCACCGGTGAAGTACGAGGACAGCCATGGCACCGCGCCGAATTGGACGCGGTGCGTCTCCTCGTGCAGACACACCCACAGCCGGAAATGCCGCGCGGGGACGTCCAGGGCACGTTCGGCGACGACGATGTTCGGGGCGACGAGCATGAGCCGACCGGGAGTCGCGCCCGGGACGGCGAAGGCCTCGTATTGGCCGAGGACTTTCGAAGACAGCCAGGCCATGATCGCGCCCATCTGAATTGCCGTCGTTCTCGCGCCGGCCTCACGCACCAGGGGTGAGGGAGCCCTGTCGCGAAGCATCTGCGTCAACGGTTCGGTGGCGACGCGCATCTGCTCGATGTTCGCCCGGATCCATTCCCCGCGGGCGACGACGACCGCGTGGTGCTCCTCGGTCGGGGCGACTAGTCCGGTCACCTCTCGCACGGGCATGATCGCCCGGCGCGCGGCGCGGCGGAGGTCAGCGACCGCTGCCTTCGCCTGGACCTCGGTCGCCTCCGGACCGGCAGGTGCGAGCCGTCGACCCGTGGCCAGCGCGAGGGGCCAATCGATGACGTCGGTCACATCGTTGAGGGTATGCGACGGGATCGATCAGCGACAGCCGCATAGGGCGAGCACCGTTGCTGCATTGTCGAGCAGCGCTCGCGCGTCATAGATGTCGGTGACGGAATTCGAGGTGAAGGCAAAGACAAGCAGACGACCGTCCCGGTCGACGACCGTGCCCGCGAGGGAGGACACCCCGGTCAGGGTGCCGGTCTTTGCGTGCACGAATCCGGCTCCGGCGTAGCTGGAGGCGCCGTAAAAGCGGTCCGCGAGCGTGCCGGTCACTCCCGCGATCGGTAGGCCGCCGAGCACCGGCCAGCCCCATCCCCCCTGTTCCCCCGACGCGCTCGCGCGAGTCATCGCGGCAAGCACCTGCGCGAACACCCGAACCGGCACGCGGTTGTCGACGGACAGGCCACTGCCATCGAAGAGGGTGATGCCGGTGGTCGAGATGCCCATCGAGGTCAGCGTCGCCGTCACCGCCTGCGCTCCGGTCTCGAAGCTGCCCGAGCCGAATCGGCTCGCACCCGCGAGATGCCCGAGGATCTCGGCATAGTCGTTATTCGAATCGGTGAGCATCCGCTGCACCAACGCGGAAAGGGGAACGGACTCGGTCGCAGCAATCTGGCGCGCCGCACCGACACGGCCGGGCTGCGGAGCGCCCACCGAGAGCCCCCGCTGTGTTAGCAGATCGGCGAACACCGTGGCGGCCGCGAGCGCCGGGTCGGGTTGGCGGGCCTCGCCCCCGGGAATGCGAGCATCGTCGACCACGAGAGGTGACACGGGTGCGGCAACCCCGGTAACCGGATAGTCCGCGGACCATCCACTGCCGAGCACTGGGCCGGAGAACAGTGACGTGTCATAGGCCAACTGCACGCTGGCACCCGCACCCGGGCCATCGGCTGCTGCCAGCACCCCATCTGCGAGCACCGCGAGCGAGGAGCCCTCCGCTGACATCGACGACAGCGAGGGATCACCGGCCCCTACGAGGACGATGGTCGAGGTCGCCGGGTCGTAATGAGCTGTTGTCACGATGCGTGTCGACGGGCCGATCGCCTGCAGCACCGATACCGCGGTGAGGATCTTCACCACCGACCCAGGGGTGCGTGGGATGTCACCGTCATCGTTGTAGAGCAGCACACCGGTCGCCGGATCGAACACCACCGCCCCGAGATCTCCCCCCAGCGGGGCAGCATCGAGGGAGGGGGCGAGCAACTCTGCGAGCACCGCCGGATCAGGCGTCGGCGCACCCTCCGGGCTGGCCGGCTCCAAGACCGGGCCCGCTACACCGGAGGGAGCCGGGGGCGTCTCGGCGCCGGCAAGCGAGGGAGAGGCGATGAGAGCCGCGCCGAGGCAGGCGACTGCCGCGATCCCGATCCACCCCCGTGTCCTGCCGGCCCTGCTCACGTCGACTCCCGACCCTTCATGACGTCGATTCACCCGCGGCCCACACACAGCGGGGGTACGTAGGGAACACTAGGTGACGACCTACCCCGAGGAGGAGTTGTGACACCCCTGGAATTCGATGTCACGATCGAGATCCCGACCGGCAGCCGAAATAAATATGAGATGGATCACGAAACGGGGCGTATCCGCCTCGACCGCATGCTGTTCACCGCGACCCGCTACCCCCATGACTACGGCTTCGTGGACGACACCCTCGGCCTCGATGGTGACCCCCTCGATGCCCTCGTCCTGGTCCAGGAGGCGACTTTTCCGGGAGTAGTCATCCGCTGCCGAGCGGTAGGCATGTTCCGCATGACCGATGAGGCCGGCGGTGACGACAAGGTCCTCTGCGTTCCGGTCGGCGACCCGCGCCTCGAGCACGTGCGCGATATCTATCACGTTGCGGAATTCGATCGTCTCGAGATCCAGCACTTCTTCGAGGTCTACAAGGACCTCGAACCGGGCAAGTCAGTCGAGGGGGCCAGTTGGGTCGGGCGCGAAGAAGCGGAGCAGGAGATCCGCGAGTCCTACGCGCGCTATCGACAGAACCATTCCTGATGGCTGCAGCACGACGCGATGAGCCACTGCATCGCGATGACTTCGCGGTGTTCTATCCCGTCACGGTCCGCTGGGCCGATGTCGACATCTACGGGCACGTCAACAACGTGGCGTATTACTCCTATGTCGATTCCGCGGTGAACGGCTGGCTCATGGGAGCAATCGGGGAGGACCTTCGCCAGCTGCCCTCGATCGGCATCGTCGCCGAGACCGGATGCCGATATCTCGCCGAGATCGACTTCCCGGCCGACATCGAGGTCGGCCTCGCCCTCGAGCGGCTCGGGAATTCCAGCGTCGTCTACACCTTCGCGATCCTGCTCGCCGGCGATGACGCCGTGCGCGCTATCGGCCGCTTCGTGCACGTTTACGTCGATCGCGACCATCGGCGCCCCACCAGCGTGCCCGATGCGGTGCGCACTGCGGTCGCGACATTGCCGCGGATAGATTCTCCCTCCTGAACTCTCCCCCTCCCGAGACGGCAAAGGACAGGCATGAAGATCACCGGATCGGTTCTCCACACCATCGCCGCACCCCGGCCCTTCGCCGATTCCCGACCCATCGATGTGATCGAGGTGACCCTCGATCCACCGGGACCCACCGAGTGCCTCGTCCAGATCGAGGCAGCCGGGATATGCCATTCCGATCTGTCGGTCGTCACCGGCGACCGCGTGCGGCCCGTTCCGATGCTCCTCGGACATGAGGCTGCTGGACGCGTGATTGAGGTCGGGGCCGACGTCACCGACGTGAAGCTCGGCGACCGCGTGATCATGACCTTCCTGCCGCGCTGTGAGAACTGCGCGGCGTGCCGCACGAATGGGCGTGTGCCTTGCGAGGTCGGCAGCATGCGCAACAACGCCGGCGAATTATTCAGCGGTGACATCCGCCTCCACGACGACAACGGGCAGATCCTGCATCACCTCGGCGTCTCCGCGTTCGCCGATCATGCCGTCGTCGACGAACGCTCACTGGTCGTCATCGACGACGATGTTCCCGCGGATATCGCAGCCCTGTTCGGGTGCGCGGTGCTCACCGGCGGTGGCGCCGTGTGGAACATCGCGAAGCCTCAGCCGGGTTCGAGCCTGGCCGTGCTCGGCCTTGGTGGCGTCGGGATGGCAGCGATGCTCACCGCCCTCACCGAACCCGATGTCGAGGTCATCGCCATCGACCCGATCGCGGCGAAGCGCGAACTCGCCACCACCCTCGGCGCCCATCGTGCGCTCACCCCGGAGGAAGCGGCAGCCGAGGGGGTCAAGGTCGACTCGGTCGTGGAGGCATCCGGACACCCGGCGGCCCTCTCCAGCGGCATCGATCTGCTCCGCGCAGGCGGGGTTCTCGCCGCGACCGGGCTGGCGCATCCTGATGCGACCACGACGATCTCACCGCTGCGTCTCGTCGCCCTTGCCCTTACCGTGAGCGGCTGCTATCTCGGTTCCTCCGTGCCACGCCGCGACATCCCGCGATTCATCGAACTCTGGCGTGAGGGACGCCTCCCCCTCGAGGCGATCATCAGCCACCGCATCCCCATGGCCGATCTGCCCGAGCAGATCAACATCGCCATGGATCGACTCGAGCAGGGTGAGGCACTCCGCCAGATCATCACCGCATAGCCGTGCCCACCTCGTGGTCATCGACCATGCTCCTCACAGAGCGGATGTGCCCATCGCCCGAATGCGGCAGACTGGCGCTGTGAGCTCCTCCCCCAGCGCTGCGCCCACCCCCGGCGCCGGTGATGGTTCCGGGGATGGCTGGGTGACCCTCAGCAGCGGGAAGGTGCTGTGGGGGAGGTTTGGCGCCGCCGGACTCATGCTCTCCCACACCGATCCGAGCGGAACCGAACGATTCCTGCTCGCCCGCCGAGCCGCGTGGGTGCATCGCGGCCATGGCACCTGGTCGGTCCCCGGCGGAGCGATCGACTCCAGCGAGGATCCCGTTAGCGCCGCCCTCCGGGAATTCGACGAGGAGATCGGGCGCATCCCCGACGGCTGGCGGCTGATCGGCATCCACGAAGAGATCCTCGAAGCCGGCGTGTGGAGCTATCACACCTGCTGCGCGCGGGTCGAGGAAAGCCCCGACTACGACGCGACACTCTCACCAGAAAACGATGAGGCAGCCTGGTGGACCCGCGAGGAACTCGATCAGATTCCGCTCTTCGATCCCTTCGCCGCGCAATTGCCGACCCTGCTCGCGATCTTCGACGACAACGACTAGCCGCGGCGGCGACTCACCACCAACATCAACACATAGGCCAGACAGAAGGCCGCCCCGATGCCGAGATAGGCCCAACGCACCGGGGTCCACTCCCCCGGGAGGGTGATCGTGAGCACGGTCATCAACCCGCCGCTGATGATCATCACTACCGCAGCGCCCAGCACCGGATGATCGGGGGCCCGACGCACCAACCACATCTGCCCGGACAGGCCGAGCA
Organism: Candidatus Nanopelagicales bacterium; assembly: GCA_040265115.1. Taxonomy (GTDB): domain Bacteria; phylum Actinomycetota; class Actinomycetes; order S36-B12; family S36-B12; genus M55B157. The sequence goes on from JBDQGZ010000039.1 coordinate 6,261, forward strand.
ATGCTGCGCCGAGCATCTGCAGGGTCCAGGTGGTGTCGACGATCGTGGACAGGCCGAGCCATTCGGCCATGAGGGCCGGGGCGATGATGAGCAGCAGGCCCGAGACAACGAACATCAAGGAACCGAGGGCCAGCACGGCGCGGATGACGCGCGCGGCGACCGGAACGCTGGAGATCTCGCGGAGATCAGCCTCCGTCATGCCCCCTCACCGTACTCGCCGTAACGGGCCATGGGGTGTTACGACACAGGCGCGTCGCCGGCCAGCAGATCCTGGTGTGCGATCACCAGGCGATAGCGCGATCCCTCCGGATACACAAAAGCAACGAGATCAAAACGCTCGTCCGGCCACGGATCGAGAATCACCTCGGGGTTCACCGGATCGAAGGCACGCAACAGGTCAGGCAGGTGTCCGTGATCCCACACGATGAGGGTGGGCTGGCCTGCCGCCCGGACTTCGGCCACGAGGGCAGGCTCCTCGCCGCGACCATGATGATCGAGCACCTCGACCCCGATCCTCGCCGCGCTCGGACCGGCCGTGTCGACGCAGCGGTGGCTGTGATGGGCGTGAGTCGCAGGCGCAGCATGCACCCGCTCGGGCCGAATCCAGCCGTCATCCCCCTCGTCCGCATGGTGCAAGCGCACCGCGAGCGCTCCGGCTCGGCTCCAACCGCGCGGGCTCACCCCGTGTTGCTCGGGATGATGGCCATGGCCGGGTTCGGGCTTCTCCGCGTGCCGGATCACGATGACCGATGGGATGACCCGTGGAACGCCCGGGTCATCGACGGTCACGGTTCGCCCGCCTCACGTTCGGCGAGGTCGAGTTCGGCGAACAGCGATGTCGTGAGGTGTTCGATCAGCTCGGCGCGCTCGACAGTCTGCGGGTTCCACGCCAGGACCGTTTCTTCCATACCGACCAGCCAACCGCGCAGCACCAACCGAGCCAGGGCTCCCGCCTCGGGTTGCCCGGCGGCCTCGAGCCACTTCGGCACGAGCGCATCCCGCACCCGAGCCATGGCCTCGACGACCCGGACGTCACCTCCGCCCGCCCCGCGGACAAGCGAGGTGTAGCCGATGCGATTGCGTTCGACGAGTCGCACGAATCCCTCGATGAGGGTCCGAACTCGCTCCCGCGGCGTGGCCTCAGCCGCCACTCGGACCGGCTTGAGCATGCGTTCCCCTGCCGCCTCGACGACCGCGGCGTAGTAGTCGCCCTTCGTCGGGAAGTAGTGGAACAGCAGGGTGCGCGAGATGCCCGCCTGCCCGGCGACCTCGTCGAGGGCAAGCTCGTGTATCGGCCGGGTCTGGAGAAGTTGCCAGCCGATCTCGACGAGTTGCCGACGACGGTCGTCGCTGCTCATGCGCGAGCGAGCGACGACCGATGCCTCAGGAATAGTCGCCGCCTGATTCCGCGAGCGCCACAAGGGAAGCAGGCGGAGTGAAGCGATCGCCGTATGTCGCCGCCAGTTCGCGTGCACGAGCCACGAAACCGGCAGGACCGCTCACGGTTCCATCGGGGGAGACATAGCCGTTGATGTACTGCAGGACACCACCGGTCCACGGCGGGAAGCCGATGCCGAAGATGGAGCCGATATTCGCCTCCGGCACTGAGCGCAGCACGCCCTCGTCCAGGCACTTGACGCTCTCGATCGCCTCAGCGAACAGCATGCGCTCCTGCATATCGAGGAACGGCATGTCGAGGTTGTCGCCACCGAAATTCTCGGGCAGGCCGTCCCAGAGGCTGAGGCGCTTGCCTTCGGCGTAGTCGTAGAAGCCAGCACCCGCCGCGCGACCGCCACGATCGAAGTCGATCACCATCCGATCGATGGCGGCATAGGAAGGATGCTCCGGGAAGGGCTGCCCGGCCGCCTCAGCCGCGACCCGACCCTCCTCGCGGATGCGCCGGCCGAGAGTGAGGCTCACCTCGTCGAACAGGGCGAGCGGACCGGTCGGATAGCCAGCCTGCAACCCGGCCTGCTCGATGCTCGGCGCGGGAACACCTTCGGCGAGCATCGCGACAGCCTCACCCATGAAGGTGCCGATGACACGGCTGGTGAAGAACCCGCGCGAATCGTTGACCACGATCGGCGTCTTCTTGATGACCGCGGCAAAGTCAAGCGCCCGGGCGATGGCCGCATCGGAGGTCTGCTCACCGACGACGATCTCCAGCAGCGGCATCTTGTCGACCGGCGAGAAGAAGTGCAGGCCGATGAAGTCCTCGGGGCGAGAGACCGCCTTGGCAAGCCCGGTGATCGGAAGAGTTGAGGTGTTGGAGCCGAGAAGCGCATCATCGGCGACAACCTGCTCGATACGACCGAAGACCTCGGTCTTGAGTTCCTGACTTTCGAACACCGCCTCGATGACGAAGTCAGCGCCCTTGGCCTGGTCCAGGGAGTCGGTCGGCGTGATGCGAGCCAACACCTCATCGCGCTGGCCCTCACTCATCTTGCCGCGAGAGACAGCCTTGTCGAGGATGGCTTGAGAGTAAGCCTTGCCCTTCTCGGCGGCCTCCATCGTGGTGTCGACGAGGACGACCTCGATGCCATTGCGAGCGCAGACGTAGGCGATGCCCGCGCCCATCATTCCCGCACCCATGACGAGTGCCTTCGTGGGCCGTGACTGCGGATAACCCTCGGGTCGCGCGCCACCCTTCGTGATGTGCTGCAGATCGAAGAAGAACGCCTGTGTCATGTTCTTTGCGACCTGGCCGGTCGCCAGGCTGGCGAAGTAGCGAGCCTCGATCTTTTCCGCTGTCGCGAAGTCGACCTGGGCGCCCTCGACCGAGGCCGCCATGATCGCGAGCGGCGCGGGCATGGGCGCACCCTTGATCTGCTTGCGCAGGTTGGCGGGGAACGCAGGAAGCATCATCGCGAGCTTGGGGTTGCTGGGTGTTCCTCCGGGCATCTTGTAGCCCGGGGCGTCCCACGGCTGAACAGCCTCGGGATGCTCCTTCACCCACGCCTTGGCACGGGCCATCATCTCGTCCGGCGAGTCCACGACCTCGTCGACGAGGCCCACCTCCTGAGCGGCTGCTGGCTTGCGGCGCTGGCCCTGAAGGAGGACCTCCATCAGCGCCTTTTGAAGACCGAACATGCGCGTGGTGCGCACGACGCCACCTGCACCGGGCAGTAGCCCGAGGGTGACCTCAGGCAAACCGATTTCCGAGCCGCGAACATCGAGGGCCACCCGGTGGTGGCAGGACAGCGCAATCTCGAGTCCGCCGCCGAGAGCCGCCCCATTGACGGCGGCGGCAACGGGAATCCCCAGTGTCTCCAGGCGCCGGAACGCAGCCTTGACGCGGGCGATCTCTGCCTCGAGGCGCTCGGCATCCTCCGGTGTCGCCTGGATGATCTGGTTGAGGTCCGCTCCTGCGAAGAAGGTCTTCTTCGCGCTCGTGAGGACGACACCGGCAATGTCGTCCTTCTCAGCGTCGAGTCGATCCAGCGTGGCCTCGAGGGAAGTGATGAAGGTGTCATTCAGCGTGTTGGCGCTGCCGCCCGGGTCGTCCATCGTCAATGTCACGACGTTGTCGGCGTCCTTGTCCCAGTGGAACATGTTGTCAGTCATCCCTCTCCTCAGACCCGCTCGATGATGGTTGCGATGCCCATGCCGCCACCGATGCACAGCGTGATGAGGCCGTAACGGCCGCCCGTGCGCTCCAGCTCATCCATGACCGTGCCCGTGATCATGGCGCCCGTGGCCCCGATCGGGTGGCCCATCGCAATCGCACCGCCGTTGACGTTGACCTGCTCGATGTCGAGATCAAAATCCTTCATCCACTTGAGGACGACGGACGCGAACGCCTCGTTGAGTTCCCAGACATCGATGTCCGCGGGCTTCAAGCCCGCAGACGCCAGCACCTTGTGGGTCGCCGGGGTCGGGCCCGTGAGCATGATCGTGGGATCGGCACCCGTCACCGCGGTCGCAACGACGCGCGCGCGAGGCGTCAAGCCCGCGGCGGCGCCCGCAGCCTCGTTACCGACCAGGGTCAACGCGGCGCCATCGACGATCCCGGAGGAGTTGCCCGGGGTGTGGACGTGATCGATGCGCTCCACCCAGTGGAACTTCTGCAGCGCCACCGCATCGAAGCCACCCATGTCACCCATCGCAGCGAAGGACGGGTTGAGCTTCGAGAGCGACTCGACGGTGGTCTCGGGGCGCATGAACTCGTCGTGATCGAGGATCGTCACACCGTTGATGTCCTTGACGGGCACGATCGACTTGGCGAAGCGGCCCGAACTCCAGGCAGCCGCGGCCTTCTCCTGCGAACGGGCGGCATAGGCATCGACGTCATCGCGGGTGAAGCCCTCGGTCGTGGCGATGAGGTCAGCGCTGATTCCCTGCGGCACGAAGTAGGTGGTGTAGGCCGTCTCCGGATCCATCGCCCACGGGCCACCATCGCTGCCCATCGGCACGCGGCTCATCGACTCGACGCCGCCGGCGAAGAGCATCTGATCCCAGCCGGAGCGAACCTTGGCGGCGGCGGTGTTGATCGCCTCGAGACCGGAGGAGCAGTAGCGGTTGATCTGCATCCCGGCGACGGTGTCGGGCAGTCCGGACGCGATCGCGGCGGTCTTGGCGATATTCGCGCCCTGGTCACCGATCGGGGTGAGGCAGCCGAGAATGAGGTCGTCGACCTGGTTGGTGTCCAGGTCAGGGTGGCGGGTGCGCATCTCGTCGATCAGGCCGGTGACGAGGCTGACCGGTTTCACTCCGTGGAGCGAGCCATTGGCCTTGCCGCGCCCGCGCGGGGTGCGAATCGCCTCGTAGATGAATGCTTCGTTTCCGGATGACGCCATGGCCGCTTCTCCCCTGCTGACGTGGTCCCGCTCGAGGTGGACCTGTTATTGAGCAACTGTCAACTACTACGGTACTCCCGCCTCGCTGAGCCAACAAGGGGGGCGGCGACACTCCGGTCGACTCAGGTCAACGCAAGGCGACCATGCAGGCCGACTCTCCTATCCTGTCCGCCATGGCACGCTCATCCTGGGGACAAAGCAAGCTTCTGACCACGAAGGCCTGGGCGGTGGTGAAGGAGAACCGGTATCTGCTGACCTTCCCGGTCCTGGGTTTTCTCGGCAGCCTCATCCCGCTGGCGATCTTCTGGGCCCCAGCGGCGTGGTTCCTCGCGAACGACAACGCCGCGCCGGCAATCGCCCTCGCCATCGTCGGGGTTTTCTCCACTCAGATCGTGGTGTCGATCACCAGCGGCGGCCTCGTCGCTGCAGCCGACACCGAGTTGTCGGGCGGCGATTCCTCCGTCGGACACGGCATCGGGGCATCCCTAGCCCGAATCTTCCCGCTCATCGGCTGGGCGTTCATCCTCACCGTGGTCAGCATCATCGTGTCGCTCATTCGAGGGAACAACCAGAGCGGTGCGGCCTCCGTCGTCCGGAACATGGCCGCTTCAGGGATCCTCGCGATGTGGAATCTCATCACCTTCTTAGTCGTGCCGTTCATCATGCTGGAGAAGGTCGGTCCGATCACCGCGATCAAGGAGTCAGCGAAACTGTTCAAGGCGAAGTGGGGCTTGCAGATCTTCGGAGGCGTGCGCATCGGAGGACTCGTCGCTCTCGCCACGATTTTGCCGGCGATCCTGCTCATCATCGGAGGTGTCTTCCTCACCGCCATCAACTGGTGGGCTGTTGGCGTTCCTCTCATCGTCATCGGTGTCATCGTCTTCGCGATCGGCGCGCTGCTGCTATCGACTCTGCGCGGCATCTTCTCCGTCGTACTCTTCCGCTTCGCCAAGGACGGCGTGGTCGAGGGTGGGTTCAGCGAGGAGGAACTCGTCGGCGCGGTGCGCACCAAAGCGTGAACGACACCCCCGCGGTAGCAACGCCACGACGCATCGGTCTGCTCGGAGCCGAGAGCACGGGGAAGACCACGCTTGCCGAGGAGTTGGCACACACGATCGACGCGTTCATCGCTGAGGAATACCTCCGCGATTTCGTTCGTGACTACGGCCGTGTTCCGACACTCGCCGATCAGGAGGGCATCTTCCTCACACAACAGGCGACGGTCATGACGGTGACGCGTGCAGCAGCACACGCGCAGGTGCCGTGGGTCGTGGCTGATCCACTCCCGCTCATGACCGCCGTCTACAGCATCGTGTACTTCGACGACGACACCCTGCTCGAACTCGGGATCGAGGATGCACGCGGCTATGACCTGCTCGTGTGGTGCGCGGCCGATTTCGCGGGTGCCCCCGATCCGGGGATGCGCGACGGCGCCGAGATCCGGGCACGCACCGATGCGGTGATCGCCGACATCATCGCTCACCGACTCCCCCTGATCACCCTGAGCGGCGACAACGAGTCCCGTCTCGCCGCCCTGACCCCCCTCACCACATAACCAAACTCCGCAAATTTCAGCACTTATTCGCCCTTATGCAGTTGCGGAGTTGGCGCTTGGCGACGCCCGGTAGGGAAGGATGCTCACCGTGACCGATGATCCGAGATGGCCTCGAGCAAGTGCCTGGTTAGCCGGTCAGCTGGGCTCCGATCGCCCGGTGGACCCGTCGGTCGACCTCGCCATCCTCGGAGTGCCCACCCACCTCACCTCGCTGAGCCCCACCCGCGCCGACACCACCCCGGCCGCGATCCGCGCGGCACTCGCCCGCTACTCCACCTACTCCTGGGCGCACGACGTCGACATCGCCCAACTCCGCGTGCGTGACCACGGCGATGTGATGGACCCGGACGGCCCCGAGGGCGAGGCGAGAGTGCGTGCCGCCGCTGAAGCGGCAGCCGGGGAGGCACGTGTGGTGCTTGCGCTCGGTGGCGACAACTCCGCCACCTATTCGGTGATGACGGGCGTCTGCGGAGACATGTTGCCCACGTCTGGACTCATCACCCTCGATGCACACCATGACCTGCGTGACGGAGTCAGCAACGGCTCTCCGGTGCAGCGTCTCATCGAGGCAGGCCTTCCCGGATCGCAGATCGTTCAGATCGGTATCGCCGACTTCGCCAACTCAGCCGAATACGCCGCACGAGCGCGCGACTACGGCATCACAGTGATCACTCGCGACGCCCTGCGACACCGCGTGATGGAGGACGTCATGGCCGAGGCGCTCGACATCGCCGGCGCTGCCGGCGGACCCGTCCACGTCGATCTCGACGTCGATGTCTGCGATCGCAGCGTCGCTCCGGGTTGTCCCGCGTCAGCGCCCGGTGGAATCAGCGCTGATGAATTGCGTCAGGTGGCCTTCCTCGCCGGGCAGTCCTCGCGAGTCCGTTCGATCGACATCACCGAAATCGATGCGGCAGCCGACTCCGCTGACCAGCGCACCGTGCGTCTGGGAGCCCTGCTGATTCTCGAAGCCGCTGCCGGCCTGGCCTCACGCTGAGGGCGTTCGCGCCTCCATCGCACGCACGACGCCCACCGCAGCCTCGAGTTCCGGAGCGAGGAATCGATCCGGCCCCGGGCCCGGGACCGCCTCTCGCAACTCGTCGATGACCTTCGCGCTCTGCGGACTCGGCTGTAGGGGCGCTCGCAGTTCGATCGCGCGCGCAGCAGCGACGAGTTCGATCGCAAGAATCCGCCGCAGGTTGTCCACCACACGACGCAATTTCCGCGCTGCATGCCACCCCATCGACACGTGGTCCTCTTGCATCGCCGAACTCGGAATGGAGTCGACGCTCGCGGGTGCAGCGAGACGCTTGTTCTCGCTCACGAGTCCTGCCTGGGTGTACTGCGCGATCATCAACCCGGAGTCCACACCCGGATCGTCGGCAAGGAACGGTGGCAGGCCGTGGTTGCGGGCCTTGTCGAGCATGCGATCCGTTCGACGCTCCGCTATCGAGCCCACATCGGTCGCCGGGATCGCGAGGTAGTCCAGCGCATAGGCGACTGGAGCGCCGTGGAAGTTTCCGTTGCTCGACACCGTGCCGTCGTCGAGAACAACGGGGTTGTCGATCGCCGCGGCGAGTTCCCGCTCGGCTACCGTGCGCGCGAAGGAGATCGTGTCCCGCAGACCGCCGGTGACCTGTGGCGCGCAACGCAGGGAATAGGCGTCCTGCACCCGGGTGTCCTCCTCCTTATGCGAGGCGACGATCGAAGAGCCTGCGAGATGGGCGAACATGCGTGCCGCGCTGTGCACCTGTCCGGGGTGTGGCCGTAGGGGCTCGTGCAGTTCGGGCCGAAAGACAGCATCGGTGCCGAGTAGCCCCTCGACGCTCATGGCCGCAGTCACATCAGCGACATCGGCCAGGGCGCTCAGGTC
>JBDQGZ010000040.1:0-14460 GCA_040265115.1 Candidatus Nanopelagicales bacterium
ACGCCGTGACGCGCCTCGGCAGCCGTCACGGTGTTCGGGAACTGGGTGCACCACGAGGGCCGAACCTCGATCGACTCGAGGGCCTCATCGATGACTACGGTCTTCGCGCTTCGGTTCAACGTCTGCTCGAGACGATGGGGTCCGGTCAGGGAGCCGAGGAGTAGCGGATCACGCCACGGTCGATCAGGTCGGCGGCCTCCCGTGCCCGAACGCAGATCTCACCTGCGCCGGTCGTCGATATTTGTCCGAGTAGATCAATGACCTGCTTGCACCAACGAACGAAGTCACCGGCGCTCATTTCGCTCTCCGCCAGGACTGTTCCGAGTTTCGCTCCCTGCGCCCAGCGATGAATCAGCAACGCGAAGCCCCAGTCCGGCTCCTTGATCAGTGAGACTCCGAAGGCGAGTTCGCTGGCATGGACGTCCTGCCACAGTGACACGGTGTCCTGGATGACCGACCGCGCTGCACCTCCAGGGAGTCGGGGAGCATCATCAACCTGCCGGGACTCGAACACCATGCCGCTCACGACACTGGCCAGTCCTGCCGCATCGAGGTCATTCCACAGATCCCGTCGGAGAGCCTCCGCCACGAGTAGATCCTTTTCCGTGTAGAGGGCTGCGAGGATCCGACCAATGTCGGTCACCTGCGTTTGCTCCCCTGAGCCCTGGAGATATCCGAGGTCGGTCAGCACATCGCAGACTTTGTCGAATTGGCGCGCCACTGAATGGGTTCGATCGGCGATCGATCGCTCCATCCCCTCGAGTTGACGCTGCACCCGCCAGTAGCGCTCAGACCACCGAGCATGCTGCTCTCGATCATCACATCCGTGGCACGGGTGGTGACGGAGTCGCTCCCTCAGGTCGAGTATCTCCGCATCGACGCTGGCTGTCCGTCCCTTGCGTGATGGGCGCCCCAGGCCGCGTGTGGCCTGCGTGAGTGCGGCTGCCAGTTCGCGCCGGTCCTGTGCCGATCGAGGTGCGAAGTTCTTCGGCACGCGTAGTCGCCCCACGACGTCAACGTCATCGGCGAACTCCGGGGCGGACACGCGACGGGCACGCCGATCGAGGGTGAGAATCGTTGGTCGAGATGCACCGTGGACGGGACGATCAGCGGTGACGACCACGGCCGGGCCAGGTCGTCTTCCGCTGGTCACGGTGATGATGTCGCCAACATTCAACTCCCGCAGTGCATTCTCCACCGCCTCGCGATGCCGCTGAGTTCGCTGCCGACCGCTGGACTTCTCCCTCTCAGAGAGTTCACGTCGCGTTCGGGAGTAGTCCTCGAAGTCCCCGAGATGGCACTGCATTGACTCGCGATAGCTCTGGGCTCGGGCCTGCTCTCTACGAATGGACGCTGCTAAGCCCACCACCGAACGATCTGCCTGGAACTGCGCGAAGGAGGTCTCGAGCAACTCCCGGGCCGCGGTGCGGCCAAGTCGCCCGACAAGGCCGACCGCCATCGTGTAGGACGGCCGGAAGCTGGATCGCAAGGGGTAGGTGCGGGTGGAGGCGAGCCCGGCGAGTTCCGCCGGGTTCAGGTCTGCTTGCCAGGCCACGACCGCGTGCCCCTCGACATCGATCCCGCGACGACCGGCCCTGCCCGTCAACTGGGTGTACTCCCCCGCCGTGATGTCGACGTGAGCCTCACCATTGAACTTCACCAGGCGTTCGATGACAACGGTGCGTGCTGGCATGTTGATGCCGAGAGCCAGCGTCTCGGTGGCGAAGACCATGCGCACGAGGCCCTGTTGAAAGAGTTCCTCCACCACCTCCTTGAAGCGCGGAATGAGCCCGGCATGATGGGCGGCTATCCCCCGCATGAGGCCATCGACCCACTCGGAGTATCCGAGGATGGCAAGGTCCTCGTGAGGAAGATCGATCGTGCGCTCCTCAACGAGCCTGCGGATCTCCTCGCGATCATGGGATTGGGTCAAGGTGATGCCGGCCGCAAGGCATTGACGCACTGCTGCATCGCATCCGGCACGGCTGAAGATGAATGTGATGCCGGGAAGCAGCCCCTGGGCATCGAGGGTTTCCACGATGTCACTTCTCCAGGGGGTGCGCCGATCCTTGCGTGGTCGCCCGCCTCGGCGGCGATCCCCGGAGCGCCCGCGTTCCCATCGTTCGCTCTCACGGGCGAGGCGGACCAACTCGGGGTTGACCACGGTCTGATCATCGTCGACGAATAGATCAAGCAGTCTGGTCCCGACCATCACCTGCTGCCACAGAGGTACGGGACGGATCTCATCGACGACCACCTCACTATCGCCACGCACTGCTGCGATCCACTCACCGAACTCCTCGGCATTGCTGACGGTTGCTGACAAGGCGACGAGGTGGATGCGCTCCGGGAGGGAGATGATGACCTCTTCCCACACGGCTCCGCGAAATCTGTCTGCGAGGTAGTGGACCTCGTCCATGACGACGTATCCAAGTTCGTCGAGGGTGGACGATCCGGCGTAGATCATGTTGCGCAGGACCTCGGTCGTCATGACCACGATGGGCGCTTCGCCATTGATGCTGTTGTCCCCTGTCAGGAGTCCGACCTGGTCATGTCCGTGACGGGAGACGAGATCGTGGTACTTCTGATTCGACAGGGCCTTGATGGGGGTGGTGTAGAAGCATTTCGTGCCTTCTCGTAAAGCCAGGTGGACAGCGAACTCACCGACGACCGTTTTGCCGGCGCCGGTGGGGGCCGCGACCAGGACGCTGCGACCTGAGGCCAGGGCGTGGCAGGCGGACAACTGGAATTCGTCAAGACCGAAGGGGTAGTCAGCGGCGAAATCCCCGAGCCCACCCGTGGTGCGCCGGCGAGCTGCGGCATAGCGCTCCGCCGGGGAGATCATGCCGCCCAGCCTACGGCTCCCCGTGAGTGTCGACGATGCGCAGGGCGTTGGGGACGACCTGCATCCTGACCGGGGTCCGACCGATCGGCTCACCATCCGCGAAGACCAGGTAGCCCGGTGAGTCGATGGCTAATTCACAGCCGCGGAACTGGCGCACCTCAGGTCGGCGGACATGGGTTCCGCGATAGACCAGCGGGAGCGATGCAAGGAACCGGCGAATCGGCATGGCGGTGAGGACGGTGGCATCGAGGTATCCGTCGTCGGTCCGAGCATCGGGGCAGATGGCCATGCCACCTCCGTAGAAGCCGCCATTGCCGACGGCCATGAGCATGGCGGACAGTTCATGGCTCTCGCCATCGACAGTGAATCTGTAATCCCCCGGAGAGAAGCCGCGGAGTTCCGCGGCGGCAGCCACGAGATAGCGCAGAGTTCCGGGCAGTCGCTCGTAGGAATTCGCTCGCTCATTGACCTGACTGTCGAAACCGACTGACGCCACGCCGCTGAACCATCGCGTCGCCTCTGATGACTCAAGACGACCGAGGTCGATCGAGCGCACCCGACTCTCGGCAATGAAGCGGCCAAGGCGATCAGGGTCATGGCGAGGGAAGCCCAGACTGCGCGCGTTGTCATCGCCAGTGCCGATGGCGAGCAGTGCTGTGGGCGTCGATGATCCCGCCAGTGCTTGGATGGCGTGATGCCAGGTGCCATCTCCGCCGGCAACGACGATGCACTGCGGATCGGAGTCCTCGGCTTGGCTGACTGCGTCCTCGAGACTCTCCGGCCCGTTGGGCGCTATGACCTCGACCGCCCACTGCCGTGCGAGGAGCGACTGAGTCAGGCGGCGAACCTCATCCACTCGCCGACCGCCTCCGGCGAGGCGATTCACCAGGATGACCGCGCGCGGCGTGCTCACGATCCGGATGGATCCGGATCGGTGCGCAGGGGTGAAGCTTCGTCATCATCCCAGGTGTCGTAGTCCGCCTCGAGACCTCGCTTGCGCGCCCGACGTCGGTCATTGAGCAGCGCAACGCCGATCGCTAGGACGAGCAACAGCAGCATGGGCCCGGCCAGGAGGACCAGGTTAATCGGATCACCTGTGGGAGTTGCGACGGCGGCGAAGACGAAGACGACGAAGATGAGCCATCGCCACCACGACAGCAGACGTTTCCCTGTGAGAACGCCGGCGAAGTTCATCACGACGAGCATCAGGGGTAGCAGGAATCCAACGCCGAACACCAGAACGGTCCGGATGAAGAAGGAGAGGTAGCGGTCGACGGAGACGATGTTCTCGACGTTGTCCGGGGTGAATCCGAACAGGATTTCAAGACCGTAGGGCAACACGGTGTAGGCGAGGAATACGCCTCCCGCAAAGAGAGGCACGGCGACGGCGACGAACCCGATGGCCCAGCGACGCTCGTGACGATGGAGGCCGGGGGTAACGAAACGCCACAGCTGATAGAGCCACACCGGTGAGGACAGCAGCAGGCCAGCGAGCGCGGCGACCTGAACCTGCAGGACGAACGGGTCGGCTACCCCGGTGAGGGCGAGGGTGACTTCTCGGCCCTCGGCGCGAGCCTGAGCAACGACGCCCTCGAAAGGCTGGGACAGCCAAGCGAAGAGCTGGGCGTAGTAGATCCATCCGACCACCATGCCGGCCACGATGGCGATGCCGGACTTGACCAGGCGTGTTCGCAGTTCACGCAGATGCTCCACGAGGGGCATCGCCGAGTCGGGGCCCCCTTTTCTGGCCCTGCCGCGTCGACGCTCCCCGCGTGAATCTGCCTGCGGTGGAGCGGCCACGGATTAAGTTTCGGTGCGCTCGGCCTGTGGCGTGGCGCTGGTCTCACTCGACGCATTCGTGGGAGTCGAGGGAGAGATGGCCTCAGGTGCCGTCGGGGCCGCAGCCTCGGCATCCGGCGAGGCCTGGGTGCCATCATCATCGTGCAGGGCCTTGGTCTCAGCCTTGAAAATTCGCAGTGAACGGCCGAGCCCTCGTGCTGCGTCCGGCAACCTCTTGGCGCCGAAGAGCAGAAGGATCAGCGCCACGATGATGAGGAATTCCCAGGGCTTCATGTTGAACGGCATGGGCGCTACCTTTCACGTCGTCGCCTTCGCGTGCCCCCATGTTAACCCCTCCGCCCTGATCCGTGCGCCATGAAGCGGCCTTTCGTCGGGCGGATCCCTAGGGACGATCCTCGGCGGACTTCTCTACGCCTAGGGCAGCACGCGCGAGACTGGCAATCTCCGTCCGCCATTCGGACGGTTCGTCGCAGACGAGGTCTCCCCCCTGGCTGAGTACCAGACGGAGAAACCAGTCCCGATTCCACACCGGCAGACTGGCTTCTATCCAGCCATCCTCGGCGGTCTCGGCTCGTGTGGCGAGATCGAAGGCATAGGAGTCCAGCAGCCAACGCGCCTGGGCCCGGATGCGCACCGCGACCATCGTGGGCTGCGGTGCGTCGCCGGCTGTGTCATCTCCACGTCCGGCACCAACGATGGTCACATCTTGCGGCGGCAGGGGCTGACCGAGTTCCGCGGCCAACATTCGGTCGAGACGAAAGGTGCGCTGGGCCTTCGCGATGGTGCACCACGCCTGTAGGTAAGGACGATTCTCACTGAACACCAGTTGGCGCGGATGGATGACTCGGCTCGATGTCGCGTCCCGGGTCGCGCTGAAGTACTCGATGGTCAGTGCTCGTGAACTTCGCAACGCCTCGTGGACGACCGCGGTGACCTCTGGTGACGCGGCCCCGCTGATTGAGGCACGTTCGGTGTCGATGGCCCCGGCCGTGGCCTCTGCCAGCACGCGCATCGTCTCGTGGATGAGTGGACGATCCTCCGCGCTCGCCACCGAATCGAGCATCTGCAAGCCCAACTGCAAAGCGATGGCCTCGTCAAAGGTCAACGACGCAGGCGCCGAGAGATTTTGCGGGTCGAGAACGTCGATGAGTCCTTCGTCGTCCCAGAATTGGATGTCGATCAGATGCTCGGGTCCGTAGCCGGGCAGTCCACAGCACACGAGCAACCACAGATCGCTCTCCAGCCGCTCGGGGCTGACGCCGAATCGCTCGGCAGCCTCGGTGATCGTGACCGGCTCCGTACTCGACCGGCCGGCGAGCCATGGGACGAGGCTCAGCAGTCGAGAGAGTCGCTCGACGCTGGTCTCGCTCATCTAGACCACCTCGCTTGCATCGCTGTCGTCCTGCTGACCATGGAGTGCAGCGATTCGGGCCCATCGGGCGGCGACCTCATCCGCCAGATCGGCTGGGGCCAGGACTCGTACATGTGACCCTAGCGCGCATAGTTCGCTGATCAGCGCGTGGCGATCGGTGGTACGTAGGGCAATGACATCAGCATCCATGGCGAATCGGCCATCCAAATGCGGATCGGGCGTCCCGGCGTCGTCGGGCATGGCGGGAGGGTCAGTGAGTGCCCGGCTCCTCACACTCGCGCCGTATCCTGATTCAATCGCAACCCTCGCCTCGGTCCAGTCGGTGGGCTCTGGGGTGATGAGATCGTCGGGATTATGATCGGGAACGCTGAAGGAGTCCGGATCGCTGGCGAAAACGACGGGTCCAACTAGGCGTGATGTCCGGAACACCCGAGTTCCCTTGTGGGGCTGCTTGATGTTCACGTCGCGCCCGATGAGGTACCAACCACCGTCGCGGCCCACGATGCTCCACGGCTCCATAATCCGAGCTCGGGGTTGTTCGTCTCGTCTGCCCTGGTAGTCGAAGCGGATCCGTCGGTGCTCTCGAATGGCCTGCCAAATGCGCGGGAGGGCCTCGCTGCCGGCACGTGGACCCTGTTGCCAGGTCACGACTCGGGCGATATCTGGAGGTTCATCTGCCGGTTCGGGCAGCATCGACTCGATCTTGCGCACCGCTGACTGGGCGGCGGAGGCGAGATTCGCCTGAGCCCAGGCGCGAGCGGCGACACCGAGCAGTGCCCACTGCTGGGGCGTGACCTGGACCTGGGCGAGTTGGTAGTCCTCCTCGAGGATGCGGTAGCCAAGGACTCCCCCATCGGCGGTCGACACTGTCACGATCGGGATCCCGAGGGCGCGTAGGTCATCCTTGTCGCGCTCGAACATCCTCTCGAAGGCAGCATCGGAGGCTCCAGGCTCGTAGCCGGCGACGATCTGGCGGATGGACTCACGCGGGACCGGCTGATGCGCGGAGAGCAGGCACAAGACGAGGTTGAGGAGCCGCTCGGTGCGGTCGCCGCTCATTGGATCACTCCTCCCGAGCCGTGCGCGATCACCCGTCCAGGGTGAGTCAGTCGACGCCGAGGAGGTCGATGATGAACACCAGGGTTCGGCCCGAGAGGCGATGCCCGCCCGATTCGCCGTAGGCCAGCGCCGGTGGGATGACCAACTGGCGGCGTCCTCCCACCTTCATCCCGGGGATCCCTTCCTGCCAGCCTGCGATGAGGCCGGCGAGCGGGAATGTGATCGACTCCCCGCGATCCCAGGAGGCGTCGAACTGCTCGCCCGACTCGAAGTCGACGCCGACGTAATGCACGGTGACACGATCTCCAGGAGAAGCCTCGGCTCCCTCGCCTACGACGATGTCCTCGATCACCAACTCACTCGGCGGTGGACCGTCGATGAATTCGATCTCGGGCTTGCTGTTCAGGTCGCTCACGAAGTACTCCTTGGGTCAGTGAGGATGAGGTGTGGGTATCAACCCTGGGCTAGGTCGACGACGAACACAAGTGTCTCGCCGGCCTCGATGCCAGAACCGGGAGGCGGGGTGTCGCCGTATGCGAGATCGGCCGGGATGACGAGAAGCCGACGACCACCTGGCTTCATCCCCGGCATCCCCTCTTGCCAGCCGGCGATGACACCGGCAAGGGGGAAGGTAATCGTGTCCCCCCTGGCCCAGGAGGAGTCGAAGATGGTCCGGGAGGCCAGGCCCACCCCGCAGTACGCCACGGTCACCTCATCGCCTGGTGCGACAGCCGTGCCGGCACCCTCAATGAGATCTACGGTGATCAACTCGGTGGCCGGGCTCGCGGCGGCGGCAATACCGATGAGGGGAGCCTGTTCGAGGCTGCCTGCCACCGCGACCGGCCCTTCCTCGACGGAGCCCTCCGGTGGATTCGCCTCGATTACGGGATCGGTCAGCACGGCGCAGTCACTCACGGCCCAGTCTCCGGATACATCCGGGGATTCCTCGGAACAGGCAACGAGGACGGTAGCGGCAAGAGCGATGCTGGCGGGAATCAGTAGGAGACTCTTCGTATTCACACCCGTGAGCCTAGTCGGAGCAGGGTCCCGATGCTCGTAGCGAGGCTCGCCACGCACTCATCACATCGAGGAAATGAGTTTCTCCACCCGTTCATCAGTCGCGGCGAACGGGTCCTTGCACAACACCGTGCGCTGGGCCTGGTCGTTCAGCTTGAGATGGACCCAGTCGACGGTGTAGTCCCGGCGGCGTTCCTGAGCCCTTCGGATGAACTCGCCCCGCAGGCGGGCCCGTGTCGTGGAGGGCGGTGTGTTCATGGCTTCGAAGACTTCAGGCTCATGGGTGATCCTGGCTGCCGCACCGCGCTTTTCCAGCAGGCTGAACAACCCGCGGTCCCGACTGATGTCGTGGTAGGTCAGATCGACTTGAGCAATTCGAGGATCCGAAAGGGCGAGGTTGTGCCGCTGCATGTACCGATCGAGCAACTTCTTCTTGATCACCCAGTCGATCTCGGTGTCGATCAATCCATGATCCTGCGTATCAACCGCCTTCAGCACCCGCTCCCACAGATCAAGCACTCGGGAGGGGACCGAGCTCGGATCGCTCGCTATCCCCTGGCGGTCTGCATAGTCCCGCGCCTTCTCGTAGTACTCCGTTTGGATGTCCAGCGCCGATAGTTCCCTGCCGTTCGACAGCCGCACCGTCCGTCGACCGGACGGGTCATGACTGATTTCACGGATTGCCCGGATCGGGTTTTCCAGCGTGAGGTCCCGCATGACCACTCCAGATTCGAGCATCCGCAGGATGAGGTCGGCGGAACCCACCTTGAGCATCGTGGTGGCCTCGCTCATATTCGAATCCCCGACAATCACATGGAGTCGCCGGTATCTCTCGGCATCCGCATGTGGCTCGTCCCTCGTGTTGATGATGGGTCGAGACCGGGTTGTCGCGCTGGAGACGCCCTCCCAGATGTGATCTGCCCGCTGGCTTATGCAGTACATGGCTCCGCGCGGTGTTTGCTGGACCTTGCCAGCACCGGCGATCAATTGGCGAGAGACGAGGAAGGGAAGCATCGCTTCGGCGATGCGGGTGAAATCCCCATGGCGAGAGATGAGGTAGTTCTCGTGGCAACCGTAGGAGTTTCCCGCACTGTCGGTGTTGTTTTTGAACAGGTAGATGTCACCTTGAATACCCTCGTCTAGGAGCCGTCGCTCGGCATCGACAACCAGGCCTTCGAGAATGCGCTCACCGGCCCGGTCATGGGTGACGAGTTGGACGACGTCATCGCATTCGGCGGTGGCATATTCAGGATGGCTGCCGACGTCCAGATACAAACGAGACCCGTTGCGAAGGAAAACATTGCTGCTCCTCCCCCAGGACACGACACGGCGGAACAGGTAGCGCGCTACCTCATCGGGGCTGAGGCGACGCTGACCCCGAAACGTGCAGGTCACGCCAAACTCGGTTTCGAGCCCGAAGATCCGACGATCCACTGCGTCACCTCCTTGTCCGGCCCCAGCCTTGTTCTCGTCCCCACGTGCCCCGGTCTGGGGCTCGTCCGGTCTCGCTAGGTTACGGTTCCCCAGGTTGCGACGACTTCTCAGGCGAATCGGCGGAACCCGCCGGCGGTGGTCCAGGCTCGGGATCGCCGAGGATGTCGGCGAGTTGATCGACCGTCAGGCGTTTGAACGCTCTGCGCGGACGATGTCGATCGAGTGTGGCGGCCTCGAGTTGAGCCGGCCCGATTATCCGCACGGACTCCCCGTCTTCGGTCTGATTCGCCGAGGACAGGGCCGAGACAGCTACTCGGATGGCATCGGATAGGGACATATTCTCGCGCCAATCCCTGACCAGGAGCGCATGGATGCCTTCTGCCTGTCCGCCCATTGCCACGAACCCGTGCTCGTCGGCGACCGATCCATCGAAGGTGAGTCGATACAACTGATCATCGTGTGGCGACGCGCCTACTTCCGCCACCACGATCTCCACCTCGTAAGGCTTGGGAGTCTCAGTGAAGATCGTGCCGAGCGTCTGGGCGTACGCGTTAGCGAGGCTACGTCCGGTCACATCGGCCCGCGCATAGGAATAGCCGCGCAGATCAGCGAGCCGGACACCGGCCACCCGTAAATTCTCGAACTCGTTGTACTTGCCCACTGCCGCGAAAGCGATTCGGTCGTAGATCTCGGAGATCTTGTGCAACGCCCGCGAGGGGTTCTCTGCGATGAAGGCAATGCCATCGTCGTACTGCATTACGACGACTGACCGACCTCGAGCGATGCCTTTGCGGGCGTAGTCAGCCTTGTCCTTGATGATCTGCTCGGGAGACACATAGAACGGAACGCTCACGCTTGACCCCCGGGAAGGTCGGCGACCGGTCCGTCAGGCGCGGACATGCGGGCTCGGACAACCCGATCGACCACGGCTTCTACATCGTCCTCAGACCACATGCGCACACCGTCACGATCAACCGTGGCCACGACGGGGAAGATTCGGCGGGCCATGTCTGGGCCACCGGTCGCCGAGTCATCGTCGGCGGCGTCGTAGAGGGCTTCGATCGACGTGGTCACAGCGTCGTTTGTCGACATCCCTGATCTGTAGAGCTTCTTAAGAGAACCTCGCGCAAAAGTGGAGCCAGAGCCCACCGCGTAGTGGTCACGCTCCTCATATCTGCCACCAGTGACGTCATAGGAGAAGATTCGGCCCCGGTCTTGGTGAAGGTCGAATCCTCCGAACAGAGGGACGACGGCGAGACCCTGCATCGCCAGTCCGAGGTTGTTGCGCAACAGGGAGGCGAGTCGGTTAGCTTTGCCGTCCAAAGTCAACGGGACGCCTTCGATCTTCTCGTAGTGCTCCAGTTCCACGCAGAACAGACGCACGAGTTCGACAGCGAGCCCCGCAGCACCGGCGATCCCCACAACTGAGTGCTCGTCAGCTTCGAACACCTTCTCGATGTCTCGCTGGGCGATGACATTGCCCATGGTCGCTCTCCGGTCGCCCGCCATCACCATCCCGTCGGCAGTGGCGAGGGCTACGATCGTCGTTCCGTGCGGAACGCTGAGGTGAGCATCGGTTGACGATGCGGCGAGCGATCTCAGTCGATCCGAGGGATCGTGCCCGAGTGCACCGAGGACATCGGCGAAGGAGGACGTGGCCTGGCCGATGAAGGCGGTGGACAGTCCGGGGAACGGTGGGGAGGTCACTGCCCGCCCTTCTGGACGAAAGACTTCACGAAGTCCTCGGCGTTGACCTCGAGGACCTCGTCGATCTCGTCGAGGATGGCGTCGACATCGGCGTCGAGATCGGCTGCTGACTCCGACGTGACCGGCGCCGGCTCGTCGTGCTCGACATCCCTTTCGGCGGGGCGGGACTGTCCCCTGTCCTGTGTGCTCACGTGCTCACCCTAACCTGCGCCCGTGGTGGGCGCTCACCCTCCGCGGAGGCCCTCGAGCAGTGCCGCAGCGTCGCTGGCTCCGTCCAGGATCGCCTCGACGTGCGCCCGCGTCCCTCGCACCGGTTCGAGGGTGGGAACCCGCTGCAGGGCGTCATGGCCGGGGACGTCGAAGATGACCGAGTCCCAGGAGGCCGCCGCCACCTCACCGGAGAACCGTCGCAGGCACTCTCCCCGGAAATATGCCCGCGTGTCCTCCGGCGGATGCTCCATCGCCCAGGCCACCTCAGCATCATCAGTGATGCGTCGCAGGCGTCCCGCTGACTCCAGTCGGACGGCGAGCCCACGCTCGGGATCGATGTCGGAGTACTGCAGGTCCACGAGTGCAAGTCGCGCCGCATCCCAATCCAGTCCATCGCGTGAGCGATACCCATCCAGGAGGCGCTTTTTCGCTACCCAGTCGAGTCGGTCAGCGAGTTGCGATGGGTCCTGTGCGAGTGCATCGATCACGCTCGCCCATTCCTCCAAAACCGCGCGAGTCTCGTCATCCGCGGAGAGGTCGACTCGAGCATCGACGTAGGAGTGGCAGGCCTCCAGGTAGGCCCGCTGCATGTCTAGCGCTGTCATGTTCCGGCCATCGGCAAGAAGCATGAGGTGCTTGAGCGATGGGTCGTGGGAAACAGCGTGAATCTCGCGCACCGGATCATGTAGTCGAAGGTCTGCGGCGATGGCAGCGTCCTCGATGAGGGAGAGCACGAGAGAGGTCGTGCCCATCTTCAACCAGGTCGCATACTCGGACATGTTGGCGTCACCAACGATCACGTGCAGACGCCGATATCGCTCGGGATCCGCATGCGGTTCGTCGCGGGTGTTGATGATCGGACGCTTTAGGGTCGTCTCCAGCCCTACCTCGACTTCGAAGAAGTCGGCTCGCTGAGACAATTGGAAACCTAGTTCTCGGCCCTCCTGCCCACGACCGACACGGCCGGCACCGGTGAATACCTGCCGGGTGACGAAGAAGGGCGTGAGATGGCGCACGATGTCGGCGAAGGGAGTCTGTCGACGCATCAGGAAGTTCTCGTGACAGCCGTAGGAGGCACCTTTGTTATCGGTGTTGTTCTTGTACAACCTGATCGCGAAGGGGCCCGTGATCGTCGCAGCCCGTGCTGCCGCCACCATGATTTCCTGCCCGGCTCGGTCCCAGAGCACGGCATCTCGGGGTGTCGTCACCTCCGGACTCGAGTACTCCGGGTGAGCATGATCGACGTAGAGGCGCGATCCATTTGTAAGGATGAGGTTGGCAAGCGCGAACTCCTCATCAGTCAACTGACTGGGGTCTGCTTCCCCCCGGCTCATGTCGTAGCCGCGGGCATCCCGCAGCGGTTGTTCGTCGGAGAAGTCCCAGCGCGCGACACCTCCGCGATCCCCGACGCTGATGCCGTCATAGGCCGTGACGACGGCCGTGGAGGTCATCATTGCGTTCACATGCGGGTGGCCGGGGACGGAGACTCCGTACTCGGTCTCGATGCCCATGACCCGACGGACACTCAACGGTGCCGCCTCATCCGAGTTGTCACAGGTACTGGCCGGTGTTCGCTACGTTGTCGATTGATCGGCCAGCCGAGGTGCCCTGCTTGCCGGTGATCAACGTGCGAATGAAGACGATCCGCTCGCCCTTCTTGCCAGAGATCCGCGCCCAGTCGTCGGGATTCGTCGTGTTCGGCAGGTCCTCATTCTCACGGAACTCATCAATGCACGCCATGAGCAGATGCTGAACACGGATCCCCTTGACGCCCGTGTCGAGGAAATCCTTGATCGCCGACTTCTTGGCGCGTGCGACGACATTCTCAATCATGGCTCCGGAGTTGAAGTCCTTGAAGTAGAGAATCTCCTTCTCGCCATCGGCGTAGGTCACTTCGAGGAACTGATTCTCCTCGTCATCGCTGTACATGCGCTCAATGGTCCGCTGGATCATGGCCGAGCACGCTGCTTCCCTTGAGTCGCCGTTCTCGGCGAGATCGTCGGGGTGCAGGGGCAGTTCGGGGGTGAGGTACTTGCTCATGATGTCACTTGCCGCTTCGGCGTCCGGTCGCTCGATTTTGATCTTGACGTCCAGTCGTCCCGGTCGCAAGATCGCCGGGTCGATCATGTCCTCACGGTTGGAGGCGCCAATCACGATGACGTTCTCCAGTGATTCCACCCCGTCGATCTCACTGAGCAACTGAGGCACGATCGTGTTTTCCACGTCGCTGGAGACACCCGATCCACGGGTGCGGAACAGCGAATCCATCTCGTCAAAAAACACGATCACCGGAGATCCCTCGGATGCCTTTTCCCGGGCACGCTGGAATACGAGTCGGATGTGTCGCTCGGTCTCTCCCACGTACTTGTTCAGCAATTCGGGACCCTTGATGTTGAGGAAGTACGACCGACCCTCCTCGCGACCGGTCCGCTCGGCCACCTTTCGGGCGAGTGAACTTGCGACAGCCTTGGCGATGAGCGTCTTGCCGCACCCCGGGGGTCCGTAGAGGAGGATTCCCTTCGGGGCGGCCAACTGATGCTCCCGGTAGAGATCGGGGTGGAGATAGGGCAGTTCGACCGCATCCCTGATCTGCCCGATCTGGGAGGTGAGACCACCGATGTCCTCGTAATTGATGTCGGGAACCTCCTCGAGCACCAACTCCTCGACCTCGGACTTTGGGATGACCTCGAACACATAGCCCGACCGAGGCTCCATGAGCAGGGAGTCCCCAGCGCGAAGTGTCGTGCTCAGCAGCGGCTCGGCGAGTGCGACCACGCGCTCCTCATCCGCACGTCCCACGACGAGAGCTCGCTCCTTGTCGTCGAGCATCTCCTTGAACATCACGATCTCGCCGAGTCGCTCGAACTGTCGCACCCCCACGACGTTCATGGCCTCGTTGAGCATGACCTCCTGCCCAGGCCGCACCCCATCAAGGTCCACATCCGGGCTGGCGGTGACCCGCATCTTGCGACCTGACACAGCGATATCGGCGACCCCGTCGTCGAGCTTTTCGAGG
>JBDQGZ010000041.1:0-14383 GCA_040265115.1 Candidatus Nanopelagicales bacterium
ACGATGTCGTGCGTGATGACGCCGATGGCCATCGGCCGCCCCTCCCCACCCTCACCTGGTGGGCCATGCTCACCCTGATGTTCACCAGCGCGATCGAAATGGCGTACATCTTTTGGGCCACCGACCTGCTGGCTACCCGATCTTCGTTGGAGACCGCCGCAGCGGCAGCCGGATTGTCCGCGTTGCTGCTCGGCCTGTTCATCGGGCGCGCCGGGGGCTCTTGGCTCGTGGAGCGGCTCGACGCCGAGCGGACCCTGCTGTTCGCCCTCATCGTGCTCGCCGCGGGTTTCGTACTCACCTGGGTCTGGCCGATCCCCTGGGTGATCCTGATCGGCCTGTTCGTCGTGGGCGCCGGGATCAGCGTGCAATTCCCTCTCGGGATGGCCCGGGTCATGCGCGCCTCGTCCGGACAGTCAGATAAGGCCGCCGGAATCGCAAGTTCAGGGGTCGGTGTTGCCGGGGCACTCGTTCCCTTCGGCCTCGCTGTCCTCGCCGACAGCATCGGGGTGCACCTGGCATTCCTCGCAGTGCCGGTTCTCATCGCGATCTCGATCCTGCTGCTGCGCGCCAAGCCCGTCGCAGCGTCGGCGTTCAGCGATTCACCAGCGCCGCGATAACCCCCGCGGTCACCAGACCGATCAGCACACCGAGGGTGACGGCGCGACGAACCCGTGGGGACACACCTGCCAGCGTAGGCGGCGCTACCGTGGTCTACGTGGCCGACCATGTCCCCGAGAGCACCCCGGAGCACTCCGCCGTTGATCGGGTGCGCCTCGACCCCCGACTGCGTACGCGCGACGACACGGGGTTGACCGCGGCAGTCGTGGGGACGCTGGGCTGGGCCGTCGCCTGGATCGTCCTCACCCTCGCTGGGACTGACGGCGACACCACCGACTTCTGGCGGTGGGTGTGTGCGATCGGCATCCTCATCGGGCTGATCGTGTTCGCGTTCCTTCTCATCCGGCTGCGACGCCGGCGCACACCTCAGGAGTGACCGAGATCGAGCGCGTCGTAGGCGAGCTCATCGGTGACCGGCGCGGCGATGGCGGGGCCGGTGGTCGGCAGCTCGGTGATCTCGGAGTGGGCACCGCAGCCGTAGTCAAGGGCCACCACGTGTCCGTCCGCTGGGGACATCTCCTGGGCACAGACCCCGAAGGCCTGGCCTAGCGGGCCACCGATAGTAAGCAGGAACCCGCAACTCGCACAGGGCAAGTCGACCGAACGAGCCATCGCCGAGCGGGGACCAAACTCCCCGCCATGCCAACGGTGGGCTGCGCCTTCGAGACCGTCGATCGACATGACTCGAGACCGACCAAGGCCGATCTCCCACTGCGAGGGGTGCAACGGCGCTCGCGAAGCCAATCCCTCGAGGTCATCGGCACCGCTGAATCCGGGAATCAGTCGAGGGTCATCGGGGGCCGTCGGCCATACGATGCCGACAACGAGATCGCCGGGCTGCACGCGTTCGCTCCAGGGAACCCAAGGCGGGGCTGTGATCGCTCCGTCACCGGGGAGCAGGACAACCTCATCAACCGTCACGTTCTTCGCGCGCGAGGCACGAGCGACGGTCACCGCCCAGTGCCACCCCACATATCCCGGGTCGTGGCAAGCAAACGCGTGGGTGACGACTCGTTCTGCATCGGCAGTGACTCCGAGATGTTCACCGACCATGCCCGTAGGCGCTTCTTCGGCCGCCGCTGCTCGCGCGATCTCGACCGCTTTCGCGGCTACCGAATCGAGTTTGACGGCTGGCGTGTTGCGTGGGCTCATCGCCTTCGTCCTCACTCGATCCCCGGTCGAGGCACCAGGCGGAAGATCCAGATGCCGACCGTGGTGTCGCCCTGACCGGCGACCACCTGAAGCGGCAGTCCCGCCTCGGGGACCTCCTGCAGGTCAGGGAAGGTGAAGCGGTAGTAGGTCGACGTCGTGGGCGTCTCAAGAAGCCGCTGGCTGCCGACAACCGGGGTCCAACCCTCACGAGCCACTGTCGGATCCACACTGATACCGATGGTCTCCCCCGGAACCACCGGAATCGTGCCGACTCCGCCGCCACGCAGGGCATCCTCGATGACATCCTGGGCACACGCGGTCGAGTCCAGCGAGGCTCCATCGAAGGACCAGCACAGCGCCTGGCTGTGCTCGGTCGACGTTCCGGAGAACACCGACACCCCGGGGCTGGGCTTCTCACACGCACTCAGGGCCAGGACCGCGGCCCCCGCTGCGGCGAGGAGGGCAGCACGACGTGCCCGAGTTCCCGTTGTCATAGCCGACAGCCTACGCAATGGCATTTCACCCGATCCGTTCGAGATCAGACGTCGAAGTCATCAGCCACGGCCCGCATGAGGGCCGCAATCTTGCGCGCGTGGTCGTCGCTGGGGTAGCGGCCACGACGAAGCTGATTCGAGGTGGCGTCGAGCAACTTGATGAGGTCTTCGACGATCGGGGCCATATCCTCCGCCGGCTTCCGGCCGGACTTCACCACCGAGGGGGCGGGTTCGAGCAGCGTGAGCGTGAGTGCCTGCTTGCCGCGCTTTCCGTCGACGATGCCGAAGTCCACGCGAGCACCCTGCTTGAGGGAGGTGACACCCTCGGGCAGCGCGGAGGCATGGACGAACACGTCCTCTCCATCGTCGGTGACGAGGAAGCCGAAGCCCTTCTCCACGTCATACCAACGGACCTTGCCTGCCGGCATGGTCCACCTCCCGTCGTGCGTCTCTCGCGTGTGCGGCACATATGGTGCCAGTTCGAGTGTCCAGGCTAGCCGTAGGCTGGTCTCGTGAGCACATCGCCGTCCCCCGCCGGGGATCGCCTCCTGCGAGCCGGTGCCATCGTCACCGTGATCGGGCTGATCTGCACCCTGGTGGCCATGCTGCCTTTGCTCATCCCCAGTCTTGAACTGCCCTCGGCCATGTGGTTCCTCGCCATGATCACCGGGATCGGTCTGGCGATGGTCATCGCCGGTTTCGCCGTCTCGGCGCGATCCCGACGTCGCTAGTCGATCAACTCCAGGATCGCCTCGAATTTCGGCGCACCCAACCCGCTGGCCATGTCGTAGCCCTCCATGGCCGGGCAGCAGGCGGGCTCGGGATCCACCATGTTGTTGCCCTCGACGATGTCGAAGAAGGCTGCGTCGAGATCCTGCTCCGCGAGGCTGTAGAGCAGGGGATTGAGGAAGCCGAGCCGACCGGTCTCGGAGATGATCAGCGCCATGTTGGCCGCGGTGAACGGCGAGGCTGCACTTGTCCCGCCCACCGGCACCACGGCCCAGGAGGCGCCAGGAGGCAGCGACTGCCCGGCGAAAGCCTGGTACTGAGCCGGGGTCACCGCGACCGGCCATCCGGGGCTGACCGCGGCGTGCGCCACGACATCGGGCACGAGCCGACGGTCCTGTGAACTCAGTCGGGCCTGGTACCACGGCGAGCGGTACGGCGTGGGTGAGCCGGCGCCGGCCCCGAGCAGGCCCGGATTCCATGTCGTGGAGTTCCACACCACCTCGTTCACCCGCTCATTGTCGGCGCCGAGGATGATGCGCGAGCCGCCCACGGCGGTCACCCACGGCGAGGTTGCCGGGAAGCCCGCTTGGAGCGAGGCATCGGCAATGCCGTCGTGAAGACAGGAACTAGATCCCGAGTCACCAGCGGCGATGAGGATGGAGGTGCCAACCATGGCGGCCATCGCGAACAGGTCGTCAAGATAGCGGCGCGGCTGCCAGTCCCCAGAGTCCTTCATCCCGGAGACGCACTCCCCGTAGGACAGCGTGATGGTGTCGGGATCAAGTTCGGTGAGTGCTGTGGTGTAGCCCTGGATCAAGTTTTGGGTGAACGACAGACTGTTAACGGTCTCGATGAAAGCAACCGCCGCGGCATCTGGAAGGACCGCTGTGGTGACCTGGACATCGAGGTTGCTTTCGATCCCCGCCGGCTCGGGAGGAACGACAGGCTCATCACCGATACCGGGTGCTCCGATCACATCGAGTCTGGCCACCTCATAGTCAAAACACTGACCGGCGATCTCAGCGAGCCCCGGATTGAACATCTGCCCGATCCCGATGATCGCTGCCCTCGTTCCCTCACCCGTGATACCGCGCTCATGCAAGGCAGTAGTGCCGTACGGCACGTGCAACTGATTGGGCGAATAGGTGTAGGCCCGATTCTCTTCGAGGATGCAGTCGAGTCCGGGACCGAATGGCGTGCCCTCGTTCTCCGGCTTCTCCATGGTCGGTGTTACCGAGGTGGGCAGTTGGGCGGGATCGACGACGGTGTCGATGGGGAAGACCTTCTGAACAACGCCGCGGAGTGCGTCCGGGATCTTTGGTTCATAGTTCGTCGTGTCATCCGCATCGGGGATGTAGATCGACACCGCATACGGATCGGCAGGAGTGACGATGGATTCCTCGCCATAGACCTCCTCCCACGTCTCCAAGGGTGCCCGCAGCGAGCCCGTGAGCCCGGTGGCGTCGAACTCCACCGTCATCCCGAATTCGCGTGCGACCGCTCGCAGCTCGGCCTTCGCTTGCTCGGTCGCACCGAACTTCGCTGCGGACTCCTCGAGAGTGAGGAACTGGCGGTACTTTCCGGCACCCGGCGACGAGATCTTGCGGGCCGTTCGCCGCAGTTTCGCCCAGTCATAGGGCAGGACGACCGTGAACGAGGCATGGGTGGATGGCCAGGTGACCTGTGAGGTCTGAGACGTTGGCAGCGATGGTGGCTCCTCCGCATTCGAGATCGTCGCATTGGCGACCAGCGAACTCGCAGCAAGGGCGATAGCGGTTGCGGCTATGGCGGTAGAGGTGGTGACGCGATTACGGGCCATGATTCACCCAAGCAGAACCCTCAACCAGGTGTCCAGACCGGTCAGTTACGACAAGCCCTTCGGCAATGGCAGGTGCGGCGTCCACTCTGTCAGCCCAGACAGGACCTCATGCGCGCCGGCATCGATCAATTCCTGGCTCGACGACGGTCCGGTCGTGACCCCGATCGCCATGGCACCGGCAAGACGCGCGGCTCGCATGTCACCGGGATGGTCACCGACATAGGTGACCGCGGAGTGAGCGCGGAGGACCTCCGCCTTCTGCTCGGCGAATGCCTCACCGACCACGATGTCGAACGGAAGCCCGGCAACATCGAGAACTCGTTCCGCCATCGGCCCGTGCTTCGCGGTCACCACCAGGACTCGGGCCCCCGATGCGCGAACGGCGGCAAGTGTGTCCGCTGCACCGGGCAACGCGACACTGAGCGGAACTCCGTGCTGGCCGTAGTGCTCGCGATACGCCGCGAGAAGCACGTCATAAGGTTCATCGGGCAGCCACATCGGAAAGACCCGATCGAGCGGGAGGCCGATGGTCGCCGCGATGTCGTCGGCAGAGGCCTCGATTCCATACCTGGCGCACACGTGCTGGACGGAGGCGATGATCCCCGCCGCGGAGTCGACCAGGGTCATGTCGAGGTCGAAGCCGATCACCGGGTCACTCACTCTCACCACCCTAGGGGTAACGTCGGAAGGATGCGCAGCCTCGCCGACGACCTGCGACTCCGCGATGACGACGCTCTCGCGGAGTTGCTGCGAGCGCGCCCGGATCTGTGCCAACCGGTCCCCGCAGACCTCGGCTCTCTCGCGACTCGCGCCGGATCTGCCTCCTCGGTCGCCCGCGCCCTGGACTCCCTGGATGCCTTCACGCTTCAGGTCGCCGAAACCCTTGCGGCACTCCCGGAACCCGCCACTGTCGAAGACATCCTCGCCTGTTTCGATCCGGAACTCCGCGCACCCATTGAGTCCTCGCTCGGGCGCCTCGTCCGACTCGCCCTGGCCTGGGGCGATGATCCCTACCGACTGGTGCGGACAGCGCGCGACGCCCTCGGCCCGACGCCGGGTGGGCTCGGTCCGAGTTGTGTCGACATCCGCCCCAAACTCGCCGCCCTGACTCCGGAATCCCTCGAGCGGACCCTTGCCGAGGCGCCGGCAAAGGTCATCGAGCTCCTCGACTCCCTGATGTGGGGGCCACCGACCGGGAAGGTGGAACGCGCTGAACGGGTCGTGACGGTCGAGACGGCATCGACTCCGATCGAGTGGCTGCTCGCGCGGGACCTGCTCGTCCCTCGCGGCTCGAACACGGTGGTGCTGCCCCGCGAGGTCGGATTGGCGCTTCGCACACTGCGTACCGGGGCGCCCTGCGTTATCCGCGAACCTGCGTGGCCACCTCGTGAGCCACACATGACACCCGCCCCTGAACGAGTTGATGCGATCTGCGGGCAACATGCCCTAGCCGCGCTCGATGCGATCACGGATCTGTGCGAGCAGTGGTCGCGGTTCGCCCCCGCGGTGTTGCGCAGCGGGGGCCTGGGGGTGCGTGACCTGACCGCTGCGGCCCGCGCCCTCGACGTCGATGAGGCGGTCGCCGTCTTCTGGATCGAAATCGCTTACGCCGCCGGGCTCATCGCGCGTGATGCCTCCTTCGAGGAGGCATGGCGGCCCACCCCGGCGTACGACGACTGGCGTGCCGACACCCCGGCACAGCGCTGGGTTCAACTGGCCAATGCCTGGTGGCGCATGAGTCGCGCGCCAGAACTCATTCGCGGATCCGCGCAGACCGACCCCGCGCCCCACGCCCTGAGCGATGCGGCCGATATGGCGCTTCTCCCGGGACTACGCGCCGAAGTCCTAGCCCTGTTCGCCGACTATCCCGCCGCACTCGATCCCGATGACATCTGCGATGTTCTGGGCGATCGCCGGCCGCGTCTGAGCGGTCCGGGACGATGCGGTCACGTCACTGCGATCTGCCACCAGGCGGAACTACTCGGACTCACTGGTGCCGGCGCCCTGGGTGCCGCAGGCCGGGCACTCGTGCATGGCGCGGACACTGAGGCGCTCGAGGCGATCATCGCGGCGATGCTGCCTGAGCCGGTCGATCATGTGCTGATCCAGGGCGACCTCACCGCGGTCGCGCCGGGGCCGTTGCGCGCCGATGTCGCCCGCACCCTGCGGGAACTAGCCGATGTCGAAAGCACCGGCGGTGGCGCGGTGTATCGCTTCAGCGAGGCATCCCTGCGCCGAGGATTCGATGCAGGACGAGACGCCGAGGACATCCTCGACACGCTGCGATCCCTGTCCCGGACACCCGTGCCACAGGGCCTGGAGTACCTCGTCAAGGATCTCGGGCGCAAGCACGGGCAGTTGCGAGTCGGACTCGCGGGGAGTTATGTCCGCAGCGAGGATCCAGCCCTGCTCGCCGCAACCCTCGCCGACGCTCGGGGCATCGACCTCGTCGAGATTGCTCCCGGGGTCCTGGTGAGCACCGAACCCCCGGACCGACTTATCGCTGCGCTGCAGTCGATCGGGGCGGCGCCGATCGCGGAGACTCCTGACGGACGAGTGCTCATCGCACCCTCCCGGCCGATGCGCACTCCCCCGCGCACTCCGCCGCCTCCCAGCCGAGAGGGACTCATGCCACGCGAGGGTCTCATCACCGCGGCGATCGCCACCTGGCGCACGTCCGCCTCCCGGGCGAGCGAGACCGGCGCGAGCGTGCCGCAGGCCTCTGCCCCCGAGACGCTGGCAACACTTCGGTCAGCAATCGCCGAGCAGAGCGAGGTGCAGATCGGTTACGCCGACTCTGAGGGTGAACGTCATGCGCTCCTGGTCACTCCGGTGCGGCTGGCAGCCGGCACCCTCACCGCCGTCGATCATTCGGTCGGCCAGGTGCGCTCGTTCAGTGTGGCCCGCATCACGGGCGCCATCACCGCTCAATGAGCGCGCTCCAACTGCTTAACTCATGCAGGATCTCCGGAATCGGCTCGACCCCGATTCCCGGTCCTGTGGGCACGTGCAGTCGGCCGTCATCGAGCACGAACGGCGGTGTGACGTCGACCGCGTAGTAGCGGCTTGATGCACTCGTGTCTCCGGGGAGGGTGAAGCCGGGCAAGGCAGCAAGGGCGACGTTTGCGGCCCGCCCGATACCTGTCTCCAGCATGCCGCCACACCACACCGGGATGCCTCGATCCCGACACAGATCGTGAATCCGAACCGCCGTGAGATAACTCCCCACCCGGCCTGGCTTGATGTTGATGATGGACGTTGCCTCGACGTGCAGGGCTGTCTCCGCCACTGCCACTGAGGTGATCGATTCATCCAGGCAGACAGGGGTGGTGAGCTTCCGGGCAAGAGCAGCATGACCCATCAGGTCGTCTTCATGCAGCGGCTGCTCGACGAGTAGGAGGTCGAAGGGATCCATCGCCGCGAGGACAGGCGCATCCGCGAGTGTGAATGCCTGGTTCGCATCGGTCTGCAGCAGCATGTCCGGCCAAGATTCACGCACCGCTCTTATCGGCTCCACATCCCAGCCCGGCTCGATCTTGCACTTGACGCGCCGGTAGCCAGCCTCGACATATTCCGCGACTTCATCGAGCAACTCTGAGATCGATTCGCTCGGTGGAATGCCGACACTCACACCACAGTCCACCGTGTCGCGAAGATCACCGGGATAGGCCGCGCCGAGATAGTCCACCAACCGGACTCCCTGCGTGCGCAGGCACGCATCGAGGATCGCCGTCTCCAGTGCCGTCTTCGCCATCGGATGGCCCATGACTCGGGAGAGCCGGCGATGCGCCTCGACCGGGTCGAGAACTCCGTCGGGGAGGACCAGCGGAATGAGGTGCTCAGTGAGCACATCGATACATCCATCGACGTATTCATAGGAGTAGCCCGGCCACGACATGGCCACGCACTCCCCCCAGCCGGAGATCCCCTCGCTGGTGATCGCCTCGACGAGGAGGATGTCGCGAACCTCCTGGGTGGCGAAGGAGGTGCGGAAGGGTCGCACCAGCGGCATATCGACTCGGCGGAGGCGAATGCGTTCCAGACGCGGACTCATGCCCCGGTTCCTTCTCCGGCTGAACTTGTGCTCGCCGGGCGCAACACGTAGGACCCGCGATCGGTGATCCCGTCGATCTCCAAATCCTCGGCGAACGCCTGCAGCAGTTGCTCCCTGACCCCGATGCGCCACTGGAATGCCTGGTCGCGATCCTGCGACCTCAGGGACACGATGTCCTCCGGTGTCGCCACCAGTCGAACTCCCTGAGCGACCAGCTCATCCTCGGGCTCAGGGGTGATTCCCGCAGCACCGGCTCGAGCGGCGCGCAGCGAATCCACCGGCCACCAGGCGACCATGCGATCGGAAGGATCACCTGCATTGATCGCATCATTCATCTCGCCGTAGAAGTTGACGTGATACCCCCGCACATCGATGCCCAGTTTGCAGAGGTTGACGTAGGCATTGCGCCGCACGAGCGGATCGAAGGTCCAACTCACGACCGGAACATCGTACTGCCAGGCCCAGGCTCGCTGATGATGCTTCATGGCCGTGCCGATGTGGCGACTGCGCGCCTGTGGAAGCACCGCCGACATGTGACTGTGCAGGATCGTCGTGCCGTCCTCCGCACGACCGAGGAACGCCAGCGTCGCACCGAGCAGTTCATCGGTGGTGTCGTCATAGGCCGCGGCGCAGTAGCCGCCCGCATGCACGAGCGCGCGCATGAGAATGGGACGCACCTGTGTCGAGCCATCCTCGGCCGGCCATACGGCGTCGAAGACGGCTCGCGCATCCGCTTGGCTGATCGGGTCGTGCAATTCGCGGATTACCACGCTCGAACGGGCTAGGGATCGCTCGGCTGCCGCCCACGCCTCGGCGAGGCCGGGAGTCATGTCCGGGGAGGTCACGCAGGGCACGCTAGCCCACCGGGTGCGACCATGGTGTCCGTGACCGACCCCCTGACCGACGCTGCCGGCGCTCTCCTACGAGATGCCACCCTCACCGATCGCATGCTCGACAGCCTGCGACGACTCGTCGAAGTGGAGTCGCCGAGCGCGGATCCCCAGGCCTGCACAGCCTGCGCCGGGGTCGTAGTGGATGCCGCCCGCGAGTGGGTCACGGGTCCGGTCACCCTGCTGCAGCATCGTGGGCGCCCGGCCGTGCGTATCGGCGTAGATGAGCCCCGAGCGCTGCTCATCGGTCACCTCGACACCGTGTGGCCCGTCGGCACCCTGGACCGGCTGCCCTTCCACGTCGAAGGCGATCGGGTGCGCGGACCAGGAGTGTTCGACATGAAGGCCGGCATCGTTCAAGGGCTGGCGGCCATGGGAGCACTGAACAGCGATGACGTCGGCATGCTGCTCACCAGTGACGAGGAGATCGGATCGGGCACTTCACGCGATCTCATCGAGTCTGTCGCCGCCGGCGCCCAGGCCGTCTTCGTCCTCGAGCCGTCGGTCGAGGGGGAATTGAAGACCTCGCGCAAGGGCACGTCGTGGTACGAGATCGAGATCATCGGCCGGGCCGCGCATGCGGGACTCGAGCCGGAGAAAGGCGTCAACTCACTCGTCGAGGCAGCCGCTCTCGTCACCGCCGTCACCGAGTGGGGCGACAGCGAACTCGGGACGACCGTGACACCCACGACAGCAAAGGCCGGGGTGACCGACAACACCGTTCCTGATCGCGCCCTGCTCGGCATCGATGCGCGGGCCTGGAGCCATGACGAACAGGTGCGCGTCGACGACCTCATGCGCGGCTGGCAACCACTGCACCCCGAGGCTGTTATCCGCATCATCGGCGGTGGCATCAACCGCCCCGCGATGGCCGCATCGGATCACCTCCGGGCACTGTCGCGCCAGGCAGCCGAGAACCTCGGTCTGGCCGATCCCGGAGACCGTGCCGTGGGCGGTGGCAGCGACGGGAATTTCACGGCAGCGATCGGCGTGCCCACCCTCGACGGCCTGGGTGCGGTGGGTGACGGGGCGCATGCCGAACATGAGTGGGCCAGTGTGGAAGGAATGCGCGAACGCGCCGCACTCCTCACGGCCCTCATCTCCCTCGTGCTCGATCAGGATTCCGCGCGATGACCGACGGTCCCCTGATCGTCCAGAGCGACAAGACCCTGCTGCTCGATGTCGATCACGCGCAGGCCGCCGAGGCACGCCGCGCGATCGCACCCTTCGCCGAACTCGAGCGTGCCCCGGAGCACATTCACACCTACCGCGTGACACCCCTGGCTCTATGGAATGCTCGCGCGGCTGGGCACGACGCTGAGCAAGTCGTCGATGTGCTGCTCACCTACTCTCGCTATGCCGTGCCGCATGCGCTGCTCGTCGATATCGCCGAGACGATGGCGCGCTACGGACGACTCACCCTCACCAAGCACCCCACGCATGGCCTCGTCCTCGTCACCACCGATGTGCCGGTCCTCGAAGAAGTCCTGCGAAGCAAGAAGATCGTCCCGATGGTCGGCGAACGTATCGACGACGACACCGTCGTGGTCCACCCGAGCGAGCGGGGCCACCTCAAGCAGGTGCTGCTCAAGTTGGGCTGGCCGGCTGAAGACCACGCCGGATATGTCGACGGCGAGGCCCATGCGATCTCTCTGCGAGAAGACGACTGGCATCTACGCGACTACCAGGCCGACGCGGTCGAGGGATTTGTCAGCGGCGGATCCGGCGTCGTAGTGCTGCCGTGCGGTGCGGGAAAAACGATCGTGGGCGCGGCAGCAATGGCCCGCGTCCAATCCACCACCCTCATCCTCGTCACGAACACGGTCTCCGCACGCCAATGGCGCGATGAACTCCTGCGACGCACCTCGCTGACCGAGGATGAGATCGGCGAATACTCAGGTGCTCGCAAGGAGATCCGTCCCGTCACCATCGCGACCTACCAGGTCCTCACCACGAAGAAGAAGGGCGTCTACGCGCACCTCGACCTGTTCGACACCCGCGACTGGGGCTTGATCATCTACGACGAGGTGCACCTCCTGCCCGCACCCATATTCCGCTTCACCGCCGACATCCAGTCGCGGCGGCGGCTGGGACTGACCGCGACGCTGATCCGCGAGGATGGCCGAGAAGGAGACGTCTTCAGCCTCATCGGCCCGAAGCGATACGACGCCCCCTGGAAGGAGATCGAGGCCCAGGGATACATCGCACCCGCCGACTGTGTCGAGGTGCGAGTGACACTGCCCGAGCCCGAACGCATCGTCTACGCCACCGCCGAACCGGAGGACCGTTACCGACTGGCGTCTTCCACCACGACCAAGAATCCGATCGTGGAATCTCTCGTCGCGCAGCACACGGACGACCAGGTGCTCGTCATCGGCCAGTACCTCGACCAGCTCGCCGATATCGCCGAGCATCTCAACGCGCCTCTCATTACCGGCGAGACGCCGGTGAAGGAGCGCGAGCGGCTCTTCGCCGCATTCCGAGCCCGCGAGATCACCGTTCTTGTGGTGAGCAAGGTTGCGAACTTCTCCGTCGACCTGCCCGAGGCCGGCGTGGCGATCCAGGTCAGCGGCGCCTTCGGGTCACGCCAGGAGGAGGCCCAGCGACTCGGTCGGCTCCTTCGACCGAAAGGCGATAAGCGCACCGCGCATTTCTACGCCGTCGTTGCCCGCGACACCGTCGATGCCGACTTCGCCCAGCACCGTCAGCGATTCCTCGCTGAGCAGGGCTACGCCTACCGCATCATCGATGCCGAGGATCTTGCCCGCGATTGAGGTCAACCTAGGCTGCGCTCAGCCCCACCAGGCCATCGAGGGTGAAGGTAATCTCGGAGATCCCCGACAGGCCTGGAATCGGGATCTCGATATCCTCCATCGTGATCGTCCCGCCGAGCTTCAACTGACGCGGCGAGGCCTGTGGGGACGGTGTCGCCTCCACCGTCATCGGGACATCGACCGAGCCGGCGCGCGCCTGGCCGCTCACCTGCCACGGAACTGTCGTGAGGCCGCCCGATGCGTCGAAGATCAGCGAATCACCGTCGTAGCGCTTCACCAGAGCTCGCGCCGCGCCCTGCATGAGGAAGTTCGACGCCTTCAACTTCGCCAGTGACAGCTCCAACCGGAGAAGCGCCTCCTTCGCGGTCACCTCGAGGCGACCACCGGTGACCGGGGCCTTGACCTCCAGGGACGTCGGACCGATCTTCTCTGTGGTCATCGTGACCAGGCTCTTCGGCTCGATCGACCACGTGCCTGTGGGGTGTGAAGACATGGAGGCATCCTGCCACCCTGAAAAACCGAAATCCGCAACATCCACCCCTGGTGAGGGACAGATGTTGCGGATTTCAGGAGTACTACTGGGACTTCTCTCTGCGGGGCTCACCTCATACGCGAAGGAAGCAAGCCCTCTGGATGTCAGAAGACAATTCTTTTGGGACTTCTGACTGCGGGGCGAACCTCCGGCTGCCCTACGGGCGACGCCGGAGGTTCGCTCCTCGTCAGAAGTCCATGCCTCTTGGATTTCTCTCTGCGGGGCTCACCCGGGGCATACGCCCCGGGCTCACTCCTCGCTAGAAATCCATGCCCCCCATGTCCCCGCCTGCCATCGCCGGGGCTTCCTTCTCCGGCTTGTCCGCCACAACCGCCTCGGTCGTGAGGAACAGTGCCGCGATCGAAGCCGCGTTCTGCAGGGCGGAGCGGGTGACCTTCGCCGGGTCGATGATGCCGACCTTGATCATGTCGACATACTCACCGGTTGCCGCGTCGAGACCCTGGCCCGCAGGCAGCTCGCGCACCTTCTCCGCGACAACACCGCCCTCGAGGCCAGCGTTCTCCGCGATCTGCTTCAACGGAGCTGTCACAGCCTGCTTCACGATGGCAGCGCCCGTGGCCTGCTCATCAGTGAGGCCGAGGGCGTCGATCTTCGGCGCGGCCGCAGCCATCGCCTGAATCAGCGCCACGCCACCGCCGGGCACGATGCCCTCCTCGACGGCTGCCTTCGCGTTACGGACAGCATCCTCGATGCGGTGCTTGCGCTCCTTGAGCTCGACCTCCGTCGCCGCGCCGACCTTGATCACCGCAACACCGCCGGCCAGCTTGGCCAGGCGCTCCTGCAGCTTCTCACGGTCATAGTCCGAATCGGAGTTGTCGATCTCGGCGCGGATCTGGTTGACCCGGCCCTGAATCTGATCGGTGTCGCCGGCACCCTCGACGATCGTCGTCTCATCCTTCGTGACAACGACCTTACGAGCGCGACCGAGCAGCGCCAGATCAGTGGTCTCGAGCTTCAGACCGACCTCCTCGGAGATCACCTGGCCGCCGGTCAGGATCGCGATGTCCTGCAGCATGGCCTTACGGCGATCACCGAAGCCCGGAGCCTTGACGGCCACGGAACGGAAGGTGCCGCGGATCTTGTTCACGACCAGGGTCGCGAGGGCTTCACCCTCGACGTCCTCGGCCACGATCGCCAGCGGCTTGCCCGACTGCATGACCTTCTCCAGGATCGGCAGCAGGTCCTTCACCGACGAGATCTTGGAGTTCACGATGAGGATGTACGGATCCTCGAGCTCGGCCTCCATGCGCTCGGTGTCGGTAACGAAGTAGGGCGAGATGTAGCCCTTGTCGAAGCGCAT
>JBDQGZ010000042.1:0-13881 GCA_040265115.1 Candidatus Nanopelagicales bacterium
ACTTCCGCCCCATGCTGCTCCTCCTGCGCCGCGCTCTGTATGAACCGTCCTGCGTGGGCAGCCTAGCCCTCGAATCGCCCTCGATGGCTAGGCTCAGCAGACGTGTCCGCCGTGAGTTCCCACCGATCGCTGCCGAAGCCGCCTCTCCTCGTTATCCCCTGGATCTTCGCCGGCCTCACCATCCTGGGCCATATCTCCTGGATCCTTGCCGGTGACGCACGCGACGCGATCACCATCGCCACAGTGCTCACCTTTTTCATCGCCAGCGCAAGCCACGCGTGGCTTACCCGGGGCGCATCCTGGACCCTGCGATATCTCGCCATCAGTGTCGGCCTGGGGCTGCTCGTCGAATCGATAGGACGGTCCACCGGATTCCCGTTCGGGGCCTACGACTACACCGACAGCCTGGGCGCCAAGGTGTTCGGCGTCCCCCTCGTTATTCCCCTCGCGTGGGCGATGATGGCCTACCCGGCCCTGCTGGCCGCCCAGCGTCTCGCACGTTCGCGAGTGCTCGTGACAGTCATCGGTGCCTGGCTGCTGGCGACCTGGGACGTGTTCTTGGATCCACAGATGGTGTCCGAGGGTCATTGGGAATGGGTGGATCCCACGCCCGCCCTGTGGGGTGTGCCCGGCATTCCGATCGGGAACTACCTGGGATGGCTGCTCACCGCGCTGGTGATGATCGGCATGCTCAGCCTTCTGCCTCGTCGAGGCGATGCACCTGACGGTGTCCCCACACTCATGCTCGCGTGGGTCTACCTCTCGAATATCCTCGCGAATCTGGTGTTCCTTGGTCGACCCGCGGTCGCTGCGTGGGGAGGGGTCCTCATGGGGCTAGCCGTCATTCCCTGGGCCTGGCGGATGTTCCAGTCCCGAACGGATAACCTCCGCAGACGACAGCAGGAGGTTACATGACGCACCGACTCGGCCGACGCACCGCGATGCTCCGCGGCCTCGCCGGAGCTGGCGCCCTCACCAGCGCAGCGGTCACGGCCCACACGCTCGCCAACCTGCGACATTTGCGCACGGTCATGCCCGAGGACATCACTGTGCCTGAACGGGTTTCCGTCCTCGTCCCGCTGCGCAATGAAGCCGAACGCGTGACACCTACTCTCCTCGCACTCCTCGCCCAGGAGGGCGTCCCCAACCTCGAGATTGTGATTCTCGATGACGGATCGACTGATGACACGGCGGTTGTGGTCAAGCAGGCGGTGGGTGACGATCCGCGGGTCCGCATCATTGATGGTGGACGCGCACCGCTACCCGAGGGGTGGCTGGGCAAACCCTGGGCCTGCCACCGCCTCTCTCAGCACGCGACCGGCAGTGTCCTCGTCTTCATCGATGCCGAGGTCGTCTTACATCCGCTCGCCATCGCCTCCACGGTGGCGCAGATGCGCGAGGCCGAGCTCGATCTGCTGTCGCCCTACCCCCGGCAAATCGCCGACACCTGGTCGGAACGGATCACTCAACCACTTGTCGTGTGGTCGTGGATGGCAACACTTCCTCTTCGACTCACCGAGACAACCCACTATCCGTCGTTGGCTGCTGCCAACGGTCAGTTCATCTGCGTTGATGCGCGCGCTTATCGCACGAGTGGCGGACACACCTCGGTGGCTTCACATGTCGTCGAGGATGTCGAGGTGCTCCGCTCCTTGAAGCGCCATGGCTTCACCGGAGCGCCGGCGAACGGTGGCCACATCGCGCAGTGCCGGATGTATGACGGGGCGGCGGAGATCTACCAGGGCTACACCAAGTCGCTGTGGTCGGTGTTCGGCTCCCCTCCCGGGGCGGCAGGAGTACTCAGTGTCATGGTCGTTGGATACATCGCACCTCCCGTCTTCGCCGTGGCCGGTGGCGATCGTGTGATTCGGGCGTGGGGTGCGCTCGGTTATTCCGCCGGTGTCCTGGGTCGGTATGCCGTCGCCCGTCGGACTGGGGAGAAGCGCTGGCCCGACGCCTTGCTCCAACCTGTGTCCGTCGCCGCGTTCGCCAGCCTCACCATCGCCTCGTTCCGGCTGCGACGCCTCGGCCGTTTAAGTTGGCGCGGCCGCAACATCGGCTGATTTATCCCCGAGCGCCGTTCCCTGGCGCAGGCCCGCACTCCTGTCCTCCCTAGGCTGACCCCATGGCCAGAGTCGTCGTCATCGGCGCGGGAGTCGGCGGTATGGCGACGTCGATGCGGCTGGCTGCGCTCGGCCATCAGGTCACTCTCCTGGAGGCGAGCTCGCAACTCGGAGGCAAACTGGCGCGATACGAGCGCGACGGTTTCGTCTTCGATACCGGCCCGAGCCTGCTCACGCTCCCCGCGGTGTACCGGGAACTTTTCAACTCCACCGGTGGCCCCTTCGATGACGCTGTCGACCTGCAAGCCTTGGACATCGCTTTCGGGTATCACTGGGCTGATGGTGCGACCGCGGCGCTCCCCGGAGTCGATCCAGGCCGAATCGCGTCCGCCCTCGGCGATGCACTTGGGGGAACAGCCGAAGCGGATTGGCGTGCCTTCATCGAGCGTGCCGGACAGATCTGGCAGATCACCCGACGACCCTTCCTGGAATCGCCACTGGACGGGCTGGGCACCCTGGTAGGACTGGCGCGGGATCCGCGGGCTGTGCGAACGGTTGCGCCATGGACCTCCCTGCGTTCGCTGGGGCGCCATTACCTTCGCGATCCTCGCCTGGTCACACTGCTGGATCGCTATGCGACCTATACCGGCTCGGATCCCCGTCGCGCTCCCGCCGCGCTCGCGACCGTCCCCTATGTCGAACAGGCCTTCGGCGCCTGGCACCTCGGTGGCGGCATCGCCACGTTGGCCGACGCGCTGGCGCATCGCTGTCGACAGCTCGGCGTCGAGATTGCCACAAATGTCGACGTGTCTGGAATCCGCACCACGCCCGACGGCGTACAGGGAGTGCTCACACGCGACGGTGACTCCATCGATGCCGACATGGTCATCGCCAATGCTGATGCCCAGCATGTCTATCGCGACCTGCTCGACGACCCGCGCGCCAGACGGGTGCACCGACGACTCGATCGCACCACCCCGTCGCTCTCGGGCTTCGTCATCCTTGCGGCAGCGCGCGGTCGCACCGAGGGGATCAAGCATCACAACGTGTGGTTCCCCGCGAACTACGACGAGGAGTTCGATGACATCTTCGGGCGTCGACCCAGGCCTGTCGCCGATCCCACCATCTACGCCTGCGTTCCTAATGACGACCGCATGCGACCTGATGCGGACTCGGAGTCGTGGTTCATCCTCATCAACGCGCCCCGACACGGCCACACTTCATCAACCATCAACTGGGACGAAGCAGGTCTGGCAGAGTCCTATGCCGATCATGTCCTCGAGGTTCTAGCCCGACGCGGGGTCGACCTGCATCGACGCCTGCTCTGGCGTGAAGTGCGCACCCCGGCAGACCTGCAGCGAGCAACGCGCGCTCCCGGGGGATCCATCTACGGCTCGAGCAGCAATGGTGCGAGGGCGGCCTTCCTTCGACCTGCGAACGTTTCACCGATCCCTGGCCTGTTCCTGGTCGGGGGTTCCTCGCATCCGGGTGGGGGCCTCCCCCTCGTCGGACTGTCCGCTCAAATCGTCGCCGAGGCTGTGGGACACCCCTCATGAGGCGAAAGCGCTGAACTCCGCAACTCCTCAGAGGCGACAACGTGCCGATCGCTACGAAGTTGGGTCTAGGGGTGCCAATTGCCGAGCCGGCCCTTGCGGCTGAGTTCTCGGAGGACCTCCTCAGTCCGCGTTCGCATCGCCTCGGCGGCAACCACAATCAGTCGGTCACCCTCACGGAGTCGCACCTCCGGCCCCGCCGGCTCGGCATGGTCACCCCGCACGATGAGCGACACCACCGCACCGGAGGGCAGGGAGAGTTCCCGCACATAGACCCCGATCAGGCGGCTGTCCGCATCGATGTCGATCGCGATCACGGCAGCGTCGAGATCGTCGAGGGGGGCGACATCCACGTTGAGCTCCAACGGCTGTTCAGCTTCTGTGACACCGAGACGCCGCGCCACCCACGGCAGCGTCGGGGCCTGGATCAAGGTGAGGACTAAGACCACGATCAGTGTGGCGTCGAACACGGTCTCAGCGCCCGGTAACCCGAGCCCGAGCGGGATCGCAGCGAAGACGATCGGGACAGCACCGCGCAGACCAGCGATGGAGACGAACCCGACCTGACGGGCAGGCCAGCGAAACGGCACGAGGGACACGATCGCCGCGAGAGGTCGACCGAGAAGCACCAGCGCCGCCGCTGCGACGAGGGCGATGAGGATCGAAGACGGCAGTCGAGCGGGATTCGCTAGGAGGCCGAGCATGACGAACAGCCCGATCTCAGCCAGCCACGACAATCCATCGGAGAAGCCGAGGACAGCCCGACGGTGGGGCAGGTTTCGCGCCGAGCCGAGCAGCACTGCCGCGACGTATACCGCCATGAACCCCGATGAGTGAACCAGATCCGCAACCCCGTACGCCCCGACGAGCATCGCGACCGCCGCGATCGGGTACAGCCCGATTGCTGGGAGTGCGAGGCGGGGAATCAGCCAGCGGGTAGCGAATCCGATCGCGAGACCGACGATCGCACCACCGATCAACTCCCCGACGACCAGGAGCGGCACGAGCCAGGGATCACCCTCCAAGGATCCGCTGGCGACGACAGTGACGAGGACGACCACCGGGGCGTCATTGAATCCCGACTCCCCCTCCAGCATGGTCTTCAGTCGCGGAGCAACGTTGATGCGGCGCAGCACCGAGAACACAGCTGCCGCGTCCGTTGCCGCCAGCACCGCCCCGAGCAGGATCGCCAACTGCGGATCGACGTCGAGAAGGACCACCAGCGGAACCGCCACGACGGCAACACTCACCGCGATCCCAACCGTGGCGAGCAGGAGGCTCGGGCCGAGGACCGGGCGCAATTCGGCCAGCGGCGTCGTAAGTCCCCCATGGGCGAGGATGAGGACGAGGGCCGCATACCCGAGGACGGTGGCGAGGCTCGGATCGATGAGGCTGTCGCCGGGCAGCACCCAACCCAGGAGCAGTCCGATCGCGAGATACAGCAGCAGTCCCGGCACCCCGAGGCGTCCGGTGAATCTCACGCCGATCACGGCGAGGATGACGACCGCAGCGCCGATCAGGAGCACCGGGCCGAGCTGGTCGAGGGTCATGGCATCGATGCTGGAGGTCAGCCAGAAGCCGGTGACCGAAGCCCGAGATTGGCGTAGATCTCACGGGTCGCCGAAGACGAGTTCAGCGTGTAGAAGTGAAGACCGGGCGCGTCCTCGTCGAGCAGCTCACGACACATCTGACTGGCGATCTCGATGCCGAGAGCGCGTACGCTGGCCACGTCATCCCCGAATGTTTCGAAGCGAGTGGCCAACTCCGCAGGGAAGGCCGCGCCGGACAAGGTGGCGAATCGCTGAATCTGGCCGAGGTTGGTGACCGGCATGATGCCCGGCAGGATCG
The DNA here is from genome assembly GCA_040265115.1 of Candidatus Nanopelagicales bacterium. Lineage (GTDB taxonomy): Bacteria > Actinomycetota > Actinomycetes > S36-B12 > S36-B12 > M55B157. The sequence continues at coordinate 5,465 of JBDQGZ010000042.1, forward strand.
GAATGGAGCAGCCCAGCGCTGCCGTCCGGTCGCGCAGATCAAGGTAGTCCTCGATCCGGAAGAAGAACTGAGTGATCGCGAAGGAAGCGCCCACCTCGGCCTTGCGCGCCAGGACACGGGCATCGTGATCACGATCACCAGATTCCGGGTGCCCCTCGGGAAAAGCTGCCACCCCCACCGAGAAGTTACCCAGGCTGCGCACCAGGGTCACTAACTCGTCCGCGTGGTTGAGTCCGTCGGGTGTGGGAGACCAAGATGCTCTGGGTCCGTCGATGGGATCACCGCGCAGCGCCAGCACATTGGAGACCCCTGCAGCGGCATAAGCAGCGACCACGGCCTGGAGTTCATCGACGCTAGCTCCAACGCAGGTGAGATGCCCGAGCGGAGTGAGTGTCGTCTCGGAGGCCATGCGCTCGGTGAGACGGACGGTGCGATCCCTGGTCGATCCGCCTGCCCCATAGGTGACCGACGCGAAGGTGGGATGCAGCGCCTCCAACTCGCGCAGGGTCTGCCACAGCTTGCGCTCCCCCTCGTCGGACTTCGGAGGAAAGAACTCGAACGAGAACGATCGTGCGCCCCGGGCAAGAAGCGCACCGATGTCGTGATGACCCTCCATGCGCTGAGGGTAGTCGGGCGTGACCAAGGATCATCACACCGGTGGAGCCTGGCACCCCATGCAGGCGACACCCGCAGCCCGTAGGCTGGCCATCATGCCCACCGTCCCGCACTCGGCCCCCTTGGATGCCGATGACCTGCGGGTCCGCGTTCATAAGGCCATTGCAGATTTCATTTCCCGGCAGCGCGGCCTCCTCAATGGCATCAGCGATGACCTCGAACCGCTCGTCGAGGCTGTCACCGACCTGTGCGACGGCGGCAAGCGTTTGCGTCCCGCCTTTGCCTGGTGGGGATGGCGCGGTGCCGGCGGGGCCGACATTGAGCAGGCCCTGAATGCCGTCGCTTCCCTGGAGTTCCTGCAGGCCTGCGCTCTTATCCACGACGACGTGATGGACGGATCAGACACGCGCCGCGGCCTACCCTCCGCACACCGCCGGTTCGCCTCGGTGCACCGGCAGTCCGCGTGGCTTGGCTCCCCGGAGTCCTTCGGCGTCGGCGCCGCCATCCTGCTCGGCGATCTGTGCCTGTCCTGGGCCGACGAGATGCTCATGTCGAGTGGCCTCGATGCGGAATCGCTACGACGGGCAAAGGCGATCTACGACGAAATGCGCACGGAATTGATGGCCGGGCAGTACCTCGACCTGCTCGAGCAAGCCCGAGGTGGCGGGGATGCGCAGCGAGCCATGCTCGTCGTGCGCTATAAGTCGGCGAAATACACCATCGAGCGCCCCCTGCATCTGGGAGCTGCCCTCGCCGGCGCTGACCCGCAGATCATGACGGCCTACACCGGCTATGGACTCCCTCTCGGTGAGGCATTCCAGTTGCGCGATGACGTCCTCGGCGTTTTCGGCGACCCCGGGGAGACCGGCAAGCCGGCGGGCGATGATCTGCGCGAGGGCAAACAGACCGTCCTCGTTGCCACCGCGATGGATCGCGCCACCCCCGCCCAGGCCGCCCAGATCCGTCGCCACCTCGGCGATCCCGGTCTCGACAGCGATGGAGTTCAGCAGTTGCGCACGATCATCACCGAAACCGGAGCCCTCGCCGAGGTTGAGTCGATCATCGAGGCTCTCACCGACAGGGCAGTGGCGAGCCTCGATTCCGTTCCGCTTGCCCCGCCCGCCGCCGAGGTTCTCACCGGCCTCGCCTACGCCGCCACAAGGAGATCCGTGTGAGCCTCACCCGCTGGTTGCCGCACCGCACCCCGCGCACCGTCACTGGGCCGACAGACCACGTCGTCGTGGTTGGCGCCGGGCTCGCCGGTCTCTCCGCTGCCATGCGCCTGGCCGGCGCTGGCCGATCCGTGACCGTCCTCGAACGGGAGGATCGTCCCGGGGGACGTGCAGGGCAATGGCAGGCGACCACCTCGGATGGGACCTACCGGGTAGACACCGGTCCGACCGTGTTGACCATGCCTGATCTTATTGCCGATGCGTTCGACAGCATCGGCGAGGAGATGAGCGACTGGCTCACTCTCCATCCCGTCGCGCCTCTCTATCGATCCTTCTATCCCGACGGTTCGGTTCTCGATGTCCACGCGGATGTCGATGAAATGGCCGAGGAGATCCGCGCCGTCATCGGACCCGAGGAAGCCGCCGGCTATCGCCGATACGTCGACTTCGTGTCGCAGTTATACCGATACGAGATGACCGACTTCATCGACCGCAATATCGATTCCCCACTGGACCTGCTGACGCCCAACCTCGCCAAACTCGTGGCGATCGGTGGTTTCCGCAAACTCGCACCCAAGGTCCGCGAATACCTCAAGGATCCTCGCACCGAACGGGTCTTCAGCTTCCAGGCGATGTACGCCGGCCTATCTCCCTATGACGCACTCGCGATCTACGCAGTCATCGCCTACATGGACTCGGTCGCTGGGGTCTACTTCCCCGAGGGCGGGATGCATGCAGTGCCGGAAGCGATGGCGCGGGCCGCCGTCGCCCATGGCGTGGACATCCGCTACTCCACCACCGTCACCAAGGTCGAGACCCAGGGTGATCGTGCGGTCGCCGTCCACACCGACACCGGCGAGCGCATCGCCGCGGATGTCGTCGTTCTCAATCCTGACCTCCCCGTTGCCTACCGCGACCTGCTAGGCCGATCCCCCTGGCCGGTGAGACGACTGGACTATTCCCCCTCGTGCTTCCTCATGCTCGCCGGTTCGAGTGCGTCCTATTCCAAGATCGCCCACCACAACATCCACTTCGGACGTTCCTGGAAGGGCGTGTTCGACGAGCTCATCGATCAGCGACGCCTCATGAGCGATCCGAGCCTGCTGGTCACCAATCCGACGCGTTCCGATCCCTCCCTCGCCCCGGACGGCAAGGAGGTCTACTACGTGCTCTTCCCGACGCCAAATATGGATGCACCCATCGACTGGGTCAAGGAGACACCGCGCTATCGCGATGAAGTCATTCGCACCCTCGAGGAGCGCGGCTACCGCGGGTTCGGGGATGCCATCGAGGTCGAGAGCATCACTACTCCTCTGGAATGGCAGGAGCGCGGGATGGAACGCGGCGCACCCTTCGCTTCGGCGCATTCGTTCACCCAGACCGGCCCGTTCCGGCCGGGCAACCTGTGGGGCGAGAACGTTGTGTTCACCGGCTCGGGAACTCAACCCGGGGTGGGTGTGCCCATGGTCTTGATCTCCGGGCGCCTTGCGGCCGAACGGGTCACCGGGCCCGATCGGCTCTATCGATCCCGCGCTCTGCGCTGAGGAGCGCGTACCCTGACCGATATGGGCAAGGGTGATCGCACCTCCTCGCGCATCGGTGATGCCGTGTGGCGATTCGGCCTCCCGGGATTCGTTGCCTCGGCGATGATCACCATCGGAGCCCTCGGCGTCGGCTGGCTACCCCTGCGCACGGGCATCATCGAGTGGCCGATCGTGGACTTCCTGCGCACCAGTAGCACCGGGCTCGCCCTGTCTCACATCCTCGTCTTCGTCGGCATCGGGCTGCTGCTGCAGACCTGGCTCATCCTCGGTCGAGCTCTCGTCGATCAGCAGCGCACATCCGGTGGAGGTTTCCTCCGCCCGTTCGATCTCACCGCAATCCTCACCCTGTGGTCCATACCGCTGCTGGCGTCACCCCCGATGTTCAGTCGCGACGCCTACTCCTACTACTCCCAGGGCCGACTGCTCCTGGAAGGACTCGACCCGTACACGACCGGTGTGTCAGCTCTGCCCGGATGGTTCCAGGACGGGGTGGATCCGATGTGGGCGGAGACACCGGCGCCCTACGGCCCCATGTTCCTGCTGCTTTCCCGAGGCGTCACGGACTTCGCGTACGAACAGCCCGCACTCGCCGCACTCATCTTCCGCCTGCTCGCGATCCTTGGCGTCGGCCTGCTCGTCGTGTACGTGCCACGCCTGGCCTTCGCCCACGGCATTGATCCTGTGCGAGCCCTGTGGTTGGGGGTCGCCAATCCCCTCGTGGTGTTGCATTTCGTCGCGGGTGCGCACAACGACGCCCTGATGGTCGGCCTCATCGCCATGGGTCTCGCCTGGGCGGTCGAGAGACGTCCGCTGGCCGCTGCCGCTGCCATCGCCCTCGCCACATCGGTGAAGCCGATCGCCCTTCTCGCCCTCCCCTTCGTCGGCCTGATCTGGGCAGGGCGCGCAGCGACCTGGTGGCATCGAGTGCGCGCGTGGATCATCACCGGTGGCGTCGCCGCCGGGGTGTTCGCCCTCACCGCCCTGCTCGCCGGGGTCGGCCTCGGCTGGATCAACGCTCTCGGCACTCCCGGGGAGGTGCGGACATGGTTCTCGCCCCCCACGGCGCTGGGCATGTTCACCGGTGGCATCGCCGAGGCAATCGGCATGGCGGACAGCAATGACGCCTTTGTCTCCGGATTCCGTCTGCTGGGCATGGTCCTTGCCCTTGCCGTCGTCGCCTGGTTGATCCTCGGCCCCTGGCGGCGCAGCCCGGTGCGCAATGCGGCCTGGGCATTTCTCGCCGTCGTCCTCCTCGGCCCCGTCGTGCAACCGTGGTATCTGCTGTGGATCCTGCCACTGTTCATCGTGACCGGAGTGAGTCTGAGGGCGCTGCGCGTGATCGTGGTCGCCACGGCAGGCCTGTGCGTGCATGCCATGGCCGAATCCCTCGCAACCTCCGACGGTGCCTTCGAATTACTCGATGGGCTCGGCATCGTCATCGCGATCATCATCGTCGGGGGCGTGCTCCTGCTCAGCCCTCGGGAACGTGCGCTCATCCTCGGTGGACCAGGAGCGATCGGTCTCGAGCCGGTGGATGCTCCTGCGCAGGCGCGAGCCCGCCAATGGACGGCGGAACCGCCCTGGCAGGATTCCCCCTCGTGAGCGCACGAGAGTTGACAGCGGCAGGCATCATCGCGCCGGATCTGCGACGGTCCTACGAACTGTGCCGACAGCTCAACGCCGAACACGGCAAGACCTACTATCTCGCCACGTTGCTCCTGCCACCGGCCAAGCGGCCCTACGTCCACGCGCTGTATGGCTTCGCCCGGTATGCCGACGAGATCGTCGATGACCTCGCCTCCACACTCTCCGACTCCGAGAAGTCCGACTGGCTGGGCCGTTGGGGGGACGCGTTCCTGGCCGATGTGCGACGCGGGAGATCCGATGATCCGGTGTGTCACGCTGTGGTGGATACCGTCCTCACCTGGGATATCCCCCTCGAGCACTTCGAAGCCTTCCTGCACTCGATGCGGATGGATCTCACCGTCGACTCCTACGCGACCTATGAAGATCTGTTCGAGTATGTCTACGGATCCGCCGCCGTCATTGGCCTGCAGATGGTCCCCATACTCGAACCGAGTGACGAGCAGGCCTATGCCCGCGCTCAAGATCTCGGGGTTGCCTTCCAGCTCGCCAACTTCATCAGAGATGTGGGCGAGGATCTCCAGCGCGGACGGGTCTACCTCCCTCTCGAGGAACTCGCCGATCACGGGGTGACCCGCGATGACCTCGAACAGCGGATCGCGACACCTGCGATCAAGGCAGCACTGCGTGATCAAATCGCCCGGGTCCGCATGCTCGAGGAACGTTCCCGGCCGGGCATCGCGTTGCTGCACCCGGACTCCCAGCCGTGCATCGAGGCGGCCCGAGTGCTCTATTGCGGAATCGTCGACGAGGTCGAAGCCATTGACTACGAGGTCTTCACCCGCCGGGCCAGTGTGCCGATGCGTCGACGACTCGCGGTTGCAGGTCCGGCGTGGGTGAAGGCAATTCGTGCCCGACGCCAGCCCGCTCACTCATAGGCCACGTCCACTCAGAGGCCACGTCCACTCAGAGGTCACGTCGAGGCGCTGTCCTCACTGCGACGCCGCCAGATGGGTGGCCCGGCGAATGGGGTGCGCTGGACACCTCGCCGCCCCAACCAGACCCAGATCACCAGCGAGAGCAGGATGAGCGCGAAGCCGAACATCAGGTCTTCCACCGGCGCGAAGGCGATCCGACCTCCACCGATGAACGGCGGGGGACCCTCCACCGGCGTGGAGTCCCCGATGATGAACTGCCCGTCATAGGTCACGATCGAGAACCCGGTCAAGACTCCGTTGGTCAGCAATTGGAAGAGAACGATGATCGCGTAGGGCACCCAGAACGCACGTCGGGTGATCAAACGGGTGCGTGCGACGAACAGGTCGATGACGATGGCGAGGATGACACCGAGGATCGCCAATTGGGTATAGCTCACCGCTCACCGCCGGATTGCCCATCGAGTGTCTGCTCGTCCCCCACCGGCCAACCCTTCACTGATCGGACGGCCTCGAGGCTCAGAATCGACGCGATCGGGATCACGATGAAGAACAGCAACTCCTCCAAGGGCAGGGAGCCGAGTACGACCATGCCGGTGGTGGAATTCGGATCGAAGTCCCAGTGGCCCGCTGCGATCGCATAGAGATCCCACACGACGAACACCACCACGGGGACGATGAGGGTCAGCAGCAGCCGCCGCCATCGTTGATAGACACGGGTGCGCAGGACCACTTCGAGCCAGGCGGTGGCCAGGAGGATGAAGGCCAGGACTGCGAGATAGGACAGGTTCGTCATCGAATGGGGCCCGTCAGCCCGGGCCCATGAGCTTGCGATGATCCCAGGAAACAATCCGCTCGATGTCGAGTCGCAACGCGACCTGCTTGGGCGCCTTGGCCCGGTAGGCCTCCCGGGCGGCGGGCACGTGCTCGGGGCTCAACCCCTCGTACTTCACCAGCAGATCCACCGCGATGCGACAGATCAGCTCCTCATCCCGAGACGGCACGACCCGGCCGGTGAGTTGAACCCCCTGCAATTGCGCGTAGTGCTCCCCGGACTCCACGAGGGCCGACACCCGTGGATCCCGTTCGACGTTGAGCGCCTTCTGGGACCGGGCATAGGTGCGCATCCAGATCTCGTCGTCGACGCGGACGAACCACATGCCCACGGGGTCGGGAACTCCATCGGGCCCGATCGTGCACAGGATCAGGGTGCGGGCCGCATCAAGGTAGTCCCGCACCTCGTCGGCTGACATGCTGGTGTCGACACGTGCGCTCACCCCACCATCCTGCCGGTCGTCAGCGGCACCTGCACGCCCACCCCACCGGTGTCCTCCACGGATTTTCGCCCCCCTAGACCTAGACTCGAATGATCATGGGGATGACTGTGCCACCACCGGCCGCGACCGACGCCCTCGTCGGCCGCGAGCTCGAGGGGCGCTATCTCATCGAGGAGCGCATCGCCCGAGGCGGAATGGCCACGGTCTACCGCGCTCTCGATACCCGTCTCGACCGTTCCGTGGCGCTGAAGGTCATGCACCCATCCCTCGCCGAGGACGACGCATTCGTCGCACGTTTCCAGCGGGAAGCGAAGGCGGCCGCCTCGCTCTCCCACCCCCACGTTGTCGCTGTCCACGATCAGGGCAGCGTCGATGGCCTGCCCTACCTGGTGATGGAGTTCGTTCCGGGACGGACCCTTCGTGATGTGCTCACCGAGCACGGCCGTCTATCGCCAGCCCAGGCCCTCGCGATCTGCGAGCCGATCCTCGATGCACTGGGAGCAGCGCACGCTGCAGGCTTCGTGCACCGAGACGTCAAGCCGGAGAACATCCTCATTTCCGATGAAGGACGGGTGAAGGTCACCGATTTTGGCCTCGCCCGCGTGATGACTGCGGCCACCGCGACACAGGGCGTCCTCATCGGGACTGTCGCCTATCTGTCACCGGAGCACGTCGAACGTGGTCAGGCAGATGCCCGATCGGATGTCTACGGAGTCGGCATCTGCCTGTACGAGATGCTCACCGGCGCGGTCCCGTTCGGTGGTGAGTCGCCCCTCAACGTCGCCTATCAGCATGTGCACACCGATGTTCCCCGTCCGGCCACCCTCCTCGACGGCCTTGATCCTGATGTGGACGACCTGGTCGAAACGGCCACGCGCCGTGATCCTTCTCTTCGCTACGCCGACTGCCGGGAGTTCGCTGATCGAGTGCGCGCTGTGCGTCGAACCCTCCCACCACCCGCACCTTTCGCCGACACGGCCGCTCGTGACGCTGTACCCGGGGCAACCCTCGTGGTCGATCGATCCGCAGCCACATCCGCCACTACGGAACTCCCCGCGATCCCAGCAAATTCCGACCGCACGGGTCCCCCACCTCCCGTCGATGGCACACCGGTCACTCGACGTCGGCGCCGACGTGTTGGTCCGCTGATCGCCCTCTTGCTACTCCTCGGTGCGGTGGCCGGTGCCGCCTTCGGTGCCTGGTATCTCGCCGCCGGCCCCGGACGCACGATCGCGGTTCCCGGAGTCCTCGGTCTCGATGTCGCCGCGGCGACGACCCTCGCTGCTGACT
>JBDQGZ010000043.1:0-13870 GCA_040265115.1 Candidatus Nanopelagicales bacterium
CACGACGCAGCCGGCATAGACCTCGTCGTCGATATCGATGCTGATGTTGCCGTCGGTGACGGCGGGACTGATGAGTGCGAAGACGTTCATGGCGTACAGCTGCGAGGCGTGCACGGGCATCTCGCTCGCGACATCCTTGCCTCCCCAGATCGACACACCACCGAGATCGAGGACCTCGCCAGCTACTGATCCTTCGACGTTGCCCCCGCTCTCGCTGGCCAGGTCGACCACGACAGAGCCCGGCTTCATGGTCTCGACCATCGACCGGGTGACCAGTAGCGGTGCGGCGCGCCCGGGGACTGCCGCGGTCGTGATCACAGCATCCGAGTCGGCGATGTAAGGGGTGAGCAGTTCGCGCTGGCGAGCGGAGCGTTCCTCGGTCATCTCACGCGCATAACCACCAGCACCTTCGAGGGTCTCGAGTTCCAGGGTGATGAATGTGCCACCCATGCTTTTCACCTCGTCGGCGCTGGACGGCCGCACGTCGTAGGCGGAGACGCGAGCTCCGAGTCGCTTGGCCGTGGCGATGGCCTGCAGTCCGGCGACACCGGCACCGAGAACGAGCACCTTCGCCGGCTGGATGGTGCCGGCTGCGGTCATGAACAAGGGGAAGAACTTCGGCAACCGGTGTGCGGCAACAAGGGCTGCTCGATAGCCGGTCACCAGCGCCTGGGAGGTCAGGGCATCCATGGACTGGGCTCTCGAGATCCGCGGCACCAGGTCGAAGCTCATGCCGGTCGCGCCGGCGTCGCGCAGAGCTCGAATGGTGTCGGTGTCTTGAGCCGGGGACAGGAAGGACAGGCAGATCGCTCCGGCCTTGACTCGCCGGGCCTTGGTGTATTCCAGGGGGCGGACGCTGGCGATGACGTCGGCCGCCTCGAGAGCGATCGACAGGTCATCGGACGGAATGATGCGTGCGCCGGCAGCGGTGTAGTCGGCGTCAGGAGCGAAAGCGTGCTCGCCAGCCCCGGACTCGACAAGAACCTCTGCACCGATCTGAGTGAACTTCCCGATCACCGAGGGCAGCATCGCGACACGGCGCTCGCCGGGTCGTGTCTCTGCGGGGATGAGGATGCGCATGTAAAAACCTCCGGGACGCAGCCTAGGGGTAGCGTCTTACTCATGCGCAGCCCCCTCGCTGTTGTCCGTCAGACCCTTCGTCCGGAGGCCTTCCACGGTCGAGGAGTGCGCGGGGGCTTTTTCGAAGGCTGGTACGTCAAGGTCGTCAATGCCGATCAGTCGAGCCGATGGGCATTCATCCCCGGAGTTTTCCGTGGCGAAGATTCGGGCGCCCGCACCGACGAGGCGTTCGTTCAGGTGCTCGATGGAGTGTCTGGCCGGTCGGAATATCACCGATACCCCACCGAGGATTTCTGGGCGTCCACGGATGACTTCGATGTGCGGGTCGGGCCGCATCGATTCACCGATCGGGGAATCGAGGTGAACTTCGACCACCTGCAGGCCAACATCGCCTACGCATCTCCGCTCGATCCTTGGCCGGTGACCCTGCGCCGACCGGGAATCATGGGTCCATACGCGTGGGTGCCGATGATGGAGTGCTACCACGGCGTGGTGTCCTTCGGGCACGGCCTGAGCGGCAACCTGGTCCTCGACGGTGACGCGGTTTCGATGACGGGTGGTCACGGCTACATCGAGAAGGACTGGGGGCGAGCATTTCCCTCCGGCTATGTCTGGATGCATTCCGCACACTTCGTCGATGCGCCCGGCACCACCCTCGTCGCCTCCGTGGCGATCATTCCCTGGGTCCGCTCGACCTTCCGGGGATACATTGTCGGGCTTCGCACCCGCGATCGGCTGCGAACCTGGGCGACCTACAACGGGTCGAAGGAGGTCGACCTGCGCATCGATGACTCACATGTCACCTGGGCCCTGGAAGGCCCTGATGGCCGATTGGAACTTCGGGCAGAACGCCGCCGGGGCGGCCTGCTGCACGCACCGATCCGATCACGCATGCATGAGCGCGTCGAGGAGACCCTCGACGCGGTGATCGAGGTGACTTTGATCGATCCTGATGGCAGCGTGGTGATGGAGACCTCGGCGACGAGCGCAGGCTTGGAAGTGCATGGCGACCTGGAACGGCTCCTTGCCGTGGGCACTCGCTAGATATCCCCAACTCCACCGCCACAACTGACTCCACAGATCTTCCGCTGACCCTGGTCCCCGGGTAGGGGCCCGGAAGACGGTAGGCACCGCGTCCGAGCAGGGCGCGACGCCACGGCCGTCCGCCGTATACCAGGGAGTCACCATGCGATCAGTTCTCTTCGTTCGTCGCACCACCCGTCATCTCAAGGACGAGGCCGGTCTCACCACCGCCGAATACGCCGTCGGCACTGTTGCCGTCGCTGGCCTCGGCGGGCTGCTGTTGAAGCTGCTCACCTCTGACCCTGTCCGAGATCTGCTCTGGGGATTGTTCTCCAGCGCCCTGTCGTCCTTTTTCGGCTGATCCAGGGCTTTGGCTGATCTAGATCTTCGGTTGATTGGAGGTGTGGGGATGGTGAACATGAACAAGTGTCGACGGCGACGCGGTGAGCAGGGCAACACGATGGTGGAGTTGATGTTCGCCATCCCCGCGCTGGTGCTCGTCCTTCTTGCCCTGTTCTGGCTGTCCATGCTCGGACTGTCGCAGGCACGAGCGGCTGATCTTGCGCAACAGGCAGCACGATCACTTGCCCGCGATGCGGACATGTCCGTCATCGACGATCTCGTCGATCGAGTGATGCCGGGCGCCACTGTCACATCGACCGGAACAGCGCGGATAGTGGAAGCGATCGTCACCCAGGAGGTGTCCGCACCAGTTCCGATTCTGTCGGGGCTGTCGATCACTGTCCGAGCGTCGGCGACAGCTGCGCGAGAGCCAGGGGTCGGGCCATGACCGATGACCGTTACGACCGTGGAGCAGGCACGGTTCTCACCCTCGTTCTCATGCCGATCGCCCTGATCGGCATCGCCATGCTCTGGGTGTTCGTCGACCTTGCCATGGTGCGAACGAAGGCTGCCGGTGCCGCTGATCTGGCAGCCCTCGCGGGCGCTCCATTCGTGCTGGAATTCCCGGCTCGTGCGTGCGAGATGGCATCGCATGTCGCTGAACGCAACGACGCAACGATCGTGCTCTGCGAGATCGAGGGGCTCGACATCACCGTCGAAACACTCGTCCACTCGCAGGGGATCGCCTCCCGCTTTGCGGCATGGATCGGAGTGGAGTTGCCGGCGGTTCGACACCGTGCCCGCGCCGGGTTCGCTGGCGGGCTGTGATGCGCCTCACGCATTCGGGACACCGTTGTCAGCGGTGAGTCACGAGACATCACCATAGAAGTCACCGAACGGCAACCCCGATCGAGTAGCAAGAGTCATGTCATTGCGAAAACCTTCACGAGAGGCTGACGTTGAACACCACGCAGGCGAACACCACCCTTGAGTCGTCGTTGACCCCCGAGCTTTCTCCGATCCCGGTCACGGGTAGCTGGTTTGGTCGTTACGGAATGGCGCCCTACACCCTGATCGGCATCTATGCTCCGTCTCCTGTCTCACCAGACGAGGTGACCGAGCGCAGCGTCGACGCTGCCTAGCTCAGCAACACGTCCAACAGGCGCACCGCGCCCCGCTTGTCCAGTGGGTCGTTTCCGTTCCCGCATTTGGGGGATTGGATGCATGCCGGACAACCGTCGGTGCATCGGCATGACGCAATGGTGGCGCGCGTCGCGCTGAGCCATTGACGCGCGATCGTGAACGCGCGATCGGCGAATCCAGCGCCGCCAGGGTGACCGTCGTAGACCATGACCGTGCAGCGCTCCGTGTCTGGATGGTGTGGGGTGGAGACCCCTCCGATATCCCATCGGTCACAGGACGCCAGCAGGGGCAGGATCCCGATCGAGGCGTGTTCTGCGGCATGTGCGGCACCCGCGATGTCTTCAAGCTCGGTCAGGGCGGCTGCCGCTAATTGTTCGTTCGTCACCGTCCACCACACTGCCCGGGTCCTCAGGCTCCGCTCGGGAAGATCCAGGCTCTCCTCGCCCAGGATCTCGCCGGTCGCGTAGCGCCGCTTCACGAAACCCACCACCTGACTGGTGACCTCAACCTCGCCGCGGCTGAGTGTCGCTGCGCCCCACTCCACTTCTTCATCGACCGACAGGATCCGATAGTCCGCGACGTCAGCTGCAGTCGTGGAGTAGTCGGTGATGGTGGCCTCGAGGAAAGCGACATCCGAGTCAAGATCGAGTTCGCGGACGAGATAGCTGCTGCCTTGGTGAACGTAGATTGCGCCGGTGTGTACTGTCGAGTGTGCGCGGCTGGCGTCGACGGTTCCGAGTAGTCGCCCCGTGTCGACTTCCACGAGTTGAACGGGTGATCCGCTACCACCTCTCAGATCAATCAGATCTGTCGCTGGTTCCCTGCGGGTGTAGTACCAGCCGGTCGGTCGTCGCCTGAGCAGTCCACGTTCAGCCAGGATCGGCAGCAGGCCCGGTGCGCTCGAACCGAACCATCGTTGGGCTTCATCCGCGGTCAGGGGAATCTCCGCGGCGGAGGCGGTGAGGTGTGGGCCGAGTAGATGGGGGTTTTCCGGATCGGTGACCACGGCCTCCACCGGCTGGCCGAAGATCACCTCGGGATGGTCGAGCACATACCGATCGAGTGGATCTTCCCGTGCCACGAACACTCCGAGTGCCTCGCCGTGGGTGCGTCCGGCCCGGCCCCACTGCTGCCACAGCGATGCCCGTGTTCCGGGCCAACCAGCGACGAGCACCGCATCGAGGCCGGAGATGTCGATGCCGAGTTCCAGCGCATTGGTGGTTGCCACGGCGGTCAGTTCACCGGTTCGAAGTGCCTGCTCGAGGGCCCGGCGCTCCTCGGGGAGGTAGCCGCCTCGGTAAGCCGCGATCTGCTCGGGCAGCGAGGGATCGACCTCGGCGAGATCATCCTTCGCCAGCATGGCGGTGACCTCCGCTCCCCGCCTCGATCGCACGAAGGCCAGACTGCGGACCCCCCTGACGGTGAGATCAGCGAGCAGGTCGGCAGTCTCAGGGATTACTGAGCGCCATCCGTCATCGGTGTCGGGCGGTTGCCACAGCACGGCCGAGAGCGCAGCGCGAGGTCCGGTGTCGGTGTCGATCACGGTCACCTCGTCGGTGGAGGCCCCGATGAGCCGGGCGAAGGCCGCCTCCGGCTCAGCCATGGTGGCGGATGCGGCGAGGACCACCGGGTCGGATCCGTAGTGGGCGGCGAGGCGGCGCAGCCGACGCAGGACTAGCGAGACATGGGAGCCGAACACCCCGCGATAGAGGTGCGCCTCGTCGATGATGATCGCTCGCAACCCCTTCAGGACACGTGACCATGCCCGGTGGCGGGGGAGTAAGGAGTGATGGATCAGATCAGGGTTAGTGAGGATGTACTGGGCATGGGCGCGCACCCAGCGCCGCTCGTCCACGGGGGTGTCGCCGTCGTAGGTCGCCACTCGTAGCCCTGGGACGCCGAGATCGCTGAGGGACCGCCACTGGTCATGGGCGAGCGCCTTCGTGGGGGCGAGGTAGAGAACGCTGGCCCGCTCGTCCTCCAGCAGGTCGGTGAGCGCGGCAAGCCACAGCGCCAGGGTTTTGCCCGAGGCGGTGCCGGTCGCGAGCAGGGTGTGTCGGCCGGTGTGAGCCGCCTCCGCCGCCGCCACCTGATGAGCCCAGGGGGCGTCGATCCCCCGAGCTCGAATAGCGTCGAGAAGGCTCGGCGCGAGCCAGCTAGGCCATTCGGCGATCTGACCGATTCGAGCAGGCAGGCGTTCGACGTGGCGTGCGGATCCGGGGCCGGAGAGAACCTGCTCGAGGCTCCCCAACCGACCGGACTCCATGGCGGCGAGTATGCCCCGGTCCTGTGTCATCGGCTCGTTCCCCGTGACCCCTGGGGAGGGCCCAGCGTGAACGTGCGTAAACTGCGCCGAAGTTTCAGTCGGGTTACACGTCCCGTCCGCCTGCCAAGGAGACCCATGGACATCGAACTCTCGGGGATGAACTTCACCACTGTGGTGATCGTCGCCGTTATCTCTATCCTCGCCCTTCTCGTGGGCTTCATCCTCGTGCGCGAGGTATTGAGCCATGACGAGGGCACTCCCAAGATGAAGGAGATCGCGGCTGCCGTTCAGGAGGGTGCTTCGGCATACCTCAGCCGGCAGTTCAAGACGCTCGCAATCTTCTCGGTGATTGTCTTCTTCGTCCTGTTCCTCCTCCCGGCGGAGACGACCAGTGAGCGGATCGGGCGCTCCATCTTCTTCGTCGTGGGTGCGGTCTTCTCCGGGATCACCGGATACATGGGTATGTGGCTCGCCGTACGCGGGAACGTCCGTGTCGCCGCCGCAGCGAAGGACACCGGTGAGCAGAAGGCGATGAAGATCGCCTTCCGCACCGGCGGAGTCGCGGGCATGTTCACCGTTGGGCTCGGCCTGTTCGGTGCCGCGCTTGTGGTCCTGGTCTACCAGGGTGAGGCCCCGAAGGTCCTTGAGGGCTTCGGCTTCGGGGCAGCTCTCCTCGCCATGTTCATGCGTGTCGGTGGCGGTATCTTCACCAAGGCCGCCGACGTCGGCGCCGACCTCGTCGGCAAGGTCGAGCAGAACATTCCCGAAGATGACCCCCGCAACGCAGCGACGATCGCCGACAACGTTGGCGACAATGTCGGCGACTGTGCCGGCATGGCGGCTGACCTCTTCGAGTCCTATGCGGTGACCCTCGTCGCCGCGCTCATCCTCGGCAAGGCGGCGTTCGGTGAACTCGGCCTTGTGCTTCCGCTGGTCATCCCGGCGATCGGTGTCATCACCGCAGTCATCGGCATCTTCGTCGTGTCGCCTCGCGCCAGCGACCGCTCGGGCATGAGTGCTATCAACCGAGGCTTCTTCATCTCGGCGATCATCTCCGCGATCCTCGTCATCGGTGCGGTGTTCTACTTCGTGCCGTCCTCATGGGATGAGATCACCGGTCTCGGCGGCATCGCCGCAAATGTTCTGGGTGAAGGCGATCCGCTGAACCCGCAGGTGTTCACCATCGGCGCTGTCTTCATCGGCATCGTGCTTGCGGCTGTCATCCAGCAGCTCACCGCCTACTTCACCGAGACCAACCGCCGCCCGGTCGACGATGTGTCGAAGACCTCGCTCACCGGCCCGGCCACTGTGATCCTGTCGGGCATCTCCCTCGGCCTCGAGTCGGCCGTCTACACCGCGCTCCTCATCGGCGCAGCGGTCTATGGCGCCTACCTCCTCGGCGGCGGTGTCGTCCTGCTCAGCCTCTTCGCCATCGCGCTTGCCGGCACCGGCCTGCTCACCACGGTCGGCGTTATCGTCTCGATGGACACCTTCGGCCCCGTCAGCGACAACGCCCAGGGCATCGCCGAGATGTCCGGCGATGTGCACGGAGAGGGCGCTGCCGTCCTCACCCGCCTCGACGCGGTCGGCAACTCCACCAAAGCCATCACCAAGGGCATCGCGATTGCGACCGCCGTACTCGCCGCCACTGCCCTGTTCGGTGCCTTCCGGGACGCCGTCGTGGGAGCAACCGCAACAGCGGGCGCATCGATCGGTGACGCGATCTCCAACCTGCAGTACCTCGGCGTCCTCGATGTCGCCAACCCGGCGAACCTCGTTGGCCTCATCATCGGTGCGGCCGTGGTGTTCCTCTTCTCCGGCCTGGCCATCAACGCGGTGTCACGGGCTGCCGGCGCAGTCATCTTCGAGGTGCGTCGCCAGTTCCGTGAGAAGCCAGGGATTATGGAGGGCACTGAGAAGCCTGAGTACGCCAAGGTTGTGGACATCGTCACTCGCGACTCCCTGCGCGAGCTGATCACCCCAGGCCTTCTGGCAGTGCTCACCCCGATCGCGGTCGGCTTCGGTCTCGGCGTGGGTGCGCTCGGCGCCTATCTCGCCGGAACCATCGCGACCGGTGTTCTCATGGCGGTGTTCCTGTCCAACTCCGGAGGTGCCTGGGACAACGCCAAGAAGTTCGTCGAGGACGGCAACTTCGGCGGCAAGGGCTCCGAGGCGCATGCCGCAACAGTCATCGGAGACACGGTCGGCGATCCGTTCAAGGACACCGCCGGACCGGCCATCAACCCGCTGATCAAGGTGATGAACCTGGTTGCCCTGCTCATCGCTCCGGCGGTGGTCACGCTGTCGATCGGCGATGGCGCCAACACCGGCCTTCGCTGGGCGATCGCCATTGGGGCCGCCCTCATCGTGGTCGTCGCGGTCATCATCTCCAAGCGCCGCCCGATCGCGGTCGGCTCTGAGACGGCGGACACATCCGCCTGACCCCCCTGCATCGCACGACGACCCCCATGGGAGACACTCCCCGCTGGGGGTCGTCGCGTGTGTAAGGCTCGACCGTGATCGCGCAAAGGAGTGAATGTGGCTGGCTCGAAGGACGCTGAGCGCGTCTTGGTCATCGTGGAGTCTCCCGCGAAGGCGAAGACGATCGCGGGGTATCTCACCCGCTCAGCGAACGACGGCCGGGAGTACGACGTTGAGGCCTCCGTCGGCCATGTGCGTGACCTTGCTGCCAAGGCTTCCCAGCTCCCCGAGTCCCTGCGGAAGGAGTCCTGGGCTAAGTACGCGGTCAACACCGAGGACGGCTACATCCCCTACTACGTCGTCCACGCCGACAAGAAGCAGCGCATCACGGAGTTGAAGAAGAAGCTCGCCAACTCCGATGAACTCATCCTCGCCACGGACGAGGATCGCGAGGGGGAGGCCATCGCCTGGCACCTGCTCGAGGTCCTCAAGCCGAAGGTTCCGGTCCGGCGCATGGTGTTCCATGAGATCACCGAGCATGCGATCGCCGAGGCTTTGCAGCACACCCGCGATCTCGATATGCAACTCGTCGATGCCCAGGAGACCCGCCGCATCGTTGATCGCCTCTACGGCTATCCGGTGTCGGAGGTGCTGTGGCGCAAGATTGGTCGCGAAGCCCGTTCCGCGGGTCGTGTGCAGTCAGTGGCCGTCCGCCTCGTGGTCGATCGTGAGCGTGAACGCATCGCCTTCCGATCCGCCTCCTATTGGGATCTCGCGGCCGTTTTTGATCCGGAGTCGTTCTCGGCCAAGCTCGTAGAAATCGATGCGAAGCGAATCGCCACCGGTAAGGACTTCGATGACCGCGGGCAGGTCACGAACTCCGACGTAGTCGTCCTCGATGAGACGGGCGCGACAACACTCGCGGACGCTCTGCAGGGCGTGGACTACACCGTCCGCTCGGTGGTGGAGAAGCCGTCGAAGCGCAGCCCCTACGCCCCCTTCATGACCTCAACTCTTCAGCAGGAGGCCTCGCGGCGATTCCGCTGGAACGCCCAGCGCACCATGCGAGTCGCGCAGGGGCTGTACGAGCGCGGCTACATCACCTACATGCGAACCGACTCGACCACGCTGTCCGATCAGGCCATCAATGCTGCGCGCCGTCAGGCAACCGAGCTCTACGGGGCTGACCATGTCGCGGACGCTCCGCGTCGATACGACCGCAAGGTGAAGAACGCCCAGGAGGCACATGAGGCGATCCGTCCCTCAGGCGACAGCTTCCGGACACCTGGCGAGGTCGCGAGGGAACTCAACCCCGACGAACTAGCCCTGTATGACCTCGTGTGGAAGCGCACTGTGGCCTCACAGATGGCGGACGCGCGAATCGCCACGACAACGGTGCGCATCGGAACCACGGCGACCGATGGTCGGGATGTGCTGTTCAGCGCATCGGGAACGGTGACGCTGTTCGCTGGCTTCAGGGCTGCCTACGACAACACGCGAGAGGACAGTGACGACGAGAAGGATCGAGTCCTTCCTGTCCTGCGCGAGGGACAGTCGGTCACCCTGGTCGAACTCACCCCGGACGACCACAGCACCAATCCTCCGGCACGGTTCACCGAGGCATCGCTCACCGCACGTCTCGAGGAGCTCGGGATTGGCCGACCCTCAACCTATGCCGCAATCATGGGCACGATCCTCGATCGAGGATACGTCTGGAAGAAGGGCTCTGCTCTCGTCCCCTCCTTCACTGCCTTTACCGTGATCAGGCTGCTCGAGGAGCACTTCACCGACCTGGTCGACTACTCCTTCACCGCACGGATGGAAGAGGTTCTCGATCTCATCGCGCGTGGCGAATCGGATCGTCTCGACCAACTCGAAGCGTTCTGGCGAGGAGGGAACACTGATGGTTCGCCGTTCCGGGGTGTCTCCGATCTCACCTCCGATCTTGGAGCAATCGATGCTCGCCAACTCTCGACCTTCCCGATTGAGGACAGCGATATCTTCCTTCGCGTCGGTCGCTATGGGGCCTTCGTGGAACGCGGTGATGAGCGCGCCTCAGTTCCTGAAGAACTCGCCCCGGATGAACTGACCGCCGCGAAGGCCGAGGAACTGCTGGCGCAACCGTCGGGTGATCGTGAACTTGGGGTGGACCCTGAATCGGGCCGCACGATCGTGGCGAAGTCCGGTCGATACGGTCCCTATGTCACCGAGATCCTCGAAGATGACTCTCCGAAATCGGCCAAGCCACGGACCGGTTCGCTGTTCAAGGACATGTCGTTGGACACCATTGATCTGGAGACCGCGCTGAAGTTACTCTCCCTGCCTCGCGTGGTGGGCAATGATCCTGCCGATGGTGTCGCGATCACGGCGCAGAACGGCCGCTATGGTCCCTACCTGTCGAAGGACAAGGATTCTCGCTCACTGCCGAGCGAGCAGGCGATCTTCGACATCACGCTGGAGGAGTCGCTGGCATTGCTGGCCCAGCCGAAGCAACGTCGTGGTGCCGCGTCGGCCCCGCCGCTGAAGGAACTCGGCAACGACCCGGTGAGCGGCAAGCCGGTGGTGTTGAAAGAGGGTCGCTTCGGTCCCTATGTCACCGATGGTGAGATCAACGCTTCGCTGCGTCGAGATGACAACCCAGAGACGATCACGGCTGACCGCGCCTATGAGCTTATTGCGGATAGGCGCGCTCGCGGACCGGTGAAGAAGGCGACCCGCCGGCCGGCGAAGAAGACCGCTGCGAAAAAGTCGGCAGCAAAGAAGACGACGGCAAAGAAGGCGGCCAAGAAGGCGCCGGCTAAGAAGACAGCGAAGAAAGCCGCGACGAAGAAGCCCACCACCTAGGCTGGACATCATGGCCGAGGGAGTGTTCGTCGTCTTCGAAGGCGGTGAGGGCGCGGGCAAATCAACTCAGTCTGAGCTCCTTGCCACCTGGCTCGGTGACCATGGTCGAAGCGTGACGCGGACTCGTGAGCCGGGTGGAACCCCTGCAGCGGAGTCGATTCGGGCAGTCCTGCTTGATGTTGCGAACACCGGTTTGGACGACCGGGCCGAAGCCCTGCTCTTCGCGGCGGCGCGTGGTGATCATGCCGCCCGTGTCATCCGCCCTGCACTCGAGCGCGGTGACATCGTTGTGTGTGATCGGTATCTCGATTCCTCAGTGGCTTATCAGGGTGGGGGACGTGACCTCGGCTTAGATGCGGTGCGAGAACTCAGTCTGTGGGCGACGCAGGGGCTTCTCCCCGATCTCACAGTCCTACTCGATGTCGACCCTGCGGTGGGACTGGCTCGAGTGGAACGCCCCGATCGGTTGGAAGCTGAGCCACTCGAGTGGCATGCACGTGTGCGACAGGCGTTTCTCGATCTGGCCGCGGGCGAACCGGAGCGCTATTTGGTGCTCAACGGTCATGATGAGGTCGAGCACATCGCGGCTGCAGTGCGTACCCGAGTGGCGGAACTTCTGGAGGGTCGATGAGCACGGCATTCAGTGGCTTCTCCCCGGAGGCGCTTGACTTCTACGAGCAACTGTCGATCCACAACACTCGAGCCTGGTGGAGCGAGCACAAGGACACGTACGCCCGGGAACTACGCGAGCCGATGCTCGCGCTCCTCGCGGGGCTGGAGGACGAGTTCGGCTCGGCTCGAATCTTCCGGCCGAATCGTGATGTGCGATTCAGCAAGGACAAGTCGCCGTATAAGGATCACATAGGTGCGATCGCTCAGATCGAGGATGCAATCGGCTACTACGTCCAGATCTCGGCTCGCGGCCTCATGGTTGCCGGGGGTTGGTACGCGCCTCTGGGGCCGCAGGTGGCGCGATTTCGCGCGTCGGTGGATTCACCGTCAGTCGCGGAGCTGGACGCTGGCCTGGCTCGACTACGCCGAGCGCGTCCGCCGTATTCCATCGATGGGGCACCGCTGAAGACCAAGCCGCGGGGTGTGTCCGCTGATCACCCTCGGCTGGATCTGCTGCGATTCACCCAGCTGACCATGTCTCGCGAATACGGTGTTCCATCCTGGCTGGACTCCAAGAAGACTCTCGATGTCGTGCGCAAGGACTGGCGGGCGATGGCGCCGGTGGTCGAGTGGCTGGCCGATCACGTCGGTCCCGGGACCGATCCGGCAGAGTAGAGCGTCGGGTAGTTCTTCGGGTATGTCCGTGAGGGAATCGGGGCGGGATCTGCCCGGAGAAGGGCTCGTTAGAGTGCGGGCATGAGTGTGTGGGCGGGTCTGATCGGCCAGGAAGAGGCCGTCGACGCCCTCGCCCGCGCCGTGGAGGCTGCCGGAGACCCCGCCGGTCCGGGGCCGGCGATGTCGCATGCGTGGCTCATCACCGGCCCTCCTGGCTCAGGGCGATCCACTGCGGCGGGGGCCTTCGCCGCGGCGCTGCAGTGTCCTGCCGATGGCTGCGGAGATTGCCCGACTTGTCGAACAGCGAGGAGCGGTGCGCATCCAGATGTTCACGTCGTGCGCTCGGACACGATCTCCTACGGAGTCGATGACGCGCGGGAGTTGATCCTTCGCTCTGCGGTCATCCCGAGTGATGCGCCCTGGCACATCGTGATCATCGAGGATGCCGATCGCTTCACCGAGGAGGCGGCGAACGCCTTGCTGAAGGTGCTGGAGGAACCACCTCGCCACCTGGTGTGGGTCTTATGTGCGCCGAGCGCGGAGGACGTCCTATCGACGGTGAGGTCCCGCACCCGTTCGGTGCAGTTGCGCACCCCGTCCACCACCGAAGTGGCACGCGCGCTGCAGGAGCGCGAGGGAGTCGATCCGGCGATGGCGGCCTTCGCTGCTCGCGCCTCGCAGGGACATATCGGTCGAGCTCGAGCGCTGGCCACGGACGAGGAGGTCCGGCAACGCCGACAGGACGTGATGCGTATCCCGGCCACATTGCGGGATCTGTCCTCCTGCTTCACCGCTGCCGCGAGCCTGTTGGGCGCCGCGACCGAGGACGCACGGACTATCACCGATGCTCTCGATGATCGGGAGATGGCGGATCTTCGCCGCGCCTATGGAGAGGGAGCCGACGGAGTCAGCGCTGCGCGCATCGAGCGCATGGCGTCCCGGGCGATGAAAGATCTGCAGAAGGCCCAGAAGTCCCGTCGAACGCGGGCGGTGCGAGACCAGGTGGATCGAGCACTCATCGATCTCATGGCGTACTACCGGGATGTGCTCGTGATCCAACTCGGTGGTGCGGTCGCGCTCATCAACGACGAGATGCGTCCGCAATTGCAATCCGAGGCCGCCCTGTGCAATCCGGCCGACACCACCGCACGGCTCGAGGCCCTCGATCGATGTCGTCAGTCACTTGCGGCGAACGGCGCACTGCCGCTCATCCTGGAAGGACTCATGGTCGAACTGAAGGACCCGGCGATCCTGGTCCGCTAGGTCCCGAACGTTTCAGCAGATCGCTGGAGGCCGTGGGTGTAGGCGGACAGCGCCTCGATGGCCGGGGTGAGAACCTCATCGGTGGAGCGGGAGACATCCGGTGCCGCGAGCAGGGACGCAGAGGCGGTCAGCAGCATCTCGTAGGTCTGACATCCCGCATCGAGTCGGGTTCGCACCTGTTCAGCAGCGGTGGTTGCGGCG
>JBDQGZ010000044.1:0-13806 GCA_040265115.1 Candidatus Nanopelagicales bacterium
CCCGTCCGAGCGCATAGCCGAACAGCGTGAGCACGAGGGCGGTGATCCCGATGGTGCCCTCCGCGGGCGGGGCGAGATCAAGCAGCAGGCCCATCGCAAAGCCCACCGATGCTCCCGTCACGGCGCCGTAGACGTAGGCCACCGCGGCAACGGTGACCAGCCCTAGCGGCGGGGTCGCACCCCACCAGGGGAAGGGAGCGAGCACGCTCACCTCGATGAGGACCGCAAGCAGGACCAGGGTGGCCAGGAGCAGGGTGCGCCGCAGAATCATGGTCGGTCACTCCCCCGCTGGTGCGGGAATGACCCCGCGAGGCTCGGTTCGAGGGGCCGCAACAACGACTCCCACGAGATCGACGGTCGAAGCATCGGCGTAGGGGATCAGGTTGGCGACGCGGGTCAACTGCCCCGGCGTTCCGGTGACGGACTCCACGGTTCCGATGGGGATGCCGGGCACGAACGGCCGTCCACCCTGCGAACCGAAGGTGACGACGACATCACCGATTGAGATCGCGGCCAACGGGTCGAGCAACTGCATGGTCAGTATGTCCTGGCGGCCTGTGCCGGACACGATGCCGATCTGAGAACTCCCGGCGAGGCGACCGCCGACGGTCGACGTGGCGTCGACGGTGAGCAGCACGGTTGCGGTGTCCGGACCCACGGCAACGGTCCGACCGAGAAGGCCACCTCCGTTGATCACCGACATGCCCACGTCGATGCCATCCAGCGTGCCGACATCGATGGCAAGGGTCCATGCAAATCCCTGCGCGGGGCCGACGGCGATCACCTGAGCGGGAACGATGTCGACTGCGGTGTCCGCGGCGAGCCCCAGCAGTTCCTCGAGCTCAGCGACTCGCGCAGCATCGACCGCCAGCGTGTCCAACTCGACGCGAAGGCGCTCGTTTTCGGCTTCAAGTTCGGCGATGCGTTCACTCTGGTCACCGAGTTGGGACACCGCATCGACCAGGCTGCCGATGGGCGAGAACACCGTGGTCACACCCCGCTCCAGGGGTCCGATGACGGCGGCGGCGGCTGACCGCAGGGGTTGGAGGGGACCACCGCTGGCGGCACGCAGATCCAGCACGATGAACGTGATGGAGGTGAGCACCAAAATCGCGAGAATCAACCGCGCCCGGCGGACATCCTTCAACGTGTCGTCCTCACGGACCCCGGCTAGTGGCGCGGCTCGGAGATCAACACCTGCTGCAGGGCCTCGAACTCCTCGACGCACTTGCCGGACCCAAGCGCCACGCAGTCCAGGGGATCATCGGCCACGACGATGGGCATGCCGGTCTCGTGCCGCAAGCGCTCGTCGAGTCCGCGCAGGAGGGCGCCGCCGCCGGTCAGCACGATGCCGCGATCCATGATGTCGCCGGACAATTCCGGTGGGGTGCGATCCAGGGTGGTCTTCACAACGTCGACGATCGCGTTGACTGGCTCCTCGATTGCCTTGCGAATCTCGTCCGCCGTCACCACCACCGTGCGAGGCAGCCCGCTAACAAGATCTCGACCGCGGATTTCCGCATGGGGTTCATCGGGCATCGGGAAGGCCGAACCGATCGCCACCTTAATCTCCTCCGCTGTTCTCTCACCAAGCAGCAGGGAGTATTCCTTCTTGATGTACTGGATGATGGCGTTGTCGAGTTCGTCACCACCGACGCGGATTGAAATCGAGGTGACAATGCCACCGAGGGAGATGACAGCAACTTCCGTGGTCCCTCCCCCAATGTCGACAACCATGTTGCCGGTCGGTTCGTGCACCGGGAGGTTCGCACCGATCGCGGCGGCCATCGGCTCTTCGATGATGTAGACCTTGCGGGCGCCAGCGGCGTAGCCCGCATCCTTGACCGCACGCTGCTCGACGCCGGTGATACCGGACGGAACGCAGATGACCAGGCGCGGTTTTGCCAGGTAGCGACGTCGGTGCACTTTCTGGATGAAGTAACGCAGCATGCGCTCGGTGGTGTCGAAGTCGGCGATGACACCATCCTTCAGAGGGCGGATGGCAACGATGTTGCCCGGGGTCCGACCAATCATTCGCTTCGCATCGGATCCGACAGCGAGGATCCCTCCGGTGTTCTGGTTGATCGCCACGACCGAGGGCTCGTTCAACGCGATGCCTCGACCCCTGACATAGACCAGGGTGTTGGCCGTGCCGAGATCAACGGCCATATCGCGGCCGACGAACGACATGGTGTTCGACACGTGTCCCTCTCGCTTTCACCGGTGCTCTCGAGCACGATCAGTCGATCACTGACCCCCCTATGGTACGGGCGATGTGGGGCTGGTGTGATCACAGAGGCATGTTCGCCGCTAGATTCCGCCTTCCACGAGCCGAGCTCTTTCGACCTCGAGCCTCCTCAAGACCGCCTCCAAGCGCCCCTCAGCGCCTTCAGGAAGGGGTAGATCGTAGGCAGCGGCGACGACCGCTCCCAGATCCGCTCGATAATCATGCCCCCTGCTGTCGAACTCTCCTGGCTTGATGTTCGTCGCAAACAGCGTGTCGACGAGCACCTGAACCCAGGTCACGACCGGCCACCACGACATGGCCTCGGGGATGTTGCGCCCACGCGGCTGGCCGGTCAGCCAACCAGGACGGCGATGGAGCAGATCACGACGCAGGCGCACGACGGGGTCTCCGTCATGTTCGAGGAACCACACCGGCGGATGCGGAGAGGGCAGTCGTTGTGGGAGTTCCTCCGGGCGGTCGACAACGACCGGTTCGCGGGTGAGGCCCCGACGGAATCGATCGGAGTCCACTCCTCCCGGGGTCCCCACCCACAGTGCGGACGACACACCGAGGGTCTCCAGAGCCACCGGATCGACCGCGCGCTGCTGCACGCGGGCACCCAGGCTCTCGCCGTAGAGCAGCACACGCGGTCGCGCGCCGGCCGGACGCTCTGCAACCTCGGCAAGGACTCGGTCTAGGAGCAACTGCTGGGTCTGCGCCGCCAACTCGACGCGGTCGAGGGACAAGAACGAGGGCAGCAGTCCATAGCCGACCGCGACACTCGCGCAATCGCCACGGGTCACGATCTCCACCACCTGGGCAGGGGTGGGATTGGCATAACCGCTCCCAGCAGGCGACTGCACCAGCATCGTCGATCGGGCAAAGGCACCCGTGCGATGCAGTTCCTCCATCGCCAGGTTCACTCGTTCATCGATCGACTCTGCGCTGTCCCATCCGATGAACACCCTGATCGGCGTCGCCACGACTGGCTGAGCCATTACCTCCTCGATGGCATCCAGTGGCGTTGGAGTGTGCACATACCGCGCGCCCTCGCGACCTAGTCGGCGATAGTCGATCGGTGATCCCGGGCCGCCGGTCACCGTCGGCTCGGAGGGCGGATCGGGCAGGCCCACATCGAGGTCACGACCACCCTGCTCCAGCCGGGGAAGAAGCAGTGAACGTGCGGCTGTGGCCATCACCAAGACCCCGCCCGCCGCCGCACCCGCGATGAGTGGTCGGCGAAGCAGCAACGATGGTCGTGAGCTCGCCTGCATGGCTGTGTCCGTGGCGAACCACGCTGCAGCAGCTGCTGCCCCGGCGAGCGCACCCGTCACGGCTGGCCCCACCCAGGAGGGCCACGTCATGAGGCTGGGCTGCCGGGCTCGCCAGGTCGTGGTCCCCGCAGCCCCGACCGAGGCTGCGGCAGAAATTAGGCGACGGGCCATGAGTCGCCCTTCGTCAGGCGAGACCAGGGAAGAACAGGGCGATCTCTCGGGCAGCCGACTCCGGAGAGTCCGAACCGTGGGTGACGTTGTACTGCGTCTCGGTCGCAAGGTCGCCACGGATGGTCCCCGGGGCTGCGTTCGCGGGATTGGTCGCACCCATCATTGCCCGCCAGCTCGCGATGGCCTCGGGTCCCTCGATGACCGCAGCGACCAAGGGGCCGGAGGTGATGAACTCAACCAGATCGGCGAAGAAGGGCTTGTCCCGATGCTCGGCATAGTGCTCTTCGGCCACCGCCGCGGCGATCGTGCGCTGCTCGAGGGCCACGATGGAGAAGCCCTTGCGCTCGATTCGACCGACGACTTCACCGACAAGGCCACGGGCCACGCCATCAGGCTTGATCAGGACCAGGGTGCGCTCCGACACAGGGATTCCTTTCGTCCACAACATGGTGTGATGCTCGACCTCGCGCCGTTCGCGAGAACGAAGCGAGCCTAGTAGTCGGTGCGGTCAGCTCGTCTCGCGCATGGCATCGGCCCGACGTCCCCATCGAACGGCCAACCACCACAGCACGGCGAAGATGCCCCCGACGATCAACATGGCGGGCACGAGAATCGCGGTGGCCAGGATCAGTCCTTGCAACACCCAGCCTGCCCAGACCGCCCAGGGTCGAGTGATGAAACCGGCGGTGAGGATCAAAGCGAGCATCAACGCAATCCCCACCACGATGAACAACCATGGCGGCCCCGTCAGAGTCCCGACGTTCACCGCGACCGGGATCAGCAACAGCACGATGATGGCCTCGAAACCGAGGACCGAACTGCCCAGCACCCTCATGCCGTTCTCCTTGATCCCAGCAGCAGGCTGCGCGCCTGGCCCGCAGTGACGACCGACCCGGTAACGACGACACCGGACGCGGCGTAACTGTCCGCCTCCTCGGCGAGGGTGATCGCCGCGTCGAGGGCGCCTGCGAAGGATGAAGCCACCTCAACCCGTTCCGCGCCAAAGACTTCGACTGCCAACGCAGCGAGATCATCGACACCCATGGCGCGTGGGGAGGCGTTCTGTGTCACCACGACCTCGTCGACCGCGGACTCCAGGGCCGCAAGGATGCCGAGAACATCCTTGTCCGCGAGCACTGACACCACCGCAACAAGATGAGTGAAGGCGAACGCCTCACCGAGCGCGGTCGCCAACGCCCGAGCACCGGCGGGGTTGTGGGCAGCGTCGATGAGGACGGTCGGCCCCCGACGCACGACCTCGAGCCGGCCGGGCAGCACAAGCGTGCCAAAGCTTTCCTCCACGACCTCCGCCGGAACCTCCTGACCACCGAGGAATGACTCCACGGCGACGAGAGCACATGCTGCGTTATGCGCCTGATGCTCCCCGAACGCAGGAAGGAACACCTCGTCGTAGACCGCGGCCGTTCCATCGACCGTGATCACCTGCCCGCCCACCGCTATCTCGCGCCGGGATACTTCGAACTGCCGGCCCTCCCACGCGCCGGAGGCGGACACGGCTTCGAGATGGTCGGTGATGACAGCCGCCGCCTCGGGGCGCTGCCGGCCAATGACCGCAGACGCTCCCTCGGTGATGACTCCGGCCTTCTCCCGAGCGATCTCCGCGAGCGTCGCCCCGAGATAGTCGGTGTGGTCGAGATCGACGGTGAGCACGACCCCCACCTGCGCCACGGCTGCTGACGTGGCGTCCCACGAACCGCCCATGCCTACTTCAACGACCGCGACGTCGACAGGCGCATCGGCGAACGCTGCGTAGGCCAGACCCGTGAGGATCTCGAAGAAACTCAACGCCACTCCGCCTTCGGATGCGCTCTGGGCGTCGACCATTTCAACGAACGGGGAAATGTCCTCCCACACGCGAACGAAGGATTCAGTGGAGATCGGCTCGCCGTCGATCTCGATCCGCTCCGTTGGATCGAGCAGGTGCGGACTGGTGAACAGGCCGGTCCTGAGGCCGAGCGCACGCAGGAGCGAGGCGATCATTCTCGCGGTGCTGGACTTTCCATTCGTGCCCGTGATCGCGATCACCGGCGCAGACTGCTGCGGATCGCCGAGGAGGTCCAGCAGGGCTGTGATGCGAGCGAGAGAGGGTTCGATTCGGGATTCCGGCCACCGCTGGGATAGATCGGCGACGACCTCGTCGAATCGGGCGCGCGATTCCTCGGCATCAGCCACGACGAGCACCCTAACGGCCCGAGCATGGCCCGGCATCCGGCTGCCTAGGATGAGGGACCATGACGTCCGAGCCCTCGTCCACCTCCCGCGTGCCCGAGAAGCCCAGCATCGACGGCCTGGAGTCGCGATGGGTAGCCGCCTGGGAGGAATCGGGGATCTACCGGTTCGACCGGTCGAAGACCCGCGACGCGGTCTATTCGATCGATACCCCGCCCCCCACGGTGAGCGGGTCCTTGCACGTCGGCCACGTCTTCTCCTACACCCACACCGATTGCATGGCGCGATACAAGCGGATGCGCGGGCTCGAGGTTTTCTATCCGATGGGCTGGGACGACAACGGGTTGCCGACCGAACGGCGCGTGCAGAACTACTACGGCGTGCGCTGCGATCCGTCGCTGCCCTACGTTCCCGATTTCGAGCCTCCGACTGAGCCGGATGCGAAGAACCAACTGCCTATCTCCCGACGCAACTTCGTGGAGTTGTGCGAGCGCCTCACCGTCGAGGATGAGGTCGCCTTCGAGGACCTGTGGCGCCGACTCGGCCTGTCAATCGATTGGACGCAGACGTATCAAACCATCGACGACAACGCCCGATCGGTGTCTCAGCGAGCCTTCCTGCGCAACCTTGCCAGAGGTGAGGCGTATCAAACCGAAGCTCCGACGCTGTGGGACGTGACGTTCCGGACAGCAGTCGCCCAGGCTGAACTCGAAGACCGCGAACGGCCCGGCGCCTACCACCGCATCGGATTCCCGAGGGCTGATGATCCTTCAACACGTGTCTTCATCGAAACAACTCGACCAGAGTTGCTCGCCGCCTGCGTCGCGTTGGTTGCCCACCCCGATGACGACCGCTACGCCGAACTCTTCGGACAGTCCGTCCGCACCCCGCTCTTCGATGTCGAGGTCCCCGTCGTCGCCCACCACCTCGCCGATCCGGAGAAGGGCTCCGGCATCGCCATGATCTGCACGTTCGGTGACCTCACCGACGTCACCTGGTGGCGCGAACTGCAATTGCCGACCCGACCCATCATCGGCTGGGACGGACGCGTGCAACGCGATGTCCCCGACTGGGTCACCACGGACGCCGGGCGCGGCACCTACGAGCAGATCGCCGGCGCGACCTCCCACACAGCACGCGAGCGGATGGTCGCCGCTTTGACCGACGCAGGATTCACCGAGGGTGAGCCCCGCGAGATCACCCACCCGGTGAAGTTTTTCGAGAAGGGCGATCGTCCGCTGGAGATCGTCACCACCCGCCAGTGGTACATCACCAATGGCGGGCGGGAGCAGGGCCTGCGCGAGCAACTCCTCGAGCGGGGCCGACAGTTGCAGTGGCACCCCGAGCACATGCGCGTCCGATTCGAGAACTGGGTCGAGGGCCTCAACGGCGATTGGCTGATCTCCCGGCAGCGGTTCTTCGGCGTGCCCATCCCGCTGTGGTACCCCCTCGACGATGAGGGCAATCCGCGTTATGACGCGATCATCGTGCCGAGCGAGGATGCCCTGCCGATCGATCCGTCCTCCGACACTCCCCCTGGCTACATCGAGGATCAGCGCGGAGTTCCCGGTGGATTCATCGGCGACCCCGATGTCATGGACACCTGGGCCACCTCCTCCCTGAGCCCGCAGATCGCCGGCGGGTGGGAGCGCGACCAGGATCTGTGGGAGCGAGTGTTTCCCATGGACCTGCGCCCGCAGGCTCACGAGATCATCCGCACGTGGCTGTTCTCCTCCGTGGTGCGTTCGCACTTGGAATTTGACTGCCTGCCCTGGAGCGATGCTGCCATCAGCGGATGGATTCTCGACCCGGACCGCAAAAAGATGAGCAAGTCCAAGGGGAATGTCGTCACGCCGATGGGCCTGCTCGACGAGCACGGCTCCGATGCCGTGCGCTACTGGGCGGCCTCCGGTCGACCCGGAACGGACACCGCCTTCGACGTCGGTCAGATGAAAATCGGTCGGCGACTGGCGATCAAGATCCTCAACGCCAGCCGCTTCGTGCTCGGCGCCGGGGCCACCCTGGATGCGGGCGAGGTCACCGAAGCTCTCGATCTGGCGATGCTCGCCCGACTGCGCGACGTCGTCGCGGCCTCGACCGACGCGTTCGAGGACTACCACTACACCCGCGCCCTCGAACTCGCCGAAACCTTCTTCTGGTCCTTCACCGACGACCATGTAGAACTGGTCAAGGAGCGTGCCTACGGTGGGCAGGGCGAGCAGGCGGCCAACTCGGCTCGTGCCGCACTGGCCCTCGCT
Source organism: Candidatus Nanopelagicales bacterium (assembly GCA_040265115.1). Lineage (GTDB taxonomy): Bacteria > Actinomycetota > Actinomycetes > S36-B12 > S36-B12 > M55B157. The sequence continues at coordinate 8,121 of JBDQGZ010000044.1, forward strand.
CTCAGCATCCAACTACGCCTCTTTGCCCCCTTCCTGCCCTTTGTGACCGAGGAGGTCTGGTCCTGGTGGCAGGAAGGCTCGATCCACCGCTCCGCATGGCCTTCGGTCACCGAACTGCCCAGCGCCGGCGACGCCTCCGTGGTGGATGATGTTGCCGCCGTGCTGTCGCTTGTCCGACGCGCCAAGAGCGAGGCCAAGGTCTCGATGAAGGCAGAGGTGGACCTCGTCGTGATCAGCGGCCCCGACGAGATGCTGGCCCGAGTGCGCGCAGCGGAAGCTGACCTTAAGGCTGCCGGGCGGATTCAGCGGATCGACTACACGATCGCCGACACCCTCGACGTCAGGGTCACCCTGGCGGAGGTTACCCAATCCTGAGCGACTACCGGGCGTTGTGGCGAACGGTGAATTCCGCTGACGCCGCATCGAGGTCGCCCTCGACCCGGGCCCGCTCCCACAGGTCGGCGAATCCGACGGCCGGGTCCTCCAACGCCATCGTGATCGTGTGGGCGCGACCGGCGAGGAAGTGGCGAACGTTCGACTCGACCGTATCGACATAGGTGGCGGCAACCTCTCTCCACTCCTCCGGGGAATACGGATCGCGCCGGGAGATGATCCCCTGACCGAAGGCGCGCAGGATCGAGATCCGACCGCGATGCCGTTCCGCGAAACTGTCGATCACCTTGTCGCGATCCCGAGTGAGGTGCACATAGATCGCCTCGTCACCGAACCGCTCCGCGAGGGGGCCGAGAAACCAGGTAAGGCGGTTGTCGGCCTCGGCGTGCCAGTCCGGATAGTCCAGGCGTTCCTCACCGCGGAGGGCCACACGACTCTCGTGGGCTGAGGAGTAATTCGTCGCGTGTGCCATGGCCCGCGCGAAGGTGGTGGTCCCGGATCGACCGGTGCCCAGGCAGAAGATGCGCACGCGACGTCTTTCGATCCTGCGGGGGCCTCAGGCGGAGGCTTTACGCGTCCGCGAACGCTTCGGGGGCTCCACCTCGCGCGGAACGAGCGTCGGGAGCACGTTGTCGCGCACCGTGTCACCGGTCACGACGACTCGAGCGACATCAGGACGGCTCGGCACGTCATACATGACGTTGAGGAGCACCTCCTCGAGGATCGCCCGAAGTCCCCGCGCGCCGGTGCCCCGCTTCAGCGCCTGGTCCGCGATCTCCTCGAGGGCCGCTTCGGAGAACTCCAACTCGACTCCGTCGAGCTCGAACAGCCGGGCGTACTGCTTCACCAGGGCATTGCGGGGCTCGGTCAGGACCTCGATGAGGGCTTCCTGGTCCAGTCGCGTCACCGAGGTGAACACCGGAAGGCGGCCGACGAACTCGGGGATCATGCCGAACTTCAGCATGTCCTCCGGCATGACGTAGGAGAAGATGTCATCGGGATTGGTGTCACCCGGCGAGGAGTCGTCGGTGTCGACGAGATCGAAGGTAAACCCTACGCGCTTCTTGCCGATGCGCGCCTCGATGATCGAGTCGAGCCCGGCGAAGGCCCCACCAACGATGAACAGCACATTGGTCGTGTCGATCTGGATGAATTCCTGGTGGGGGTGCTTGCGGCCACCCTGGGGAGGCACGGAGGCGGTCGTTCCCTCCAGGATCTTCAGCAGCGCCTGCTGGACACCTTCACCGGAGACATCGCGGGTGATGGACGGGTTCTCGCTCTTGCGCGCGATCTTGTCGATCTCATCGATATAGATGATTCCCGTTTCGGCTCGCTTCACGTCGTAGTCGGCAGCCTGGATCAGTTTGAGCAGGATGTTTTCGACATCCTCACCGACGTACCCCGCTTCGGTCAGTGCGGTCGCATCAGCAATGGCAAAGGGGACATTGAGCATGCGTGCCAGGGTCTGCGCCAACAGCGTCTTACCCGAACCGGTGGGGCCGAGGAGAAGGATGTTGGACTTCGCCAATTCGACCGCATCCTCGCGACTGCGCTCTAGCGTCCCGGCCTGAACCCGCTTGTAGTGGTTGTAGACCGCGACCGAAAGCGCCTTCTTCGCCGCCTGCTGGCCGATGACATAGTTGTCGAGGAAGTCATAGATCTCACGCGGCTTCGGCAACTCGTCGAAGGGCATCTCAGCGGATTCGCTGAGCTCTTCCTCAATAATCTCGTTGCACAGGTCGATGCACTCATCACAGATGTAGACACCTGGCCCGGCTATGAGCTTCTTGACCTGCTTCTGGCTCTTTCCGCAGAACGAGCACTTCAGCAGGTCACCACCCTCACCGACTCGCGCCACGGCTTCGACCTTCCGCTTGCTGGGACACCAACATGGCCGCCACGACGACGACCAACAATGACGTTACCCCGCGATCCGCTCCTCTGGGGCGCATTAGCGGTCCGGCGCGTTCAGCCCTGAGCGGACAACCAACCGACCGCCTCACCCTTCCTCGACGAAGTCTTCAACGACGTCCTCTACGAAGACGAGGCAGGGACCGCCTTCCGGGAAGCGATGACCTGGTCGATGATCCCGTACTCCTTCGCCGCCTCGGCGGTGAGGATCCGGTCTCGCTCGATGTCCTTTTCGATCTGCTCCGGGGTGCGTCCGGTGTGCAGGGAGAGGATGCCTTCCATCTCCTCGCGCATGCGCAAGATCTCGTTCGCCTGGATTTCCACGTCGGAGGCCTGGCCGCCGCCCTCGGTGTAGGGCTGGTGGATGAGGATGCGCGCGTGCGGCAGGGCGAAGCGCTTGCCAGGGGTGCCAGCGGCAAGCAGGACAGCGGCTGCCGAGGCCGCCTGGCCCAGGCAGACCGTCTGCACCTGCGGCTTGACGAACTGCATCGTGTCGTAGATCGCGGTCATCGCGGTGTAGGAACCACCCGGTGAGTTGATGTAGATCTGGATGTCGCGATCCGAATCCATCGACTCCAGGGTGAGCAACTGGGCCATGACGTCATCAGCGGAGGCGTCATCGATCTGCACACCGAGGAAGATGATGCGCTCCTCGAACAGTTTCGTGTAAGGGTTGTGGACCCGTTCACCGTTCGCCGAACGCTCACGGAACTCCGGGACGATGTAGCGCGACTGGGGACGATGAAGGCTCACTTGTCACTCCCGGGGGCATCGGCGGCGGTGCTGTAGACGTGGTCGATGAGGCCGTAGTCGCGGGCCTCCTCGGAGGTGAACCAGCGATCACGATCAGAATCAGCTTCGATCTGCTCGAGGGTTTTCCCGCTGTGCTCAGCGATCAATTGCGCCATGCGCTTCTTGATGAACAGCATCTGCTCAGCCTGGATCTTGATGTCCGACGCGGTTCCCCCGATGCCGCCAAGCGGCTGATGCATCATGATGCGCGTGTTCGGCGTGGCGTAGCGCTTACCGTCCGCTCCCGCGGTCAGCAGGAACTGACCCATGGATGCAGCCAGGCCCATCGCAATCGTGGTCACCTGGTTGGGGATCAACTCCATGGTGTCGTAGATGACCATTCCCGCGGTGATCGAGCCACCGGGTGAGTTGATGTAGAGAGTGATGTCCTTCTCGGGATCCTCCGCAGCGAGCACCTGCAACTGCTTGGCGATCCGATTGGAGTTCTCGTCACGCACCTCGCCCTCGAGCCAGACGATGCGCTCACGAAGCAGGCGCTCATCGAGCATGTCGCCGAAGCCGGTCATCCCGGCTGCCGGCGCCCGCAACCCCGGCACCATGATGCCGGGTGGGGTGCCCTCCATCGATCCGCTCACGCGCTGCTCCTTCCCTGGTGACCATCACTCGGCCTTGGTTGTACATTCTCGTCGCTCGCCCATCGTCGAAGGTGACCGATGGCTGTCGCCACTTCTGACCCTAACGCTCCCCACCGGGACGGCATTCCCGGCGACCGGGTTGTTCGCCCAGGGCACAAAGGCCAGGCTCAACCCGTTCTGGCATCACTCAGCCGCGTCGGCCTGCGCCTCCAACTGGCGTAGTTCGGCATCGAGGGCCTCGAGATCAATCACATGCCCGGAGGCATCGGTGACCTTCGCCTTCGTCGACACCAGAGCAACCGCCTTGCCCCGGCGGACGTCGGCAATCGCCATGGGCAATTGGTTGCCCTGAATTAGTGCCTGGAGCAGGGCATCGGGGCTCATGCCGTAGCGAGGCGCCTGCTGGATCACCCAGGCGGAGAGCTCAGACTCCCCCACCGCGATCTCCTCGGCCTCTGCGATGGCGTCGAGGATGAACTGGCTCTTCACCTGATCTCGGATCTGGCTGATGAACTCAGCGCGGTGATCGTCATCCCCATGCCCATCGGTGAAGTGCTCCTCGACCTGCTCGTCCACGATGCCCTGCGGCACGGGGATATCGACGAGCTCCAGTAGGGACTCGTGCACCTTCGAGCGCGCCTGGAGGGCCTGCTCCATGCGCTTGGTGCGATCGAGCCGCTCACGAAGGTCTCCGCGCAGTTCATCGATGGTGTCGAACTCGCTCGCGAGGATGGCGAAGTCGTCATTGGCCTCTGGCAGCGTGCGCTCGCGCACGGCCGACACCGTCACGCTCACCGTCAGCGGGGTCCCCTCTAACTCCCCGGCGCTCGGGGTGAACTCGAAGGTGCGAGTCTCCCCCGCGCTAGCGCCCCGCACTGCGTCGTCGAATCCGGGAAGCACACCGTCGTCGCCGAGTTCCACCGACATCGCCGAGGCGCTCAGATCCTCGATCTCGTTGCCTTCCCCATCGGTCCCGTTGAGGTCGACGAGCAGTAGGTCGCCATCCGCTGCCGCACGCTCGACGGGGGTGAGGGTGGCGAACCGGGTGCGCAGCGCGGTGAGTTGTTCTTCGATGTCGTCGTCGGTGACGGCTGCGTCGTCGACCTCGACGGCGATGCCGGAGTAGTCGGGTAGGTCGAATTCAGGTCGCACATCGACCTCGGCCGTGAAAGCGACACGGTTGCCGTCGTCGATCTCGGTCACCTCGATCTCGGGGCGCCCGGCGATCTTGATGTCGTGCTCCTTGACCGCGCTCTCATAGGCCCCGGGGACGACGTCATTGATGGCCTCCTGCAGGACTGCGCCTCGACCGACCCGCTGGTCGATGATCCGCGAGGGCACCTTTCCCTTGCGGAAGCCAGGGATGGTGACCTGCTCGGCGATCGCCTTGTAGGCGTTGTCGAGACTGTCGGACATCTCATCGAAGGGAACTTCGACGGTGAGCTTGACCCGGGTGGGCGACAGGGTCTCGACGCTGGTCTGCATGGTGGTCTGGTCTCCTCGGTGCTGGGGCGTGCGGACACTTACATGGTCGGGGCGGGGAGACTCGAACTCCCGATCTCCTGCTCCCAAAGCAGGCGCGCTAGCCACTACGCTACGCCCCGCGAGCCATCGCTCCTTTTGGAGCGCCTGCGCAAGTGTAGGGGGAAGGCGTGAGCGAGCCGGCTGCGCCCCATCACTACACTGTTTGAGCACCTCGCGGGTGTAGCTCAATGGCAGAGCCCCAGCCTTCCAAGCTGGTCATGCGGGTTCGATTCCCGTCACCCGCTCACGTGCGAAGGGTCCGGGGTTGATCCCCCGGGCCCTTCGTGCGTGATGGGGAAACACGCCGGGAATCGGGAGAAGGACCGCTCAAGCGGTCCGACGGATCCCGTCACTCGCTCACGCCTTCCCCCTACACTTGCGCAGGCGCTCCAAAAGGAGCGATGGCTCGCGGGGCGTAGCGTAGTGGCTAGCGCGCCTGCTTTGGGAGCAGGAGATCGGGAGTTCGAGTC
>JBDQGZ010000045.1:0-13527 GCA_040265115.1 Candidatus Nanopelagicales bacterium
ACCGCACCCGATCCCTGGGCCGGTCAATCGACCCCGGTGTCCGCGGATCTACTCACTGTCACCCCCGCCCCCGAGGAAGCCGACAGCCTCACCGGCTTCACCTCCGGATTGCTGCCAGGCCAGATCCCGGTGAGTCGGTCCTTGGTCTACGGCGAGGATCCAGAGGCACACAATCCCGACACCGTCGATGCGGCTATCGATCGCAATCCGATCTCCGCCTGGACCACCGACACCTTCTACAACCCCGACACCGCGGATCTCGATGCGCCCATCGGACTCGTGCTCGACCTGGGCAATCCGCGGGCGGTGAGCGCGGTGCGCCTCGAACTTGTCGGTACCGGATCGAGCGTGTCGATCCGTGTCGGGTCATCCCCCGAAGCGCCCCCGCAAGATTGGTCGGTTCTCGCGGAGGCGGAGGCGATCGGGGAATCGATCGATCTGCGGTCCCCTCGACCGGTGGTCGGGCGTTATGTCCTCGTCTGGTTCACCCGCCTGCCCCCCGCCGACTCCGGCTTCGTCGGCGGACTGCGTGAGATCTCGGTGCTGGCCTGAGCACGCGAGCCCCGGTCGTTAGGCTTCCCGACGTGTCGACGCCCGTCCCCACGCCCAGCGATGCTGAGCTGCTCGCCGCGCATTGCGCCGGCGACCCGGAGGCGTTCACCGAGATCGTCCGTCGGCACAGGGACCGACTCTGGGCTGTCGCCCTACGGACCACCGGCGATCCCGAGGAGGCCTCCGACGCCCTGCAGGACGCCCTGATCTCGGCCTACCGCCGGGCCGAGACCTTCCGCGGCGACTCCGCGGTCACGACCTGGTTGCACCGGATCGTGGTCAATGCCTCCCTCGATCGTCTCCGCCGGCGAGCCGTGCGCCCATGGGTGCCGCTGCCCGAGGAGACCGGAGAGACCGGGGATCGGTCCCAACTCGCCGACAACGCCGCGCTCATCGACCCCCGCGACGCCCTCGACGCGCGGGAGACCGCGTTAGAGATCTCCGCCGCCCTCGACGAACTGCCCCCCGATCAGCGCACGGCCATCGTGCTGGTCGACCTCGAGGGCTGGTCGGTCGAGGAGGCCGCCGCGATCATGGAGTGCCCGACCGGCACGGTGAAGAGCCGCTGCTCCCGGGGCCGAGCAAAACTCGCCAAGCGACTCCAACATTTGCGGAACCCCGACCCCGACAGCCCCGTCACACCGGCGACAGGAGGTGACCCGAGCGGTGAGTGAAGACTGGACCGACGGCGATCTGCCCGACCTGGCGAGCGAGTATCCCGATCTCGCGGCCGTGTTGGGTGCGCAGCCGACGCCGACCATGCCCGATGAGGTGTGGGCGCGACTGGAATCAGCCCTTGCTGACCAGACCCCGCTGGTCTCCGCCGACCCCGCGGTCACTGCACTGGCCGCCCACCGCGAGCGCCGCCCCCGCCGCGTAATGCCCCTTCTCGGTGCGGCTGCCGGTCTCGTCCTCGTGGGAGTCGTCGGTGTCCCCCTCGTCGTGGGCGGAACCTCTTCGGCCCCACCCGTCGCCGACTCCGCCATTACCAACCCGGCCGAGCCGACCACCCTCGCCTCTGGACCCGTCGCCACCCCGCGCAGCGATCCACCGACCGAACCCGATCCGGCTCCGACGACCGACGCGATCACCGAACCCGCCGAACCCACGAGTTCACCCAGCAGCGAAGACCCCATCACCGGGGGTGCTGATGTTATGACCGTGCCCGCGCGCTTCGTGCTCGCCTCGGGCACGGACTATTCCCCTGATGCGATGACCCCCCAGGTGACGAATCTGCTCAGCACCGCAGGCATCGGCAGCAACAGCGGCGCCATGATGGAGGAGGTCACGGCGATGCAGGCCGACGAGCCCGCTGCAATGCCCGCCATGGTCGGCTCCGCTGGATTCACCTCCGAGCCAGGGGCCCTGCGCGACTGCGTCGATCGGCTGTATTCCTCCAAGGGTGGCTCGAGTGCCGGGCTTGCCATGCCCGCGCTTCTCGTCGACCGCGCATTCTTCCAGGGCCGCGATGCCGGGGTCGTGGTCATGCTCCACACCAGCCCGGGTGACTCGCCCTATCTCGACGTGGCCGTCGTGGGTCCGGAGTGCAGCGACGCCGATGTCGCCGCCGCCACGTGGTTCCGCTACGACCTGCCCTGAATCGGCCGCCTCTGCGGGCCTAGGATCGTATTCATGAGCGACACTCGCGACGTCATCATCATCGGCTCCGGTCCCGCCGGCTACACGGCGGCGATCTACACCGCACGGGCACAGTTGAACCCAGTCGTGCTCGAGGGTGCGGTCACCGCCGGTGGCGCCCTGATGAACACCACCGAGGTGGAGAACTTCCCCGGCTTCGCCGAGGGCATCATGGGTCCCGCCCTGATGGAGGCCATGCGCGCCCAGGCGGTGCGATTCGGCGCCGAGATCATCACCGACGATGCTGTGGAGGTGCGCCTCGACGGTGACGTGAAGTACGTGCGTGATGGCTCGGGCCGGGAGTACCACGCAAAGAGCGTCATCCTCGCGATGGGATCGGGCTATCGGGAACTCGATGTGCCGAATGAGAAGCGTCTCTCCGGACATGGTGTGTCGTGGTGTGCGACCTGCGATGGGTTCTTCTTCCGCGATGCCGACATCGCCGTCGTCGGAGGTGGAGACTCCGCGATCGAGGAGGCCACCTTCCTCACCCGCTTCGCCAAGTCCGTCACCGTCATCCATCGTCGTGACGAGTTGCGCGCCAGCAAGATCATGCAGGAACGCGCCTTCAACGATCCGAAGATCTCCTTCGCCTGGAACTCCGAGGTCGTCGATGTGATCGGCGATCAGAAGGTGTCCGGGGTGATCCTGCGCGACACCGTCACCGGCGACACCCGCGAGTTGCCCATCACCGGGCTGTTCATCGCCATCGGGCACGATCCACGCTCTGAACTGGTCAAGGGCCAGATCTCCTGTGATGACGAGGGCTATGTACGCGTAGATGCGCCAACGACCCGCACCGATATTCCCGGCGTGTTCGCCTGCGGCGATCTCGTCGACCACACCTACCGCCAGGCCATCACCGCTGCCGGGAGCGGCTGCTCCGCGGCGCTGGACGCCGAGAAGTTCCTCGCTGCTAGCGAGTAGCCTGACCGTACGACACCACCCGCTGCACACCTAGGGAGAATTCATGTCCACCATCGTCGTGACCGATGCCAACTTCGACACCGACGTCCTGGCCAGCGACAAGCCTGTCGTCGTCGACTTTTGGGCCGAGTGGTGCGGACCATGCCGCATGGTGTCGCCGATTCTCGAGGAGATCGCCGCGGAGAACACCGACAAGATCACCGTCGCGAAGCTAAATGTCGATGAGAATCCGAAGACCGCCGCGAGCTACGGCATTACCTCGATCCCCACGATGAACGTTTACTCCGGTGGCGAGGTCGTGAAGACGATTATCGGGGCGAAGCCCAAGGCCGCTCTGCTCGCCGATCTCGCGCCCTACCTGGGGTAATGCATGGCCCCGACCCTGCTGCGTCAGGGGGACAGCGGGCCCGGGGTCGCTGATATTCGCGAGCGGCTGCGGCGCCTCGGCTTCTGCGAGGAATCCGGTCGCCATATCGCTGCCGACACCTATGACGAGGGTCTCGCCGACGCGGTCCGTGCCTTCCAGCAGCATCGCGGTATCCCCGTCGATGGTGTCGTCGGCCCGCAGACCTTCCGCCATCTCGACGAAGCTCGCTGGACCTTAGGCGACCGTGTGCTGCTGTTCAATCCCGGGCACCTCATGTCCGGCGATGACGTGCTGGGTCTCCAGCAGCGACTGGTCAATCTCGGCTTCGACTGCGGTCGACCCGACGGAGTGTTTGGTGTCGCCACCGACTCGGCGATCCGCGAATTCCAACGCAATGTCGGCGTCGATGCTGACGGCATGTGCGGGCCGGACACCTATCGCGCCCTCCAGCGCCTGACCCGCACCGTCGGCGAGGGCGAACTCGCCGCACCGCTGCGCGAACGCCTCACCTGGGACTCGGCCCGCAGCGGGGTGGCTGGGAAGGTCGTCATGCTCGACCCGGGCGGCGCGGACGCCGACGAGCAGTTCGCCGAGACCGAGGCCGCAATCATCGCCGATGTCTGCGCTCGACTCGAGGGTCGACTGGCAGCGGTCGGCACCCAGGTCCTGCTGACGCGAACCCCCGCCCCAACCCTGGTCGAAGAGAATCGGCGGGCCGCCTTCGCCAATGAGATGGGGGCTGATCTGCTGGTGAGTCTGCATGTGGAACGGGTGCAACTCCCGAATGCGAACGGCATCTCGACGTTCTATTTCGGGGATCCCCGCGGAGGAACGCACTCCTTCTCCGGTCGCCATGCCGCGGAGTTGATGCATGACGAGGTGTGTCGTCGCACCGACCTCACCGACTGCCGTGCGCATCCGCGTACCTGGGATCTACTCCGGCTCACCCGAATGCCCGCCGTCTGGATGGAATTGGGCTATCTCTCCCACCCCCGGGACGCCGCCCGCCTCGCCGATCCTCGATTCCGAGACGCCGTCGCCGACGGTCTTGCCGCCGCGGTGGTCGCCTATTTCGCTCCCGACCCGGCGTCGGCAGACGAAGACCTTGGGATCGAACCCGACGCATAACCCGGGTGCGGCCAGAGGGCTCGCACCACGAAGGCGAGCCCTGCCGCGAGCGCCATCCAGGCCAGCAGTTTCGCCACTCCTCGCCACACCGTCGCTCACCCCTCCTGCATCACGCGTCACCTATAGGGGAGCATAGGGGGCGTGAGTGAACACGGGAACCGCCTCGACCCCTGGGTCGACTCCTATGCGGCGCGTGCCAAAGGCATGACCGCCTCGGAGATCCGCGCCCTGTTCGCCGTCGCCTCTCGGCCCGAGGTGGTGTCGCTCGCCGGCGGTATGCCCTATGTCGATGCGCTCAACCTCGATGCGATGGCCGACACCGTGTCGCACCTGATCCGCTCCCAGGGTGCGCAGGCGCTGCAGTACGGGTCGGGGCAGGGGGATGCGATGCTGCGCGAGCATATCGGGGAGGTGATGGCAGAGGTCGGCATCACCGGTCACCCCGATGACATCGTGGTGACGACCGGTTCCCAGATGGCCCTTGACCTCGTCACGCGTGTGTTCTGCGATCCCGGCGATGTCGTCTTCGTCGAGGCACCCTCCTATGTGGGGGCCCTCGGGGTGTTCCGCTCCTATGAGTGCACGGTCGTGCATGTGCCTATGGATGTCGAGGGCCTGCAGCCGGTCGCCCTGGGCGAGGCGATCACCGCGGCACGGGCTGCAGGATTGCGCCCCAAGATGGTCTACACGATTCCGTCATTCCACAACCCCGGTGGGATCACGCAGGGTCCGCAGCGTCGCCGCGAGCTCCTCGAGATCACGCGCCGCGAGGGACTGCTGCTGCTCGAGGACGACCCTTACGGCCTGCTGGGTTTCGATGACGTCGGCTTCGGCGACGCGCCGCCGCGGGCGATCCGTGCCGATGATGCAGACGGGGTGGTCTACCTCGGTTCCTTCTCCAAGACGATCGCGTCGGGACTGCGGGTCGGCTGGGCCCTGGCTCCGCATGGCGTGCGGGAAAAGCTCGTGCTCGCCGCGGAAGCAGCAGTGCTGTGTCCATCGAACTATGCGCAGATGACCATCTCGTCCTATCTCGCCACCCAGCCGTGGCGCGAGCAGATCAAGGTCTTCAAGGAGACCTACCGCGAGCGCCGTGACGCACTCCTTGATGAACTTGATCGCCAGATGCCCGAGGGCACCACGTGGACCCATCCGGCAGGTGGCTTCTACTCCTGGCTGACCTTGCCCGAGGGACTCGATGCGACCGCGATGCTGCCGCGCGCTGTCGCCGCGCTCGTCGCCTACGTCCCCGGCACCGGGTTCTACGTCGATGGCTCCGGGCGCCAGCACATGCGGCTGTCCTACTGCTATCCCACGCCTGAGCGCATTCGCGAGGGGGTGCGTCGCCTGGCCGGGGTTATCGACACCGAACTCGATCTCGCCGCCACGTTCGGGACGGGCCACACGTTGCACGACCCGACCGGGCCGAACACCCCGACACCGGATCAGGCCTAGTCGCATGCAGGTTGTCGTTCTCGCCGGTGGACTATCCCCTGAACGTGATGTGTCGATTCGATCGGGTCGTCGGGTCGCGGAGGCGCTGCGGTCGGCTGCGCCGGACTGGGAGGTCCTCGAACGCGACATCGATGCCGATCTGCTGCGGGATCTGACCCGGATGAAGCCGGACTGCGTCGTCCCGCTGGTGCACGGAGCTGCCGGTGAGGATGGGGCCCTGCGAGATGTTCTCGAGTGCCTGGGGCTGGCCTATGTCGGCTCTCGCCCTGATCCCTCACGCTTCGCCTTCGACAAGACCATCGCCAAGGCCATGATGTCCGAGGTTGCGACACCCGACTCAGTCTCGTTGCCCCACAGCACTTTTCGAGAACTTGGCGCAGGGGGAGTCTTGCACGCCCTGTCAGGACGGCTCGGACTGCCCATGGTGGTCAAGCCCTCGCGAGGTGGTTCCGCGCTCGGTGTTTCAGTCGTGCGCGAGGAAGGTGAATTGCCCGCAGCGATGGTGGGTGCTTTTGCCTACGGAGAGGTTGCTCTAGTCGAACAGTTCATCCCCGGCATAGAGGTCGCGATCGGGGTCATCGACACCGGTGATGGCCCCCGCGCACTCCCGGCCGTGGAGATCGTTCCCGACGGCGGCTTCTACGACTATGCCGCCCGCTACACGGCTGGCACCACCGAGTTCTACGTCCCCGCGCGTCTCACTGACGACCTCGCCGCCCGTGCCGCTGCGGCTGCGGTTGACGTTCACGCCCGTCTTCGACTCCGGGACTGGTCGCGCATCGACTTCATCATCGACGTGTCCGGGGTTCCGTGGTTCCTCGAGGCCAATGTCGCCCCCGGCATGACGGAGACCTCCCTTGTGCCGCAGGCGCTCGTCGCTGCGGGTGAGGACATCGGGACGATGATGGTGGCACTGGTCGCCCGAGCAATGACTCGCGTTTAACAGCTGTTAGTCAGCAAGGGTGATCCACACCTTCCGGATCGGCTCGGTGACCTCCCACGTCGTCGATGCACCCGCCGGCAGGACTCCAATCACGCCGGGAGCCAACTCGATCACGTTGCCCTCAACATCGGTGACGCGGCCGCGACCAGAGATCACGACGAACACTTCGTCAATCTCCGTCGCCGTGGATGTCCCCATCGAGTGCTCCCAGACTCCGACACTGATCTCCCCGATGGTGTCGAGCTCGACCTCGCCTGTGGTGACATCACCGTGGACAACATCAGCGGATTCCAGTGGGGCATGGGACACCGGGACGTCCCCGGCTGAGAAGGAGCGGACCATGACACCAGCCTAGGCACCTTCTCGTTCCTTGCCATGGATATCTGGCGCACCACGTGGGCCAAATGTCCTCCAACTTGGGATACGTCGCATCCTCAGACGTACGTTGCGGCGCGCACTACTCCACTCGATCAGCAGAAGATCGACACGGACCGCCTTCATCGACTGACTACTCGAGCAGGACCGGCAGTCCCGAGCCTGACACTCGGTGTCATCTCCCCCCACGCCGTACTCCGTCGTGGCAGGCTGGCCTCATGAGTTATGACGGCAATGTGGTCCTCGAAAGCGACAAGTCCCGGTTGGTCACCCTGCTGCTGGCGATCTTCCTCGGCTTCCTCGGCATCCATCGGTTCTATGTCGGCAAGGTCGGCACCGGGATCATCTGGCTGCTCACCGGCGGCATCGTGGGCATCGGTGTCCTCATCGACATCATCCTGATCGCGGTCGGTACCTTCCGCGATAAGTCAGGTCGACTCGTTCTGCGCTGGTAGGGATCTAGTTCATCGAGCAGGCCGGGGTCGCGCCCGGGAATCTGTCCCGGTTGAGTGCCACCCATCGGTAGACGCGGGCGGCGAGCGGACGCACTGCCGGCGCATCGAGCACTCGCCCGAACACCGGCCAGGGTGCGCGTCCGGCGATGAGTGCGGCAGCAATCGCCCGGGCACCCGATCTGACTGCCCCATCGCGGTCTACCCACTGCGCGGCTTCGGTGCACTCCTGTTCAGTCAACCCAAAGGACATCAGATCGAGGTTCTGCCACGGTTCGATCCGTGCCCGGGGTCGCACCCAATGCTCCGCGAAGCGCGCGCTCGCTGAGCAGAACCCACACTCCCCATCGAAGATCAAAGTCGGTTCCCCTGGCATGGCTGGATTCTATGAGCGATCCAGTCCCCGACATGTCCGCTATCAGGAATTTTTCTCGGTCACCCTGCAATCCCGCCCTCGCCGGTTAAAGATGGTGTCCATGCCGGTAAGCCGGTGGAGGGACGCGAGCCGCGCGGACCCTATGAGGACCAGGAGAATGTATGAAGATGCACAAGAGGCTCGTTGGCGTCATCGCCACGGTCGCCCTCGTGGCCGGCGGCAGTCTGGCTGCGGCCGTACCCGCCCAGGCTGACGGCCATGACAAAGTCCGGGGCAAGACACAGATCACGCTCGACAGTTCTATCGCCCAGGCCCTAGCGGGGCTCGGCGTCTCCATCGTGGCCACAGAGGGTGGCAAGGTGAAGAAGGGCAGTTTGCTTTTCCCCGTCACCGGTACTGGGGATGGATACATCCAGCACAAGGGCCAGTTGCAGATCACCAAGGACGGTGGGCTTGTTGCCGCGGGTAACAACCCAATCATCGGATACCCGTCGGATGAACCGCTCACTTACGCGGAAATCTCCGTAGATGTTCCTGGTATCGGCCTGACCTCCTTGTTCACGGTGATCAACATCAAGGCGAGCAAGCCAAAGGTCAAGGTGAACAAGAAGAAGAAGACGCGGACAACTGTGACAGCCTTCCGAGGAACCCTCACGGTGAGTGTCGGTCAGGCTGGTCTCATCAACACCCTTCTGGGCACGCAGTTGCTAACCCCAGACATGGAACTGGGGACGACAAAGACCGTCGTTCAGAGAATCGCGAAATGCAAGAACAAGAAGTGCACTAAATAGTTTCGTTCTCTTCGAAATGAACGTTGGCCCCGCTTCCTTCGAAGCGGGGCCAACGTTCGTCTAGGGCAGCGCTGCCAGGCTGCTCCACACCATGTCGATCTGGGATTCCAGATCACCGAGCGAACCAGAATTTTCAATGACGATGTCGGCGACAGCGCGTCGCTCCTCATCGCTGGCCTGCCGCGCCATTCGCGCCTCGATGTCATCGTCTTCGAGGCCACGTTCACGCAACCTCGCGATCCGCACCTGCCGATCGGCGATGACCACGATGACTGTGTCCCACCCCTCAGCGAGATCATTCTCGACGAGCAGTGGCATGTCGTAGACGACGATCGAGTCCTCCGGTGCATTGGAAATCAGTTCCTCTGTCCGTTCGGCAACACGCGGATGAGTGATGGCATTGAGATCGGCAAGGGCTGTGGTGTCGTGGAACACGATGGCGGCTAAGCCCGCCCGGTCGAGCGCCCCGGACTTCTCGATCACATCAGGTCCGAACCGATCCGCGATCTCAGCCAGGGCCGGCTGTCCCGGTTCGACGATCTCCCGCGCGATCCGATCTGCATCGATGACAATGGCGCCGTGTTCCGCGAGCATCCGAGCAACCGTGGATTTCCCAGATCCAATGCCGCCGGTCAACCCAACGCGGATCATGCGGGTCCCTCAGGCTGCCCGATCTCAACCTTGGCCACACAAACACCCGCATCATCCGGTGGAGTGATGGTCAACTGGTCACCGCCACCCACGATGACGAACTGAAGTTCGTTCAGTCCTTCCTCCACCCGCGCCAATTGGACCTCCTCACCGAGTGTGATCTCGATGTCTCCTTCATCAGCTGCGAGGTACTCCATTTGGGCGACCCATGTCCACTCGAACAGGTCGCGATCCAGGGCAATCGTCGTGGGCTCCTCGAAGACAGCCCAGCCGCAGTCACCGTTCGGGCCTGGGAAGGATGTTGCCGCAACCGCGATGCCCGGTTGATAAAGAGCTCCGTTATCCGCGATCGCCCACAGGGTGGGCCCAGCGCCATTCCAGACGACATCTAGCTCAGCACCAGCAAGAACATAGGAGGCATTCGCCTTATCGAGAAAAAGAGATGCCATCACATCCGGAGGAACCACTCTGTCAATGACGACTCGCCCCGGATCCTCAGTCATCGCAGCACGTGCATTGCCGACAAAAGACTTGGCTGCGCTGTCCTGCCAGGTCCATCCCACGGTGATGGAGGACAGCGCCAGGAGGTTGACCATGACAAAGCCCACCACCGGCCACAAGAATCGCTGAACTCCCATGGGGATGAGGTCGAAATTTCGTGGTTGCGGGAGGGTTGAGCCACGGGGTCGGAGGAATGCAAACGGCAGTAGGACGCTCGTGACAATCACAAGGTCTTCGATGTATCGAGGGTCATAAACCAAGAGGAGCCCGAATGCGCTGATTCGGCCCAGTGAGAACAGGGCAATGGAAATGCCCGAATAGGCGAGGATGATGATCCAGATGTTCCATGCGGCTCGCCATCGCACCACCGAGGCGATCAACGTGATGGCAACGACCTGCCACGCCAGTGCAATCACCCACCACGGTCGTCCTGAGGCCGGCACTAGTCCCTCAGCGAAACCACCCCACGGAGCGCCGAAGAGTCCGGGAAGCAGCACCTCCCCGATTCCAATGCGTGTGGCCTCCCAGATCTGACCTGAGCTCGGATCACTTCGAAGCGGTGCCTCGGGTTGAAGCGCTAGGTAGATCACGCTGTAGACAGCGGATATGGCGATGGTGACGCTGGGCAGGATCCATCGTCGGCCCATCCCACCGAGACCGATGGGGGCTCGCCCCGGCCACATTCGCCACACCACCCACAGCACGACCGGCAGTGCCAGTAACGCCTTCTCCCAAAATGCCAAGCCGATGACGTAAACGACTGTGCCAGCGATCCACCATCGGTGGGACGGCTGCTTCGCGTCACGAATGGCGAAATACAGCAGCCACACGAAGGTCGCTCCCCAGGGAAGTACCTGCAATGCGGAGGCGTACCACACGCTGACCGTTGTCAGGAGCGGAGTGAACATGACCAGGGCCAATGAGACGAACGTGGCAGGGTGGTCGCCGAAGGCCTGACGCATGACAGCCATGACTCCGAAGCCGAAGATCGCCCAAAGCGCGGTCGAGATCAGTACCGCAAGCGACCACGACATCGGTGCGATTGCTTGAGAAACCCACACCAGGGCGAATTCCGCCGGCATCAGGTGGCCGTTATAGATCTGGAAGACGTAATCGACGAATGGCGCCTGAGCATCCGCCAGGTAGAAAAAATCATCCATGTGGAAGAAGCCACCGGCCATCGCCCAGGCATGCAGAATGACCCCCGCCACTACGAAGGCGGCCTGCAACCAGCCAGTAGGGGTTGTCCTATCGCGCAGCCAGGTTCGAGTGTCAGGGTCGCGATCGACAACCACGTGCTGATCTTGAGTCAGCACTCGCTCAGCCATGCCGCGACGTTACCCTCTCATCCCCGAGCGCGTGATCCAAGGTGTCAGGATTGTGGCCGCCGGCACCGGCTTCTCCTCTCGAGGTTCTCCCGAGCTGCACACACCACTAGGCGTGATGGCTCAGCGGGGCAGAATCACGCGGACGAGGAGTCCGCCCTCAGGTGCCGACCCAAGTTCGAGATCGCCATTCGCTGCGGCCACCGCTCGCGCCACGATCGACAGCCCCAGACCACTACCGGGCAGGCCGCGGGCCTCTGCTGTGCGGTGGAAACGTTCGAGGACAGCCGCACGCTGATCCGCAGGAATTCCTGGGCCACCATCGCGGACCTCGAGAGTCGTGGTGTCGGCTGTCAGCGCGACGGCAAGAACGATCGGCGCACCCTCGGGGGTGAATTTCGCGGCGTTATCGAGGCAGTTTCCGAGGATCTCCGCCAACCCGATCGGGTCGATGCGCATCATGACGGGTTCCTCGGGCACTTCGACATCGATGCTGCGATTCCATCGACGCATGGAGCGGCGAGCCGCAGCCTCGGCGGCACCTCGAATGTCGAGCTCCACCACCTCGCGTGCCTGTTCGTCGCGCGCCGCCAGGGCGAGCAGTTCCTCCACCAGTCGACCAAGCTCATCGAGTTCCGACTGCGCTGCAGCGAGCGACTCCGCGGTCGTCTCATCTGTCGCGGTGCGGGCAGCGAACTGCACATTCGCGCGCAGCGAGGCCAGGGGGGTGCGCAACTCATGTCCGGCATCCTGGACGAGCTGCTCCTGCTGGGCCTGACTGCGCGCGAGTTCCCGCTGCAAAGTCGTCGTCGCATCGACCACATCGACGATCTCCCGCGGTGCACCGCCTCGGGCGACCGGAGGCTTGGCATCACGCTCACCGCGAGACAGCGCTCCCATCGCATCGGCGACCTGCACGAGCGGTGTGGTCGAACGCCGCACCGCGATGACACCCGCGACGGCCCCGACGGCTACTGCAATCCCCCCGCCGATAGCGAGGATGGTCGCCAACTGCACCAGGTTGGACTGGGTCTCCTCGAGACTGCGAATCGCTCGGGCCGCTGCTCCCTCCTGGACCGCGACCGTGTAGACCCGGACGGTCTCACCTGTCGGCGTGAGGCGAGTGCTGAAGGCGCTGGTGCCGGGCGGGGAGAGCGAGATCTGCACATCGAGTTCATCGGCTGGCAGGTCGTATGTCTGAGTGTCGATGTCATAGACCTCGCCATCCGCGAGGACCGCGTCGACGATCACCGTCGGCTGTCCCGGGATAGGCGGTCGAACGAAAGGGATGTTCTCCTCATCCGGCGGTGTGAGGAAGATGCCGGCCTGGATGCGCGACACCAGAGAGGCGTCGACGCTTTGCATCAGCGTGTTGCGGGTCAATAGCCAGATCGCCGCGGCGAGGCCTGCGACGGTGAGCAACACCGTCAACGCCACGATGAGGGCGACGGTGGTGCGCAGGCTGCGTCTCACGGATCGACCCGAGCGACGAAGCCGACCCCCCGAACGGTGTGCACCAGTCGCGAACGTCCACCCGTTTCAGTCTTGCGCCGCACATAGGACACGTAGGTGTCCAGGTTCGAATCCAGAGTGGGGGAGGCGAATCCCCACACCTCCGTCATCAGGTCACTGCGTTCGACGACCGCGCCGTCGGCGGACAGCAACACCTGAAGGAGCGCGAACTCGGTCTTGGTGAGGACGATCTCCTCCTCCTCGCGGGTCACCTTTCGTCTCGAAGTGTCCACGGTCATGTCGCCGAGGGTGAACACCGTGGCTCCCGCGTGTGGCTGGGTGCGTCGCAAAAGGGCCCGCACGCGGGCCAGCAACTCCGACAGATCGAAGGGCTTCGGCAGGTAGTCATCGGCACCCGCGTCGAGACCAGCGACACGATCACCAACCTCACCGCGCGCGGTGAGAACCAGGATCGGCAGGGCATGCCCGGCTGCGCGCACTCGACGCGCAACGTCGAGTCCGTCGAGATCGGGGAGCCCGAGATCGAGCACCATGAGATCCGCCTGGCCGACGAGTTCCAATGCATCGTGACCG
>JBDQGZ010000046.1:0-13373 GCA_040265115.1 Candidatus Nanopelagicales bacterium
CCCGGGCAGGAGGCGCGGTACAGCGAATATCTCGAACTAGATCTCGCCACGGTGGAGCCGTCTCTCGCCGGTCCGAAGCGTCCCCAGGATCGCATCCGACTCGCCCAGGCCCAGGAGGCGTTTCGGGCTGCACTCCCGACCTATACCGATGCCATTCCCCACCCGGTCGAGGTGACGATGGCGGACGGATCTCACGTGGAGATCGACCATGGCTCCGTCGCGATCGCGGCCATCACCTCATGCACCAACACGTCGAATCCATCCGTGATGATCGCCGCTGCGCTGGTCGCGAAGAAGGCCGTCGAGCGTGGGGTGACCCGAAAGCCCTGGGTGAAGACGACCCTGGCGCCGGGTTCCAAGGTGGTGACCGACTACTACGACCGGGCTGGGCTCACACCCTATCTCGATAAGGTCGGATTCGATCTGGTCGGTTATGGCTGCACGACCTGCATCGGTAACTCCGGACCACTCCCAGATGAGATCAGTGCCGCCGTCAACGCCGAGGGGCTTAACGTCGTATCCGTCCTGTCGGGCAATCGCAATTTCGAGGGTCGGATCAATCCTGACGTCACCATGAACTACCTGGCCTCCCCGCCCCTGGTCGTCGCGTATTCGATCGCGGGAACCATGGACATCGACCTGCTGAACGATCCGCTCACGTTCGACCCCAAGGGCGATCCCGTTTATTTGCGCGATCTGTGGCCGAGCACCCAGGAGATCGAGGACGTGATCGCGAGCGCGATCGATGAGTCGATGTTCGCCGATCGCTACGCGCACGTATTCGACGGCGACGAGCGGTGGCGATCACTCCCGACTCCCACGGGCGACACCTTCGACTGGAATCCAGACTCCACCTACGTGCGTCGACCCCCGTATTTCGAGGGGATGTCCGCGACACCCGCACCGGTCACCGACATCCGAGACGCCCGTGTGCTGGCCGTTCTCGGCGATTCGGTCACGACCGACCACATCTCTCCCGCCGGATCGATCAAGGCCGACAGTCCGGCAGGGCGCTATCTGCTCGAACATGGCGTCGAACGCAAGGACTTCAATTCCTATGGCTCCCGCCGGGGCAATCACGAGGTCATGATCCGAGGCACATTCGCCAATATTCGGTTGCGCAACCTGATGCTCGACGATGTCCAGGGCGGCTTCACCCTCGACTTCACCACGTCGGGCCACCCCCAGGTGAGCATCTTCGACGCAGCCGTCGCCTACGCGGCACAGGACACTCCGCTCGTCATCATTGCCGGGAAGGAGTATGGATCCGGCTCGTCCCGAGACTGGGCCGCGAAGGGTACGGCCCTCCTCGGCGTTCGCGCAGTTCTCGCGGAGTCCTACGAACGCATCCACCGCTCCAACCTCATCGGCATGGGTGTCCTACCCCTGCAGTTCATCCCCGGTGACTCCGCCCAAAGTCTGGGTCTCACGGGACACGAGATCATCACCATCAAGGGTGTTGAGGCGCTCAATGACGGCATGATCCGAGAAGTTGAGGTCATCGCTGAAGGGGATGACGGTCGGACTCATGCGTTCACTGCGATCGTTCGCATCGACACGCCCGGAGAGGCGGACTACTACCGCCACGGCGGAATCCTTCAATACGTCTTGCGTTCCCTCGCGCGCTGAGGTGTGGTCTTGGCCGCACCGGCCTAGACTGGACCGGCAGGCATCCGGCCTGTCGGTGGAGTGAGCGGAGTGTGATGAGGGTGTCGCTGATCGACGAGATCAACACGCCTGACGACCTGCGCGCACTCGATCCTGACCAGCTGGATGCGCTGTGCTCCCAGATTCGCGAGTTCCTCGTCGACCGTGTGTCGAAAACGGGAGGTCACCTCGGACCTAATCTGGGCGTTGTCGAATTGAGCGTCGCGCTGCATCGAGTCTTTTCCACTCCGCGTGACGTAATTCTTTGGGACACGGGGCACCAGGCATATGTGCACAAGATCCTCACCGGGCGTCGGGAGGGGTTCGACACGCTGCGCAAGCAGGGTGGTCTATCCGGCTATCCCAGCAGGGCTGAGAGTGTGCACGACGTTATCGAGAACTCCCATGCCTCCACCGCTTTGTCATACGCGGACGGCATCGCGAAAGCATGGCAACTCGATGGAGTTCTCGGTGCCCGTGGAGGTCGTCATGTCCTGGCGGTGATCGGGGATGGCGCGCTCACCGGGGGCATGTCCTGGGAGGCACTGAACAACATCGCGGCCAGTGACCGCCCCCTCATCATCGTCGTGAATGACAACGAGCGCTCCTACTCGCCCACGATCGGCGGTCTGGCGCATCACCTGTCAACGTTACGCACAACCCGTGGGTATGAGCGCTTCCTCGAATGGGGCCGCCGACTTCTGAACCGCACGCCCGTGGTGGGGCCAGCCGTCTACGACACGCTCCATGGAATGAAGAAGGGCTTGAAAGACGTCGTTGCACCACAGGGCATGTTCGAGGACCTGGGACTGAAGTACATCGGTCCGGTGGACGGACACGATGTCGCAGAGCTCGAACACGCTCTCAATCGAGCTGCTGCTTTCGACGGGCCGGTCATTGTTCACGCAATCACAGTTAAGGGGCGGGGCTACCAACCGGCGGAGGATGACGACGCGGATCGATTCCATGGTGTGGGAGTCATCGATCCAGATACGGGCAAGCCCCTCTCGGCGAGTTCCACGAGTTGGACCTCTGTGTTCTCCGATGAACTGTGTCGAATTGGCGGTGTTAGATCTGACGTCGTCGCAATCACCGCAGCCATGGCCGGACCCACGGGATTGTCCGCTTTCGGAGAGAGATTCCCCGACCGGTTCTACGACGTCGGGATTGCCGAGCAGCATGCGGTCACTAGCGCGACGGGGTTGGCCTATGCTGGAAAGCACCCTGTTGTCGCGGTCTATGCGACGTTCCTCAATCGGGCATTCGATCAGGTGTTGATGGATTGTGCCCTCCATCGGGCCGGGGTCACCTTCGTCCTCGACCGCGCAGGCGTCACCGGTGACGATGGTGCAAGCCACAACGGAATGTGGGACATGGCGCTGCTCTCGATCGTGCCCGGTCTGCGGCTCGCAGCTCCGCGGGATGAGGCCACCCTTCGGCGCTGTCTCAATGAAGCAGTGGCAGTTTCCGATGCACCCACGGTTGTCCGCTTCCCCAAGGGGGCTCTCGGTGCGGACATCCCAGCCGTAGGTCACCTGGGCGATGTCGAGGTACTTCGTGACGCGGTTGATCCGGATGTGTTGGTGATCGGGATCGGAGCTTTCGCCGCGCTCAGCCTCGAGGTAGCCGAGCGGCTCAGCGATCAGGGCATCGCGGTGAGAGTTATCGATCCGAGGTGGGCCCTGCCGATCAGCGATGATCTCATCGAAGCGTGCGCCAGCGCGCCACGCGTCGTCGTGATGGAAGACGGGCTGCGTCAGGGAGGGGTCGCCGGGGCCCTGCGTCAGGCGCTTGCCTCCCGAGATGTGATGACGCCGATCAAGGATTTCGGTGTGCCCGACGAGTTCCTCGAACCCGGATCACGCTCTCAGGTGCTTGATGTGTGCGGCCTCACCGCCCAGGACATCTCCCGGCAGGTGGTCGAATGGGTATCGGCGACCTGGGAGTCGCAGGACGGTGACGCGCATTCCCTGCCGGATCGGGAGACCTCCCCGCACCCCGAGGGGACCCACGAAGCAGGACCGACTCTCTCCTAGGACGCCTGGGGATGGATCGCGTCCACGAGGACGGGCGTGATCAAGGAACGCTGCCAGGCACGTATGCCCAGCGCGCGGAGCGCCTCGTCGATGGAGGTTGAGTTGGCCGGCTCCGGGGGGCGCCAGAGCACGCGGCGGACTGAATCAGGCGTCGCGAGGTTCTCCACGGGAATGTTCCAGTCGGCGGAGAGTTCGGCCAGACCTGCCTTTGCCCTAGCGAGTCGTTCCGCAGCCTCCGGATCCTTGCCGCCCCACATGCGCGGAGGGGGCGGCCCATCGCCACGTAATGCCAACTCGGGGAGATCGCCCGCCGGTAGTTCAAGCGCCGAGCAGATGGCGCTCCACCATCGAGATCGAAACCGGCCCCCGCGACCCTTCGAGAAGGCCTTGATCGATGCGAGCTCCTCCGCGGATGTCGGAGGTCGACTGCCCGCGGACACGATCGCGGCGTCGGGAAGGATCCGCCCGGGTGCAAGATCGCGTTCTCGGGCGATCCGGTCCCGTTCCTCCCAGAGCGCCTGCACGACGGCCAGTCCTCGGCGGTCGCGAACTCCGTGAATGCCCGAGGTGCGCCGCCAGGGATCGGCACGCGGCGGAGGAGCCTGGAAATCCACCAGCGCATCGAACTCCTCCTGAGCCCAGGTCGCCTTGCCAGCATCATCCAGGGCCAGTCCTAACCGATCGCGCAAGGCGGGCAGCACCTCGACGTCCAGCGCGGCATAGGCGCGCCATTCCTCGGGTAGAGGTCGGGTGGACCAGTCCGCCGCGCCGTGACCCTTGGCGAGGTGCCAGCCCAATTCCGCGGCAACCAGCGGACCGAGTCCCACCCTGTCGCGACCGAGGAGTCGCCCGGCGAGCTCGGTGTCGAACAGCCGAGTCGGGCGCAGGCCGACCTCAGCGAGGCAGGGCAGATCCTGCGTTGCGGCGTGCAAGATCCACTCCAGGGGCGCCACGAACTCGGCAAGGCGGTGTAGATCAGGAAGGGCGATGGGATCGATGAGCCAGGTGCCGCCATCGACGCGGTGTAGCTGAATGAGGTAGGCGCGCTGTCCATAGCGGAATCCCGACGCGCGCTCGGCATCAATGGCGATCGGACCAGTGCCCGCCGCCAACGCGTCAAGTGCCGCGGTAAGTCCGCGGGGGGTGTCGACCAGGGGAGGTACGCCGTCGTGGGGCGTGATCACGAGCAGAGGCTCCGGCGGGGCATCCTCGGGCGGATCTGAGTCCGCGTCGGCCGTCGAGGCCGTGGGAGTGGTCATGATGACGTAGTCATGGGGATGTCGTCATGACTCCGGGCTGGGGTGTGCTCGGACGCCCGAGGCGAGTCACGCCAGCAGCTTCCGGAATGAGACCGGCAGCACTCGACAGGACGCACGCCCAGGCACGCGCATGCCGACCGAGATCCTCCGGGGGGCTCTCTGGGGTCCACGAGGCGCGAATCTCGATTTGCCCATTCGAGCCGGAATCCACGAGGGAGCCAAAGCCTTCGCTGAACACCCGCGTGACCGTTCCACCGAGGGAATGGTGGGCAGCTCCTTCCTCGGCCAAGGCATCCTGCAGCCAACTCCAGCCCACCGAGGTCAGCAAATGATCACCCGCGAGGTCGGCCTCCAGATCGGCTCGGGCATAACTCACCACCCGAAAGGTGCCGCCCCAGGAATCCACACCCTCGGGGTCGTGCAGGACCACGAGCCGTCCCGTCGCAATGGCATCAGCCTCGGTGTCCGCCGGGTCGAGGATTTCCGCGGTCAGGGCAACGGCGTGGGGGGCAAGCCGCTGCGGTGCGGGCGCCTCATCAATGGTGATCTCGGGACGGAAACGCTCCTGACGCAGGCTGGCCAATGCGCGGTCAAAGTCGACTGAGTCCAGGCCGCCGGGGGAATGCACCACTCCAGGGTACGTCGAACGGGGCGTCAACCCCGGCGTTCACACGCCGTCGGAGTGGGAATCGGGTGGCTGGTGGCGGATGCTCAGCGAGTTGATGCAGTACCTCAGGTCCGAAGGCGTGGTGTAGCCCTCCCCGGCGAACACATGTCCGAGATGGCCATCGCATGAGGAGCAGCGAACCTCGGTGCGCACCATGCCCAGTGACGCGTCTTGGAGTTCGATCACGGACGTGTCCTCGATCGGGGCATAGAAGGACGGCCAGCCGCAATGGGAGTCAAACTTCGTGGAGGCGGTGAACAGTGGGCTGCCGCAGCCTCGGCAGGTGTAGGTGCCTGGATCGTGGGACGAGACATACTCACCGGACCAGGGGGCCTCGGTGCCTGCACGGCGCAGCACGTGGAATTCCTCAGGAGTCAGCACCTCGCGCCAATACGCGTCGTCTCGCACCTCGCGTGCGGACTCGGTGGGCTCCGGTGTGTTCTCCTGTGCCGACATGGTCGTCAGCCTAGGCGAGTCCTCCCCATCCCGCATGGGCCAGACCAATACGCTGGAGGGGACCACCATTCGTGAGTGAAGGGGCAGGCGCGATGAGTGACATGCTCGACACCCGGGGGGCGTGGCTGAGCACAGAGGAGCTCGCTCAGGCCCGTGAACGGCTGCCGATCGTGTATGTCGATGCATTGCCAGTCCGGGTCGACGCGCTCGGTCAGGTCGCCGCGGTGGGCCTGCTGCTGCGGGCACGACCAGATGGTTCGCTGAGCCGATCAGTCGTGTCAGGACGGGTGCTGTATGGCGAGCGTGTCCGCGACGCGCTCCTGCGGCATCTTGAGAAGGATCTCGGCTCGATGGCCCTGCCGCGGGTGCCGGTGACGATCGTGCCGTTCACCGTGGCCGAGTATTTCCCCGATCCCGAGGTCACGGGTTTCCACGATCCGCGTCAGCACGCCGTCAGCCTGGCCTATGTCGTCCCGTGCGATGGGGACTGCGAGCCGTCGCAGGACGCACTCGATCTCGCGTGGGTCTCACCCGCGGAAGCGCTGTCCTACACCTTCCAGGCCGAGATGACCGCCGGTCAGGGGCAACTCGTGCGGTTGGGCCTTGCCCACTGCGGCTATCTCGACTGACCGGTTAGTCCCGATCGGCGCCGGGCATGAAGCGCGGCGGCCGACCCTCATCCCGAGCGGCCAGCGCCTCGTCCAGGTCCGGCCACTGGAATGATCTGGACATCCACTCCAGACTCTCGGCCAGGTGTGTGCTGAGGTCGCTTCCCTCCGCAGCGGCGAACTGCGACTTCATCGCCGCGAGCGAGGCGGGAGAGCAGTGTGCTGCCACATCACGCGCCCAGTCCATCGCGGCGTCGAGCGCGCTCTCGCTGACCCCGCTTACCAATCCGATCCGGAGCGCTTCGTCGGCGTCGATGGGGCGGCCGCTCAGGAGCAGTTCGCGCGCCCGGGCCGGTCCGACGACTCGGGGGAGAAGCCATGCCGCACCATATTCGGCCGTGAGACCGAGCCGGGAGAACACGCTCAGAAAGAGGGCCTGTCGGCTGGCGAATCGGACATCACCTGTGAGTGCGAGCACGAATCCAGCACCCGCAGCCGCGCCGTTGATGGCCATCACCACCGGGGTGGTCATCGACACCGTGAACGCGAATAGCGCCTCGGCATCGAACTCGGAGGCGAACCCCTCGAGGGCGTCGGGGCCCTGGGCGAGGAGGGCCAAGTCAGCGCCCGCGCAGAAGCCCTTCCCTGCTCCGGTCACCACGATCACGCGTGCTTGCGGGTCTGCCTCCGAGGCGTGCAGAACGTCGGTGTAGCGCTCCAGCAGTGCCGGACTCATAGCGTTGAGGCGCTCAGGGCGGTTCAGGGTGATCAGGCACACCCCGTCAGTGATCTCGGAGAGCACAAGGGACCGGGGATCATCGGCGTCACTCATGAGTGCATCGTGGCAGACGCTGGTCAGGCGTCGTAGGGATCGATTCCCAGCAGGGTTTGATCCTCAGGCGTCAATTCCGAGCCCGGACGGTCGAAGGGATCGACGTCGGAGTCATCGTCGGCGAGATCCTCCGCGGTGCGTCCATCCAGCGGATCGCTCGGATCCTCTGGGTCTACGACATGCATGGCGGCTTGCTCTGCAGGCATCCAGGTTCCCGGTTGGAGTCCACCCGCATGCATCGGGTCGTCGCTGGCATCTTCGGCACCTTCCATCGCCAGGACCGACTCGGTGTCCTCCAGCGGATACTCCAGACCGTCCAGGGAACCCTCGGGGTCTCCTTCCCGCTGACCATCTGGGGAAGGGTGCAGGGCCGCGTGGATCGCCTCGGCTTCCATCACCATGCTCAGTCGCTCTGCCTGGTCGGCGGCATCGCCGGCGACATCGACGGTGTCTTGAGTGGCGCGGGCTACCTCGTCCGGGGATCCGGCGTCGGTGACGTCGTCAGCGCTCATGGTGACCTCCTCAGTCACGACTCCCGGGGGAGCCACTGATGTGTAGTGCCGATGCTGCCAGATGGTGCCGGCGACTCGGTAGGGACCATCGTCCGGAATCGATCACCCGGTCCGACTCACGTGGAACCTGTCGCGGATCGATATGAGGGTCAGATACGGTCCTTGCATGGCAGATGACAAGAGCGAAGGAACCCATCAGGGATCGGGGATTGGAACGGGGCGCCTCATCGCCATCGTCGTGGTGGCCGTTGCTGCTGCCTTCCTGATCTTCGGCAATCTCGACTCGACAACGGTCTGGCTCTGGGGATTCACCCTCGAGATGCCGCTGTTCCTCCTGCTGATCATCATGTTCGTCCTGGGCATGGTGCTCGGAGGTGTGGTGCGGTCAGCCTTCCGCAAACTTCGAGGGGCCGAGCCGCGCACCAAGTAGTTCGGCCACGAAGAACCGTTCGGAGTCTGGCATCCGATCGACCCTATGAACGTCGACTAGCGCCCCTCGGCCGCCGGATCGGTGACGATCAGGTTGTCCTCGGCTGACACACGACCCGCGGGGATCGCGACATCATGTTCGAGGAGTTGGCGCAGGGCCTGTGCCTTGTCAGCCCCCGTGACCAGCCACAGCACATGCCGGGCAGCATCCAGGGTCGGATAGGTCAGGGACATGCGTCGGTGACCCTGATAGGGATGAGTCGTGATCGCAACCGGCTCATCGATGACGTCGAGGATCGGATCGCCCGGTACGAGCGACGCCGTGTGGCCATCAGGGCCGAGACCGAGGTGGATCAGGTCGAACCGATCGGGCAACTCCTCCGCGTACTGCCGAGCTGCCGCCTCGAGATCGTCGGCTTCGACGGGCATGGGATGAACGTGTGCAGGGGCGCTCCCGAGCGCCTGGTGCAGGTGTAGGAGGTTTCGGTCGGGGTCCTCCGGGCCGGTGATTCGTTCGTCCACCTGGAAGATGTCAGTCCTGTCCCAGGGCATGTCCTCATGAACCAATTCGGCGAACATCAACCACGGGGTTCGCCCACCGCTCACGGCGAAGGTGAACCGACCGTTCTCGCGGACGGCTTCGTGCGCCCGACGTGCCACATGGGCCGCAGCCGTGCGGAACAACTCAGTCGGGTCTTTATGCGACTCCACTGACCAGCGCGGCGTCCCGGTCACTCGCTAGGCCTTTTTCTCGTCGTGACCGCCGAACTCCGACCGCATCGCGGACATGACCTTGTCGGCGAAGAGCCCGTTGCCACGAGACTGGAATCTCGCGTAGAGGGCAGCGGTGATCGTCTCGGCGGGAACCCCCTCCTCCACTGCAGCAAGGACAGTCCACCGTCCTTCACCGGAGTCAGACACCCGACCCTCGAAGTCATCGAGGGCGGGGGAGTGGGCGAGAGCACTCGCGGTGAGATCCATCAACCACGATCCGATGACCGAGCCACGTCGCCACACCTCGGCGACCTCCGGAATGTCGATTTCATAGCGGTAGTACTCCGGATCGCGCAGCGGAGTGGTCTCGGCATCGATCTCCTGCGTATGCAGACCGGAGTCGGCATGCTTGATGATGCTCAGGCCCTCGGCGATGGCCGCCATCATCCCGTACTCGACTCCGTTGTGAACCATCTTGACGAAGTGCCCAGCGCCATTCGGACCGCAATGCAGATAGCCGTCTTGAGCGGTCTTTCCGGTGTCGTCGCGGTCCGGAGTCGGCTCAGCCGTGCCTCGGCCTGGCGCGATGGTGGCCCAGATGGGATCAAGGCGCGTGACCGGGGCATCCTCGCCACCAATCATCAGGCAGTAGCCACGCTCCAGTCCCCAGACACCGCCGCTCGTACCGCAGTCGATGTAGTGGACCCCCTGGGGCTTCAGCATCGCCGCGCGATCGATGTCATCGCGGTAGTAGGAATTGCCACCGTCGATGATGACGTCGTCGGCTTCAGCGTGCTCAGCGATTTCCTCGAGGATTCTTCCGGTAATGCCGGCGGGCAGCATCATCCAGGCGGCCCGGGGGCGTTCCAGCTTGCTCATGAGGTCCGCGATGGACGTGGCGCCCGTCGCTCCCTCCGCCACGAGCGCCTGGACAGCGGCGTCATCCACGTCATAGACCACGCACCGGTGTCCGTCGCGCATCAGTCGACGCACGATGTTGGCTCCCATGCGGCCCAGGCCGATCATGCCAAGTTGCATCGGATGCGCAGCGCTCATGTGTTCCTCCGTGATAGATGACGGTGCCTCGAGGGTGGATAGATGGTTCGGCTGGTGTGGTGTTGCGTCATGACGACTTGAGTGAACGGTATCTGCGGATGAGTGAGTTCGTGGATGGATCGTGGGAGAGGGTGGGAGATTCACCCGCGGTGAGTTCGGGAATGATCGCCTGGGCGAGGGCCTTCCCGAGTTCGACCCCCCACTGGTCGAAGGAATTAATGCCCCAGATCGTTCCCTGGGTGAACACGCTGTGCTCATAGAGTGCGATCAGGGTGCCCAACCGGTATGGCGTGAGTAGTTCCGCCAAGAGAACCGTGCTGGGCCTGTTGCCCTGCATGACCTTATGCGGGACGACATTCGAAGCGACGCCTTCGGCGAGGATCTCGTCAGCCGTCTTGCCGAAGGCGAGGGCCTGGGCCTGGGCGAAGACATTCGACATGAGGATGTCGTGGTGATAACCGAGTGGGTTGTTCGTCTTCGCGAAACCGATGAAGTCCACCGGGATCATGGTGGTTCCCTGGTGGATCAGTTGGTAGAAGCTGTGCTGACCATTCGTCCCCGGCTCTCCCCAGTAGACCGGACCCGTGTCGGCGTCGACAGCGGTTCCATCGAGGCGCACATGCTTGCCGTTGTACTCCATGGTGAGCTGCTGGAGATAAGCCGGAAACCTCTTCAAGTACTGGCTGTAGGGCAGGACCGCAATGGTCTGGCAGTCATAGAAGTCTCGGTACCACACGGCGAGAAGCCCCATAAGCACGGGGAGATTCCGTTCGAAGGGAGTGGTTCGGAAGTGCTCGTCCATGTCGTGGAAGCCCGCGAGCATCTCTCGGAAGTGTTCAGGACCGATGGCGATCATCGTCGACAGTCCGATCGCCGAGTCCATCGAGTATCGTCCGCCCACCCAGTCCCAGAAACCGAACATGTTGTTCGTGTCGATCCCGAATTCGGCGACCTTGTCAGCGTTCGTGGACACCGCGACGAAGTGTTTAGCGACATCGGCCTTGTCTCCCAGTGACGCACGGATCCAATCCCGAGCGGAATGGGCATTAGTCATCGTTTCCAGCGTTGTGAAGGTCTTAGACGCGATGATGAACAGAGTGCGAGCAGGGTCGAGGTCTCGAGTCGCTTCGACGAAGTCCGTGGAGTCGACGTTGGAGATGAATCTGAACTCGATGTGGCGATCGGAGTAGTAGCGCAGTGCTTCGTACGCCATGACCGGACCTAGATCCGATCCACCGATCCCGACGTTCACGACAGCGTTGATCGTCTCTCCTGTCGACCCCTTCCATGCCCCGGATCGCACGTGTTCCGCGAAGGTCGACATGGCGTCTAGGACCCGGTGGACGTCAGGCACCACATCATGGCCGGAGGTGGTGATTCGCTGATCTGTCGGTGCGCGGAGAGCGACATGGAGAACCGCACGGTCCTCGGAGGTGTTGATGTGCTCCCCGTCGAACATTGCATCGATGTGTTCCCGAAGTCCGCTCTGCTCGGCCAGGGAGACTAGGTGGTTACGCACCTCCCGGGTGATCAGGTTCTTCGACAGATCCGCATATATCCCGCATGCCTCGATCTCGAACTGTTCGGGCCGATTCGGATCAGCAGAGAACAACTCACTGAGTGATGTTGACTCCATCAATCGCCGATCGTTCTCTAGATTGGTCCATGCCGGACGCTGCTGCAGAGGCGTCGTCTCCAGATATCCGTTCCAGGGCACGTAGGCCTCCTCGCCAGGTGGTGTGCGCAACTCTTCGTCATCCTGCCATGCGGCTAGACCCGGGGTACCGCGATCGACCGTTCGTTCACTACCGCGTCACCTGCCGCTGAGATCACTCGACGGTGAAGGTGGGCAGTCGTCGCCCCAGCCACCCGGGCAACCACCAATTCGCCCGACCGAACATGGACATCACGCTCGGTACGAGGATCAGGCGAACGATGAACGCGTCGATGAGGACGGCGGAGGCGAGGGCAACGCCGAAGAGTTTGATGGTGTCGTTCGGAATAGGCACGAATGCCAGGAACACCGTACTCATGATCAAGGCAGCGGCCACGACGACCTTGCCCGATCCGGCGAGCCCATGTCGGACCGCTTCCAGATTATCGCCCGTGTGATGCCAGCCCTCCTGCATGCGTGACACCAGGAAGACCTCGTAGTCCATCGAGAGTCCGAAGAGGATGGCGAACACCATGATGGGCAAGAAGGGCAGGATCGGACCGGTCGTGGCCACCCCGATCAGGCTTGCCCCCCAACCCCACTGAAAGACCGCAACGGTGACCCCGAGTGCGGCCGCGAAGCTGAGCAGGCTGGTGATGGCGGCGGTAAGCGGGATGAGCAGGGAACGGAACAACAGGAAGAGCGCAATGAAACCCAGGCCGATGACGACGAGCAGGAACAGCGGCAGCACGCTGATGAGGACGTTCGTGAAGTCCTGCGTGACGGCCTGGGTCCCTCCGACGTAGATGTTCGCTCCTGTAGGCGCAATCTGGTCGGCTGTCTGGGTGCGCAAGCGGGTGAGGAGTTCCTTGGTCGCCGGGTCGTCGGGGGCCGTCGTCGGTTGGACGACGACGCTCGTCACGAGCCCGTTCTCGCTGAAGGGGCTGTTCTTGCCACCGATGGTGGCCGTGCTGTACAGCGGCAGCATCGCTTCGTTCGGAAGCGTCGAGGCCACTCCCTCCGTGGCGGCCAGGGCCCCGATAGCAGTTTTCAACGCGGTGTCGTCGAGGGGGAGAGGGAGCACGACGGCCACGAAGAAGGGACCGTTGACCCCGGGACCGAAACCTTCGCTCATGAGGTCATAACCGATGCGCGCCGTCGAACCCGGAGCCGCGCTGCCGTTGTCGGGGAATCCCTGTCGGATCCCGAATGCCGGGATGGCGAGCAGGACGACGAGTCCGAGGGCGAGCGCACCCGAGAGCCAGGGTGCCTTCTGCAGGAATCGGCCATAGCCGGCCCAACGGCTGTCGTCGAGTGGTACGCCGCGTGGGTGGCGCGCCCAGGGCACACGTAGTCCCAGGGTGTGCCTGCCGAGCAGGCTCGCGATCGCGGGCAGAAGGATCAAGGCGGCGAGCATGACGACAAAGACGGTCGCGGCTGCAGCGATGGCCAAGCCGTAGAAAAAGGTCACCCCGAGGACGAAGAGACCCAGCAGCGCGATGA
>JBDQGZ010000047.1:0-13207 GCA_040265115.1 Candidatus Nanopelagicales bacterium
GGCATGCTCGTAGTGGGCGGAGTTGTGCACCCCCGGGGTCAACACCACGATGGCAGGATCGGTCACCGGTGCAGCGAGACGGAGCGCGTGCTCGAGCCGATCAGGGTATTCCGCCACCGGTCGAACAACGTGACCGGCGAATACCTCGGGCAGAACATGGCCCATCGTGCGACGGTTCTCCAAAACGTAGGACACTCCCGAGGGATTGCGCAGATTGTCCTCCAGCACCCGAAACTCACCCTGTTCATCGCGAATCAGATCGATCCCCGAAACATGGATGCGCACACCGTTCGGCGGGATGATCCCCCAAGCCTGTCGATGGAAGTGCGTCGATGACGTCACCAGGTGACGTGGGATGACTCCATCCGCAAGCACCTGTCCGGGCCCGTAGACATCGGCGAGGAAGGCCTCGAGGGCACGCAGTCGCTGGATGACACCCGCCTCGATTCGAGACCACTCGGTGGCGGTGATGATCCGCGGCACGAGATCCATGGGCAGCGGACGTTCGCGCTCGCCGAGAGTGAACGTGATGCCGTGGCGATCCAGATAGGAATCACGAACCCGCGCTCGATTGCCGAGTTCCTCGGGGCCGAGGTGTTCGAGGACCCGATGCAACTCCGCATGAGGCACACGAGGAAGCCCACCGTCATACATCTCGTCGAAGGGCTGCGTGGTCACGGAGTGCTTCCTAGCAGGTCAAGGTTTCGACCGGATATCGCGCCAACCGAGACCTGGTATACCCTCGGGGGTATGCAGTCCTGGCAGGCCCTTCGCATGTGGCCCGCACGCCGATGGGGGATCGCCGGCATCGCCGCGGTGCTCTCCACGGCGGCGCTCGCCATTCCCACGGCACTCATCCCCAATCCGGTCTTCGGTCGCGCGATCGAGCCGGAGTGGTGGTCCTGGCCGGTCACGATCCTCACCGGAATCCTTGCCGGACTGCTCGTCGCGACCTATATCGCGACTCCCCGGGTCGATAGCGGCTCCGCGGAGGATACCGCTGATGACGGGAACTCCACCGATCATCTCGATCGAGCAGGCGAGGCCGGTGTGGTTGGTGGACTGGTCTCCTTCTTCGCTGTCGGCTGTCCGGTGTGCAACAAGCTCGTCTTGATCGCGCTCGGCACGACCGGTGCCGTCCAGTGGTTCGCCCCCATTCAGCCGATCCTCGCCGTCGCCGCGATCGGGCTGTTGCTCTGGGCACTCCGCAGGCGCCTCGTCGGCGAGATCTCCTGCGCTGTCCGCACCTCCGTCTAGGAGATCATGTCGGAATGTCGATCACACCGATCGCTGATTCCGCCAGTGAGCCGAGGTAGAGCTTCCCCTCGTGCTCTCGCACCCCGGTGACGTAGTGGTAGTCGGCGTCCTCGACATAGAGATTGCGCACCACTCGACCCTCGCCGTCGACGCCGACGACCCAGAGCACTCGATCGGCATCGGGCTGCAGAGCATCCGGCAGGGACCACACCATCGAGCGAAGGGCGCCGGGTCGAGGAAGCAGCGAATCTAACAGGCGATTGCGGGTCGAGGGCATCGCTATCCAGAAGACTCCATCACTACCGCGGGACATGTTGTCGGGCATCCCCGGCATGTTGTCGAGGACCACGCGTGCCGCGCCCGCATGATCACCGATCAGGTCGACCCGCTGGACGCGATAGCCACCCGTCTCCGCGACCAACACGAAGGAGTCATCGTCTGCGAGGGCGACACCATTGGCGAAGTCGAGGCCGTCGAGAACGACATCGACATCCCGGCCGGCCGACCAGCGGAGCAGGCGGCCCGATGAAGTGTGCGCGAGCAGATCGCCCTTGAACTCCTCGATCCCGAATCGACGCGAGGAGTCGGTGAAATAAATCTCCCCCGTCGCTGTCACCGCAGCGTTGTTCGTGAAGCGCAAGGGTCGACCGTCGATCGAATTCACCAGGGTTTCCACATCCCCCGTACTTGAATCAATGCGCAATAGGCCGCGATCGGCATCGCAGACCACCCACCAGCCCTCCGGGTGGATCTCGATCCCCAGCGGTCGTCCACCAGTCTCCGACACCCGCTCGACGTGGTGGCCATCGAGACTCAGCCGCAGAATCCGGCCATCGGCCGTCCCGGTCAGGAGGCGACCATCCTCAGCGATCGCCACGTCTTCGGGACCCACCCCGGTAACGGGCAGGAGCGTGACCCCATCCATGCGATCCAGCCGTGCGAACTGCCCCGTCATTCCCTGGTCCCGCGGCGGTGTCCAGCGGAGCGGCTTCAACGGCGTCCGACGATCGGCCATGGGATCTCCCCTCTCTCGACCCAATAGACGCGAGCCTGGCACGACAGGCGTAGCCTGTCGAGAGTGTCAGATTCCGAATGGGCGGTGCGCGCACGCGATCTCAACGTGGTGTACGGCTCCCGGAACACCACCAAGAAGGCACTCGACGGCCTCGATCTGTCGATCGCCAACGGTGAGGTACATGCGATCCTCGGACCGAATGGAGCTGGCAAGACAACCTTCATCCGCGTGGCCACTACCCTCCTCATTCCGACCAGCGGTCACGTCAGCGTCGAGGGACTCGACGTTGTCCGGGAGGCCGGAGCAGTCCGCGACATCATCGGTGTGGCCGGTCAGTACGCCACCGTGGATGAATCACTCACCGGTCAGGAAAACCTGATTCTCACAGGGACGCTCTACGGGTTGCCGCGACCAGAACGCCAACGGCGAGCGACCGACCTGCTCGAGCGATTCGACCTCGCCGATGCCGCCGAACGCCCCGCGAAGACCTACTCCGGCGGTATGCGACGCAGACTCGATCTCGCTGCGTCTCTCATGGGCGATCCCCGCGTGCTATTCCTCGACGAACCCACCACGGGCCTCGATGTCCGGACCCGCAATGCCCTGTGGGACGAGGTGCGCTCCATCGCCGCACGGGGCGTCACCATCGTGCTCACCACCCAGTACCTCGAGGAAGCCGACGCTCTCGCCTCACAGATCAGCATCATCGATGCGGGCCGAGTGGTCGTGGAAGGCACGCCCTCGGAATTGAAGGCCACCGTCGGAGAGGAGATCCTCATTCTCACTCCGATCGATGCGCACGCCCTGCCTCCTCTCGCGGAGGCCGTCACCGGCGAGATCGTCGAGGGCAGTGTCCGGGCGCGAACGGCAAGCGGCGGTGTGAATTCGCTCCTCGCCGCTGCCATGGAAGTCGCCCCGCTGGCGGGAGTGAGCACGACAACCGCCAGTCTCGATGACGTCTTCCTCACCTACACCGGGCATGTGGCGGAGGAAGAACCAGCCGCTCCCGAATCGCCGAAGCGGAGGCGAGGCCGATGAACACCACGACTGTTCGACAGGCATCCCCTGCTCGCACCCCGAATCTGGGCCGCTTCTTCATCGACACCTTCGCCCTAGCGCAGCGCAGCCTGGCAAAGTTCCGCCGCAATCCGCAGGCCATCGTGTTCACGATCGTGCAGCCGGTGATGTTCGTGCTGCTGTTCCGCTACGTGTTCGGTGGCGCCATCGAAACTCCCCCCGGAGTCGACTACGTCAACCTGCTCATCCCCGGCATCGTGGTGCAAAACGCACTCTTCTCCGCCGCTTCGGCGTCTGTCGCCATCAGCGATGATCTCGCCAGCGGATTCACCGATCGACTGCGCAGCCTGCCCACCGCACGCCTCGCTCCGCTCACCGGTCGCGTGGTCGCCGACACGCTGCGCGCCGGGCTGCTCGTCATCGTCATCTTCCTCGTCGGACTCCTCGTCGGCTTCCGGCCCGAATGGGGCCCGGGACTGCTAGCCGCGTGGATCCTGCTCATGGTGATCGCCTTCGGCTTTGCCTGGATCGCCGTCGCGATCGGAGTGTCGGTGAAATCCCCCGAGGTCGCCCAGAGCGCCGGCTTCATCTGGATCTTCCCCCTCACCTTCGCCTCTAGCGTGTTCGTTCCCGTCTCGACCATGCCCGACTGGCTGGCCTGGTTCGCCACCATCAACCCGGTCACCCAGTTCGCGAACGCCACTCGCGGCCTGGTCTTGCTCGGTGAGGTCGATTCAGCGCTCGGCTGGTCGCTGCTCTGGGTGGTGGGCTTCGCTGTCGTCGGTGGCGCGCTTTCCATCCGCGGCTGGAACCGCATGACCCGGCCCTAGCGGTCATGGCACGATCGCTCCATGACGACTGAGCCCACGATCTGGGACACGCTCTGGCTGATCCTGGTCATCGTCGTCCTGCTGGTCGTCGTCGGTTGGCTGGCCGGGCGAATCCTGGGTGTCCGCCGAGGATTCGGTCGCGCCGTGCTCGCCGGCATCGTGGGATTCCTCGCCGGCCTGATCATCATCGCCGCCCAGTACAGCGAAGCGGATATCGATGATCTCAACGACCTCTGGGCGCTCGGCGTCGGCTTCTTCGGCTATGTCCTCGTGATTACCCTGCTCGCGAGTGTCGCCCTCGATGCAATATTCCGCCCGCGCGATCGACGACGCCGCTGGTCGCTGCCCCACCCCATCCGCTGGGTGAAAGTCCGACTCGCCGGTCTACGTCGACTGCGCCAGATCGCCCACGCGGCGCGCGTCAATGGACTGATCGGCCGCGGCATCCCCTCGACCCAAAGCCTCGCGACTCCGGAGGGCGCCCGGGCCCTGCGCAAAACCCTCGAGGATGCCGGCGGCATCCTGGTGAAGTTCGGCCAGATCGCGTCCACCCGCGAGGATCTTCTTCCCACCGTTCTCACCGAGGAACTCGCCCGGCTTCGCACCTCGGTCCCCGGTCTTCCTGTCGACGAGGTCCACACCGTCATCGAAAACGAGCTGGGAGCGCCAATCTCGGAGATCTTTTCCAGTTTCGATGATCACGCGCTCGCTGCAGCATCTATCGGGGTGACGCACCGTGCCGTCATGTTCGACGGTCGCAACGTCATCGTGAAAGTGCAGCGCCCCGGAATCGAAGCCAACGTGGAGCGCGACGGCAATGTCTTGATCTGGGCAGCCGAGCAATTCCAGCGCCGATCCGATTCCGCGCAGCGACTCGGCCTAGCCGCTCTTGCCCGAGAACTCGTCGCAGGCATCACCGAGGAGCTCGACTTCACCCGCGAACTCTCGAACAACGCCGCACTGCGGGCGAACCGTGGGGATTCAACCGATGTGGAGATGCCGGAGATCTTCTCGGACTACACCACCAGGCGCGTCCTGGTGATGGACGCCGTTGATGGTGTTCCCGTCTCCGACCGGGCCGCTATTGATGCAACCGGGGTCGAACGCAGTGTGCTCGCCTCGCGACTCATCGACTCCTTCCTCTCCCAGGTGCTCACCCACGGCGTCTATCACGCCGACCCTCATCCGGGCAACGTCCTGATCGACGAGCAGGGTCGGCTATGGCTGATCGACTACGGCGCGGTCGGCCACCTCGACCCGATCACCCTGGAGGGTCTGCAACAACTCGCGATCGGCTTCACAATGCGCGACCCCTCCATCCTTGCGCGAGGCGTTCGTCGCCTCGCCGGACACAACGCCGACGACCTCGACATCTCGTCCCTGGAGTTCGATCTCGGCGCGATCCTGACCGACGTCCAGGCAGGCGGCTTCGACCCCTCCGCCCTATCCGAGGTGTTGAAGGTCCTCAACCGGCATGGGGTTCGGGCACCCGAAGCCCTTACAGTGCTGGCTCGCGCCACCCTCACCATCGACGGCACGTTGCGGATCATCGACTCGTCCTTCCGCATGGGACCGGCGACCCAGGAGCGCATGGGTGGTCTGGTCATGAGCTCCCAGATGAACCCACGCGATCAGGTGCTCAGCGAGATCGTGCGTGCGCTCCCAGCCCTTCGATCGATGCCTCAGCTCGGCGAGGATCTCGCGCTCCAAGCACGATCTGGGCGTCTCACGATGCGCGTCGATCGCTGGTACGGCGAGGACGGCCATCGCCTCGATCGTTGGATCTCCCAGATTCTCTTCACCGCTATCGGGGTGGTCGGGCTGCTCGGCTCCGCGCTTATCCTCATCGCCGCCGGACTAGCGCCCAACGAGTCAGTGTCCACCTATCTCAGGGTGATCGGCTTCGTCGGCATGGTTGCTGCGACCGCGATGCAGTTGCGCGTCATCGCACGCATCCTGTCTCAACGTGATCGAGGCGATCCCTACTAACCATCCGCGGCGGTCCCCTGCGCGGCTATCGCATCGCGTAGTCGCCGTCGCGCTCGCGAGATCGCCGCTGAGGCCCCGCCCTCACTCAATCCCAGCACTGCAGCGACCTGGATTTCACTCAGGCCCTCCCAGGCCAGGAGCAGCAAAACCTCCCGATCACGTGCGGACAGGATCGACCACGCCCGCTTCATCGCCAGGTCATCGCTCACCAGGTCGGCCGTATCAATGACGTGACGATCCTCCTCCACGTCGACGGTGGGGAGCGCGATCACGCGACGACGATGGGTAGCGAGCACCCGGCGAGCCACCCCGTACAACCAGGCCAGAACCGGATCCGTGACGTCCTCGCGTCGCCGCCACGTGATGGCGAACACTTCCGCGGTGAGGTCATCGGCATCGATATCCGGGCTAGCCTCGCCCGTGAGACGTCGACGCAGATAGCGACGCACCTCGATCGCGTGAGCATCGAAGATCTCCGCCAGCCAGACGTCGTCTTTCACCTTGAGGTCACGACACCCGCACGAGAGAGCGATAGTCCGCTGCGGTGGCGGGTCCATCGAGCAGACGACCATCGGGGAGGGGGACAGCCAGAGCCTCACCCTGCTCATTGACCACGAGCACGCCATCGGTTGTGCGCACTCCCGTCAACGTCAACACCACCTGACCCAGCAGCAGGATCTGCTCGGTGGGAGGGAGTGCGGTGAATGCGGGGCTCGCCTGCACCGTCACGATTCCTACCTGCGGTGGATTGGTGTCCGTCGCACTGACGAATGCCTCACCCGTCAGAGGATCGACCACCACGGTGCGCAGGTTCTCGGTGTCAGCCGGTGGACCAGCAGCGAGAGCATCCAGTAACTGCTGCGGCTCGGTGCCTTCCACCGGAGCTGTTACGGGAACGATCCCTTCCTCCTGCACGAACCACAGGCGCGCGGTGGCCGGGGCCGGCTGAGTCGTCGAAGTCTCCGTCGGGCTTGGGGTCGGAGTCGGCGTGGGCAGGACACCGGAGGGTAACGGCTGGGCCGAGGACTCGACCGGGACACCGCATCCGGTGACGGCCCCCAGCAGCAGAAGACCGGCCCCGATCCCGACGAGCAGGCGGCGCACCATCAGGGCGCCTCGACCGGCAGAGTCACGACGAAGCGGGCTCCACGCCCGACCGGGTTGGTGGTGATTTCCACGCTGGCCCCGAGCCGGCGGCTCTGCTCGCGCACGAGGGCAAGGCCCAGCCCCGCCCCATCGGTTCCCGCCGACCCCGAACCGCGGGTAAATGGCTCGAACAAACGCGATGCCTCCTCCGGCTCGATTCCCGGGCCCTCGTCATCGACGGTGATCACCACCGGGTCGTTCGAGGTCTTCGGTGAGACCACCTCGACTCGGGTGACCCCACCTCCATGACGCTGGGCGTTGTCGATGAGGTTCCCGAGAATGCGCTCGAATCTGCGGGCATCGGTGTGAGCGAGGGCCTCACCCCCGTGCACGAGCTCCTCCGGCAGGTCACGATCCCGCAACACCTCTCGCACCAAGACCGTGACATCGGCAGTCTCGCGCTGCAGTTCGGTGTCGGAGGTGACGCTGGAGATCTCCAGAAGGTCGAGCACCATCTGGGAGAGGCGCCGAACCTGCCGGACCAAGACCTCGACGATGTTGGCATCCCGCTCGGGCAGAGATTCTCGCCGCCGCTCGAGCAACTCCGCAGTTCCCAGCACCGACGTCAGCGGAGACCTCAACTCATGGCTGACGTTCGCGGTGAACCGTCGTTCGCGAGAGATCTGGGACTGAACCGCCTCCGCCATCTCATTGAAGGAGTCACTGATCGGGTCGAGATCAGGATCGCCGGTCGCTCGCAATCGAACGGAGTAGTCCCCCTCAGCGACCTGACCGGCTCCCTCGGAGAGCTCGCGCAAGGGTCGCAAGATCCGGGCGCCCGCCCCCCGGCCGACGGTCGCCCCAGCCCCGAAGGAGGCGACGGCGAGAACGAGGAGCACCCAGCCGGCGATGACGAAAGTGGTGTCGAGATCAAGCAGCGGGAACACTTCGACATAGAGCCCACCGCTGCTCAAGCCCACCGCGACCGCGAGATACGGATCCGATCCCACCGCGAACCGCTGCAAGGCACCGCCGGTGTCGGCGGTGACCGAGATCAGGTCAGCGGGAAGGGATTCCGGAGAGACGGTGACGCCGGCGGTGTACCACTCGCCATCAACGAACAGCAGGGGCTGGGAGGTGCCCACCGAGGGGATCTGCTCGAGGATTCGTCCGGGGGCCACCCCTGCTTCCAGGCCAGCTGAGGCCGCACGCGCATCGAGGAGTGCTCGTGTGAGAGCAGCAGTTTCGCGCTGATTGAGCAGATAGACCCGGGCCAGGAAATAGGTGGTCCCGGAGACAGCAATAGCCACCGCCAGCGACAGCACCCCGAAGGTGAGGGCGACACGCGACCGCAGACCCAGCTTCATCGCGGACCCGATCTCATGGGCCAGCTCAATCCTTCAGGCGGTACCCGAAGCCACGCACGGTGACCAGGTGCGCTGGATTGGCTGGATCGACCTCGATCTTCGACCGCAGACGGTAGATCAGGTTGTCCACCACGCGACCATCACCCGCGTTTCCGTATCCCCAGACTCGGCGCAGGAGTTCATCCCGGCTGAGCACCCTACCCCGTGCGAGCACCAGTTCCTGAAGAACTCGAAACTCGATGCGGGACAGCATGATCGGCTCACCTTCGAGGAGAACCTCTGCCGTGTCTGGATGCACCTCGATCGGTCCGCACACCAACGAGGCCGGCTCTTCCTCGGTCGCGGTAGTGCGACGCAACTGGGAGCGGATCCGAGCGGAGAGTTCCTTCGCCACGAAGGGCTTCGTGACATAGTCGTCGGCCCCCGCCTCGAGCCCCGCCACCACATCATGGCTGTCAGCCTGTGCGGTGACGACGATGATCGGCACCTGGCTTTGGGCCCGCAGGGAACGGATCACGTCGAAGCCGTGGATTCCAGGCAACCGCAGATCCACGAGCACGACATCTGGCTGCTCGTCCTGGACGAGTACGAGGCCCTGTTCACCGGTGACCGCCTCAACCACGCGGTATCCCTCCTCCTCGAGGAAGGTGCGCAGGACAAGTCGGATCGCCTCATCGTCTTCGATGATCATCACGGTGCGGTTCAGAGAGGACATGCGCGAGAGTCGCTTTCTCGATCGGGCCTACGGATCATC
Source organism: Candidatus Nanopelagicales bacterium (assembly GCA_040265115.1). Classification (GTDB taxonomy): domain Bacteria; phylum Actinomycetota; class Actinomycetes; order S36-B12; family S36-B12; genus M55B157. Next base: position 9,316 of record JBDQGZ010000047.1, read on the forward strand.
GCTCCTCGCCGTGCGGCGAGGGGGAGGGTGGATCAGGCGTCGTCGTCGGAGTTGCGCTGGGTGACGACGTAGACGACAGCACCTATGGCGGCCAGACCGAGTAGGAGCAGCAGTAGTTTCTTCATGGGATACACCCTACGCCCCCACATCAGCGATGGGAGAATTCCGCGTATGTCGGCGTCGAAGCCCCGCGTCGGGGCGCTCATCCTCGCCGGGGGCACCTCGTCGCGCATGGGTCGAGACAAGCTTGCCCTCCAGCGCGGTGGGATCACCCTGCTCGACACCGTCGTCCAGGGCGCCGTCGACGCCCTCCACGCGATCTCCACCGGGCCTCCTGTCGTCGTCGTGGGGCCGGTCGTCGTCATAGGGGAGGCATCCAACCCGGAATCGTGGCCGGGCGTGTCGTGGACACGAGAGCAACCTCCCGGCGGCGGACCGGTGGCCGCGATTGCGGCAGGGCTCGATCACCTCGGTCACGTCTATGAGCCCAGCACCACCCATGCGGACACCGCCGTGGTCATCCTGGCAGGGGACGCCCCCGCTGGCCCCGAAGCCATCCCACTCCTGTACGAGAGGCTCTGCGATGGCGATGCCGATGGAGTGGTGCTCGTCGATGGTGATGGTCGCAGGCAACCACTGTGTGCGATCTACCGAGAGGACGTCCTGCGGGAGGCCCTTGCCTCATTCGGCGAAACTCACGGCACCAGCCTGCATGCCCTGCTCGAACATCTGCGATTAGTCGAAGTGATTGACAACCGCAGACTTGCCGCGGACATCGACACACTTGTCGACGCTCATCGATTCGGTTTCTACGCCTAGGGCACCCAGGGAGCCGAGGACTTGGTGAGGAAGGCCGTCATTCCCGCCTTCGCCTCCTCCGAGGTGAACAGTCGTGCCGACAGCTCCGCTGTCCACGCGAATGCCTCATCACGCTGCAACATCGGAACTCGGCGCAGCAGTTCCTTTGTCTCGCGCAGTGCCTGAGGACCACAGGCAAGAAGGGACTCGACGTATCGCTGCACGGCCGCATCAAGGCCGTCATCCTCGACCACAGCGGTGACCAATCCCGCCCGCAGCACTCGGTCAGCAGTGACCCGCTCACCGGTGAGCAGCAACTCCGACGCGTCCCGCGGGTTCATCCGGGGGATGCAGACCGTAGCGATGATTGCGGGTGCCAGGCCCAGGCGCACCTCACTGAAGGCGAAGCGTGCCGAAGCCGCCGCGACGGCAATATCGCAGGCGGCCACCAGTCCATTGCCGCCGCCGGCGACATGTCCCTGCACTCGCCCGATGAGGGGCTTGGGGTGGTCGAGCATGGTGGTGAGCACGGTGACGAGTGCATCCGTTCCGCCTGTGGCGAAGCCACCATCTGTCGCTGCCACCGCACCTGCAAGATCAGCTCCCGAGCAGAACACGTTGCCTGATCCGGTGATGACCACGACGCGGATCTCGTCATCAGTAGCAGTCTGTTGAAGGTGATCGATGAGTAGCGCCATGCCCTCGCCGTCGAGCCGGTTCTTGGCCTCTGGCCTGTTCAAGGTGATGGTCGCCACACCCGCGTCACGGGTGAGCAATACGGCGTCCGATTCGCTGCTGCTCATCGCTTCGTCATTCCTTCCATCAGCGTGATGATGCGCAGCATCACTTCATCGGCTCCGCCGCCAATCGATACGAGTCGTGCATCGCGGAAATAGCGAGCCACCCACATCTCCTCCGCATAACCCATTCCGCCGTGGAATTGGACACAGGCATCGGCTACCTCCCGAGCAAGACGGCCGACCTTGAGCTTCGCCACAGTCGCCTCACGCGTGACGTCCTCGCCCTCGGCAAACTTCTGCGCAGCGAGCTGGCAGAAGCCATCGACGACATCGACCTCGGCATACAGTTCCGCCAGCCGATACTGCAGCGCCTGATTCGCCAGGAGCGGTTTGCCGAACGCACTCCGGTCCTGCAGGTACTCCTTCGTTCGATCGAGGGCTCGACGAGCTCCCGCGACGGCGATGTAGGCGCCAATGAGTCGCTCGTCCTGGAACTGCGTCATCTGCTGCTGGAATCCGCGCCCGGGCTCACCGATCACGTTGGTCGCTGGCACCCGGACCTCGTCGAGGACCAACTCAGCGGTGTCGCTGGAACGATTGCCCATCTTGTCGATCTTGCGGCCCACGCTGAAGCCCGGGGAATCCGTAGGGACGATGATCAAGCTCATGCCGTGGTAGTCGCCGGGCTTCGATGTCTCATCGGTGCGCGCCAGCAGGCAGATCCAATCGGCCTGCGTGCCGCTAGTGATCCACATCTTTCGACCCGTGATGACGAGGTCGTCGCCGTCGCGGACAGCTCGTGTTGAGATCCCCGCGACATCAGAACCCGCGTCGGGTTCGCTCACGGCGATCGAGCACACCATCTCGCCGCGAAGCGTGGGTTCGAGCCACGTCCGCTTGAGCTCATCCGACCCGTATCGCGCTAGCGCCGGCGTCGCCATCGCACACTGGACAGCAATCGCCATCGGGACACCGGCTGCATCGCAACGACCGAGTTCTTGGGCGAAGATATAGGTGAAGGAGTGATCTGCGCCGCCACCACCGAACTCCGGGTCGTATTCCAGTCCGATCGCCCCGATCGCCCCGAGTTTCCCGAAGACCTCATGCGCGGGGAAGATTCCAGCTTCCTCCCATTCATGAATACGGGGATTGATCTCCTCGTCGACCAGTCGACGCACTGCCTGTCGGAACTGCTCATGCTCCTCGGTGAACTTCATCCCTCACTCCTTCGTCATTCCTAATGCAGCGGTCCACAGTTGTGTCAGCGTCCTCACGGCAATCTCCTCGTCATAGGTCTCTCCCCGACCGAACCAGTGACGCGAAAACCCCTCGACCATCGAGCACAGCGCCGCGGCAGACACCTGCGGATCGAGGTCGCAACGCGCATCACCGTCCTTCTGCATCCGCTCGATCGTCGCCGCGACTCGGCGCACATGGGTGGCTCGCAATTCAGCGAGGACCGCACGGAACTCCTCGCGGGTCGCCGCCGCCTGCTCGATCACGCTGAGCAGTCCTGCGTTCTGGCGGTAGGAATCGAGATAGATCCGATTCGCCCTGTCGATGCGCGCTGCGGCATCGGTGCCTTCCGGGGTGCGCATCGACGCATAGAGATCAGCGATGATGGAGTCTGCGACCGCGGCGAGCACCGCATCCTTCGTTGCAAACCAGGTGTAGACCGTCCCGTGGCTCACCCCGGCTGCCGTGGCGATGTCGCTCATGCGGGTTCCGTCGTAGCCACGCTCCTCGAACACGTTGCGGGCAGCGAGGATGAGGCCCTCCCGGGTCCTTCGCCCCCGATCGGTCAGCGGTTGGGCGGTCATGCGAGATTCGCCCCCTCCGGCGGAAGGAGGTGATCGGGGATGTCCACGAGGCGTGCGCGAACCTGCTCCCCCAGCCCCTTCGCCTGCGGGTCGAGGGATGCATTTTCCGAGACTCCCCGTCCCAGCAGACCGTGAATGATGACGTTCACCGCGCGCAGATTCGCCAGGGGATAGATCTCGACACGCAGGTCGCTGCTGTCAGGCAGCAACTCGTGGACGCGATCAACAGTCAGCCAGTCCTCGAGCCATGCGTACGCTGCGTCGGGATCGGGAACCCCTTGTGGCACGAAGATGCCGACGTTGGCCGCACCGCCCTTATCCCCGCTTCGGGCTCCGACCAGTCGACCAAGCAGCACCCTGCTCATCGGAGGATCTCCCCGTCCATGGTGACGATCGACGGAACTCGATCTCGATGCACCGCTGTGGGCCAGTAGACGCCGAAGGGCGTCGGATCCCCCGGCGGTGTCGTGGGAAACATTCCGGGGTAGGTCGATAGTGCCGCCTCCACCACCCGTGTGGTGAAGGGTTTTCCGA